>JBMFMQ010000222.1:0-500 GCA_049970595.1 Candidatus Ratteibacteria bacterium | reverse complement strand
CGATTATTAGACATGGATCTTTTAGCAACCATAAAAGTAAGATCGATATATTTATAAACATCGTTGTTCATGCTAACCTTGAAAGTTTTAGTCGTATCTGATTATAACATAAATACGACAAAACCCCTTTTTTAAATATTTTTCTGAGAATTTCTACTGATCTTGATATTTGAAATATGGGAAAGAAAAAGTTCCAATGTGTAATTTTTGTGGTCGTGAATTCAAGTCCTACAAAGCGTTGTGGGCACATTTGAGGTTCTGTCCAGAAAGACCGAAAAATATTAGAGCCAAGGAAGAGGCTGAAGAGAGGGAGAGAAGGTACAGGGAAGATCATCCTTTTCAGTGGGGATGAATTGAAGATTAGTGAAATTGTATAAAAGTATGTCCTAAACTTCTGACTTTTACGATCTGTCTTAATAAAGCGTTTATAAAACATCCTCTTGTTTCCATTTCTCAGTATTTAATACATCTTAATTTTAAACTGCTCTAAATCAGTTCTT
>JBMFMQ010000221.1:0-506 GCA_049970595.1 Candidatus Ratteibacteria bacterium | reverse complement strand
GGAGCGGTCCAGATTCAGCGTCTACCGTAACATATAGTGGAACAATTTATATAACATACTACATTGGACCTGCAGGATCTACATATCCTCCTTATCCTCCTTAAAGACTATGGATAAAATATTTCAAATTTTTATTATTTTTTCGATTGTTTTTATTTTAATGTTTGAGATACCCGTAACCGAGTCAGATGTGATTATTTCTAATAATTATTCTATAAATATTGGAAATATCTCCCCATGTATTAAATATCAGCTGAATAATAATACGGGAAGTGTTGTAAATCTTTCTAAATCTTCAACAGGAAAATATGCTGATAATGCCACGTTATACATAAACTCAACATGGTATTCAGGTATCGCTGTTGACAATAATGGGAATATCTTTTATGTAGACACATATGGAGATGTTTATGAAAATTTTTCAGGTCAACCGAACAAGACCTCAAGATATCTTGGTACACCTTATGATTACTATGCCTGGTACGGCCCCATTGTTGGTATTTCTG
>JBMFMQ010000220.1:0-511 GCA_049970595.1 Candidatus Ratteibacteria bacterium | reverse complement strand
ATTTTAAAAAAAATATAAGCAAAGAAGAGTGGGAGAGTATTGCAGAAGATTTAAAAAATTCTATTGAAAAGATACTGTCAGAGTTTGATTCTTTCTTTGAAAAAAATATAGCATTATCGATACTGTCTAAAAAAGATAAAACTTATCTGAAAAGGTCTTTTAAAGGATACATAAGAAAATACTTACTTCGCTATCCAGACGAAAAGTATGTAAATTTAGTTTACAAAGCCGGAGAGAGGCTGTTTTTAAGAGGTTTTTCTGAGGAGATAATATTAGAAGTTTACAAAATAATATCAAAGTCCATTGATAATAACCAGCTTTTAAGAGAAAAGTTGGGATTTGATTTTTCTATTCTTTTAAGACCATTTTTAAACTTTTCTTTAGAAGAAGAAACAAAGATAATAAGAGAAAGTACAGTTGAAGTGGTGTTTTCACTACAAGAAGCAGCCCAGATACATATAAAATCAAAACATAAGTTTTTAAGAGCCTTAATGGACGAAGATTTTGAAAC
>JBMFMQ010000219.1:0-511 GCA_049970595.1 Candidatus Ratteibacteria bacterium | reverse complement strand
GTAAAACTTAAGGATGAATTTTGTAAGTACTAACTCAACCACTTGGGGATTTTAAAAGGGTTTAACCTCCTTTTAAGAAACAAACTTGTAAATCCAGACTGAAAATCTGTTTAAAACAATCTTTATAAGGGGGCAATTCAATTTCTTTTTTTAAATACTTTCTTGGAGAGATAATAACAAGAATGCAGGTATAAATTAGTGAATACATAGCCAAGATATATAAAAAAATTTGAAAAGAAAAAGGTAAAATAAAAATAATGGGGTTCAGTAAATATTTACGATGAAAAAGGCATTGATTTTATTTATTTTTAATTGGAGTTTTTGTTTTGGCGGTATAGAAGGTGTAAGTTTTAGGAAAGTTAATGAACTGGATAAAGGGACAATTTACATATATCTAAAAAATGAAACTCCTATCCCATTAAAAATAAAAGATATATATTTCAATGATGTAAAAATTGAGAAAATACCAAATGAGTTAATCTTATGCTATCAACTGACTCCACCAGAAATA
>JBMFMQ010000218.1:0-511 GCA_049970595.1 Candidatus Ratteibacteria bacterium | reverse complement strand
GTACCAAGGATTTTTGCCTGGCTATAACTTGTCTTCAGTAAATCATACTTTTGTTGTGCAAGAGATAATTCTCTTTTCAAAGAAAGGTATTTAAGTTGGTCCTCTTTTAAAGTCGGATTAAGAGCAATGAGTCCACCAATATCAATATTTCCAAGTGCCGAATTATCCTTATATATTGAAAAGGCAATATTATAATTAGCCTGTGCTTCGTCTAATTCACGCTTAAGCGATATTAGCTGCTCTTGCCGAGATTTAAGCGTAGGAATCCTCGCAAGAAGTCCTCCTGTATTAAGAGAAAGCATTGTACTGTAATCACCATAATGACTGAAGGCATTTGAATAATCGTCCCTTGCAAGATCAAGATTTTTTTGAAGTTTTTCAAGAGTCACTTGTTTTTCTGAAAGTTTCTTTTGTAGAGAATAGATTTCATTAAGAGTTTGCGTGCTCATATTCTGAACTTCTCTTTGCTCACTTGTTATTTCTGCAAGAGTCGCTTCTAATGAAGCTATAT
>JBMFMQ010000217.1:0-516 GCA_049970595.1 Candidatus Ratteibacteria bacterium | reverse complement strand
TTCTCTGATTGGTTGTATAGGTTCAAAGTCTATTTTTCTTGTCTTGCCGTTTTTATATCTGATTTCTAATGTTCCTGTGAGAGTATCAAAGTTCAGGTCTTCTACATTTCTAATCGTGTATGTATAATATTTTGATACTTTTTTACCACTAAGATGATAGATAGCCCATTTTAACTTTTCTTCTCCTACCTTTTCTATTCCTATATAATACTCTTCTTTATCATCTTGGAAGAAGAAAGGACTTGTAAGTATTTCATCATACCAATCTGATATCTGGTTTTTATTTACATCAAAAATAGCATATTTCCTTCCTTTTTTTCCTAAGTATATTGTTTCATACATCTCTATATAATCAAACCAATTTGAGATTTGATTATCAGTTTCTAAGTCAAAGATTGCAATCTTTCCATCTTTGTTTTGTCTATATTCATATTTCATTTTTACATACCTCCTTTAAAGTTTTTTTTGACTGTCAAAAAAAAATCTTATTCTTCTATCATCTCTTTTAGTTTATCT
>JBMFMQ010000216.1:0-516 GCA_049970595.1 Candidatus Ratteibacteria bacterium | reverse complement strand
GTAAAACTGCAATAGTTGAAGGATTAGCACAAAGAATTGTTAATGAAGAAGTACCAGATTCATTAAAAGGAAAAGAGATAATATCTTTAGATCTTGGAGCATTGGTAGCAGGTGCAAAATATAGAGGAGAATTTGAAGATAGATTAAAAGCAATATTAAAAGAGATTAAAGCAAACCCAAGGAAGTTTATAGTATTTATTGATGAAGCACATATTTTAGTTGGCGCTGGTGCTGCAGAGGGTGCTATAGATGCATCTAATTTATTAAAACCATCTTTAGCAAAGGGAGAATTACAAGCAATAGGTGCTACAACACTTAGAGATTATAAACTTTATTTTGAAAAAGATCCTGCATTAGTAAGAAGATTCCAGCCTGTTTTAGTTGAAGAACCATCAAGAGAAGATACAATAGCCATATTAAGAGGATTAAAGGAGAAATATGAAATTCATCATGGTGTAAAGATTTCTGATGAAGCCATTATAGCTGCTGTTGATCTTTCTATAAGATATATTACAG
>JBMFMQ010000215.1:0-517 GCA_049970595.1 Candidatus Ratteibacteria bacterium | reverse complement strand
GCTTGAACTTGTTAAGAGATTTCCTGGAAAGAACATAGTCGTCGAATGGACTGGAAAGAATGATGTAAGTGAGGATGAGCTCATAGACTACCTCGTGAAGATAGCTCTAGAAACGGGGCATAGACCAATAGCGTTACAAGGCTTCGACTCATCGAATATAAGAGATTGAAAAAAGAGAAAAAAAAGATTTTTTTTAAAGGATAAGGATTTTTTTCTTCACTAACCTGTCTTGGTTGGTGCGTATCCCTTCACAAGATTAACGACTTTCTCAACTACCTCTGGTGGGAGACCAGTCTTCTCCTGGAATGCCTCAGCCTCAGCAGTAAGCTGATCTTCTGGGGCACCCTTCCTCTTGAGGCTGTAGAGTCTTAGGGTGAGGCTTCTGTAGAGACCCCAATGAGTGGTTGGCACCTTACTGTCCTTGAGTATTCCCTTCACCTGGTTCCACAAGTCACTTGAGAGACTGCCCCAGTTATTGTACTTTGCTGTGGATAGCTCAACTAGTCTCTGAACCTCT
>JBMFMQ010000214.1:0-525 GCA_049970595.1 Candidatus Ratteibacteria bacterium | reverse complement strand
GTAAGGTACTCTAAAAACTGAAAAGGTAAATATTTAAAAGGGAGGTGTTAGCAAGTTTCAATCCCTGTAAGGTACTCTAAAAACATTTGGTTCTTGGAGTAATCTTATTTCTACTCTTACATTAGTTTCAATCCCTGTAAGGTACTCTAAAAACACAATAGCAACAACAATACCGAGGATTGCCAAAATTATGTTTCAATCCCTGTAAGGTACTCTAAAAACAAGGTGAAGTGATAATTATTGGAAAAGAAAAAACTGTTTCAATCCCTGTAAGGTACTCTAAAAACAGCAAAAAAGTATCAATTATATTATATTTAATTTTTGCAATTTTCAAGTTTTTTTATTCAAATGACTGATCTTAAAGAATTATTAAAGTTAAAAAATACAGAAATAAAAAGTTTAAGTTAAAGTATAATTTTCTAAATATCATTATGTCGATGGGGCATAGTTTTTGCGCTATTACAGGTCGACATAAAAATGTCTCTTCGTCTTATAGAATATTATCAAGATCATTCTTAACAACAC
>JBMFMQ010000213.1:0-530 GCA_049970595.1 Candidatus Ratteibacteria bacterium | reverse complement strand
ATATCAGGATAATCGGCACAAGCATTTATTTGGGTGTTATTTAAAAGTTATTGGGGAAAATGTAAAAATCAGTTAAAGATAGGGGGCCGTAATTAAGACAAACCTTTAAAGGAGAATTTAAAGATGGGAAATCTTTCTTTTTTAAAGAAGGAAGGTATTTGGAAGTAAATACTTTAGTGGCATCTAAAATAGTAATAATAGTTTTATTAGATTTTAAACAAGAAGTTATTTCATTTGAAGAGATGAGTTGCACTTCGTTACTATTTATTTCACAAAAGATTTGAGGAGGAACAAAACTTACTTTTTTGCCTTCAAAATTAGTAATTTCTTGTGGTTGATTAATATATCTTAAACATTCTTGGTACCATAATTCTTGTTGAGAAATTGGAGGATAATAGTTGTAGTTGTTGTAGTTAAAGTAGGTTTTCTTAATAAAAATTGATTTTTATGAAAATATACTACAATAATTATAGCAATAACAATGATTATTGCGCTTAATACAATTATTTTATTTCTTGTTTGAGACATAT
>JBMFMQ010000212.1:0-538 GCA_049970595.1 Candidatus Ratteibacteria bacterium | reverse complement strand
CTACTTTGAAATCCATATCACCATAATGGTCTTCCATCCCGAGTATGTCAGTAAGTATCACAACTTCATCGTCCTCTTTAATGAGGCCCATCGCAACCCCTGCTACATGAGCTTTTATTGGAACTCCTGCATCCATCAAAGAAAGACTTGCTCCGCATACAGTTGCCATTGAGGATGAACCATTTGATTCAAGAATGTCTGATACAACTCTTATGGTATATGGAAATTCGTCCTTAGAAGGAATTACATACTGTAGAGCTCTCTCTGCAAGATATCCATGACCAATTTCTCTTCTTCCAGGTGCTCGTAAGGGCTTAACTTCTCCTACACTGAATGGCAAGAAATTATAATGAAGCATAAATGTTTTAAATATTTCTCCTTCAAGAGAATCAACTTTTTGTTCATCTTCTGAAGTGCCAAGAGTTGTTGCAACAAGTGCCTGTGTTTCTCCTCTTGTAAATAAAGCAGAACCATGAACTCTTGGTAATATTCCCACCATGCATGTAATTGGTCTTATTTCATCAGGTTTTCTACCATC
>JBMFMQ010000211.1:0-539 GCA_049970595.1 Candidatus Ratteibacteria bacterium | reverse complement strand
CCAGAATGTAAGTTTATAAAATCACCCACTTCTGCAAGATATGAAGGTGCTTTGTAATAATTTATATCTCCTAAATATGCCTGGTATGAAACAGAAATGAGAATAATTGAAATAACTATTATTAAGATTTTTTTCCATTTTATTTTTTCTATATGTAAGGACATCGATACAAGAACCCCTATTGGTACCATTATGAAATATGCGATTCTTTCGGATAATGTAAAAGGTGTAATAAATAAATATGACACTGTACCTATAAAAAAGAATATTATAATCAAAAAATACCATTTTTTTTCATTTTTCAGATTGTTTTTGTAAATTATCAAGGTAGTCAGAACTGTAATAATTATTATAAATGCTACAGTTATTAAAATTGAAAGATTTAAAACACTTATGTTAAAAATATTAAAAAAACTCAATTGATAACCCCCCCACCCTTTCATGATGTCACCTCTCTAGAAAAAAGAGAAAGAGAAGTTTCTTTATCTTTTTGATAAAAAGCAGAAGAAAACTGATCTTTTTTCAAAATCTCAAGCAAT
>JBMFMQ010000210.1:0-539 GCA_049970595.1 Candidatus Ratteibacteria bacterium | reverse complement strand
CATCCCAGTCTTCTCAGCAATTGCTGTAATGAGTTCTGGCTTGTTCATCAATTTTCACCTCCTTTCTTAATAACGCTATTTTCAAGTATTTATGCAGTATCTTTCAATAACACAGCATAAATACTTGCTTAATTCTAATATATACGAATTTTACTTTATGTCAAGAGGTTTTTAGGGTAATTTTATATTTTTGGTATTTTTTTCGAAAAATTTGACGTTTTAAAGCGCCCCGAAGCTTTACAATTTTTTAAAAAGAAACTTTGTTAAACTTAAGTTTTTAAAGATTATTTTTATAGAGTATTTGATTTTAGACCAATTTCTCTTATCCTATGCATATAAAGGAGTGATAGAAATGATAAAATTTGTCCAAAAAAGAGATGGAAGAATTGTGCCTTTTGAAAAAGAGAAGATAACTAAAGCAATTGAAAAGGCAGGAATTGCAACACATGAATTTGGGGTAGAAACAGCTAACTACCTAACAAACATTGTTGTAAATGAACTTATTGACGAAGAAGAACCATTAAACATTGAAGTCATTC
>JBMFMQ010000209.1:0-541 GCA_049970595.1 Candidatus Ratteibacteria bacterium | reverse complement strand
CATTGAAATCTTTCTAGTAACAAACTCAGGACCCCTTACCTCGCTCTCATGGTTGAAAAGAATACCGTTGCTCATGAAAAGATCATATGCATCCCTGTACATCTTTACTGTCCAGAATCCTGCAAGCTTTGATATTGCATAGGGGCTTCTAGGATAAAATGGAGTTTCCTCATTTTGTGGAATTTTAGTAGGTTTGCCAAATAACTCGGATGTTCCAGCAAAATAAAGCTTGGAATTTTTTGAATATTCTCTTACAGCATTTACAACATTCAATGTGCCTCCAATATTCACATCGTATGTATAGCTTGGATTTGAAAAACTATAAGCAACAAAACTCTGGGCAGCAAGATGATAGATTTCATCAGGTTTAACTTTTTCTATTGTCTTATAAATAAAATTTGTATCCATTATGTCTCCCTCAAATAAGGTCACACTTCTTCTCATTTCATCAGGAAGAAATTCCATTGTTCCAAGCTTTTTTGCAGAATTTCTTCTTACAATGCCATAAACCTCATAACCTTTAGATATTAAAAGCTGCGTG
>JBMFMQ010000208.1:0-542 GCA_049970595.1 Candidatus Ratteibacteria bacterium | reverse complement strand
GGAAGAGAAAAGAAAAATCATTGAAGATTTCTACAATAAAGCAAAATTACTTTTCTGGCGGACAGGAGGAGATATAGATAACTTCACAAATCTTCTTGAAATTGCAAGTTTTATGAATAAGGGGGAATAAATGTTTTATAAGATTAAACCGCTTGATACATTATTTTTTAGAGATGGAAGACCATTTTCAATGGGTGCTGAAACCTGGGCAAATCCTGTCTTTCCTCCATATCCATCAACGGTTTATGGAGCAATTAGAACATGGCTTATTTTTGAATGGGGAAATTTAGAAAAATTTAAAAAAGGAGAACTAAAAGAAGACCTTGGAACGCTTGAAAATAAAGGAAGTTTGAAAATAAAGGGTCCATTACTTGCTTTAGAAGATATCTTATATTTCCCTGTTCCGAAGGATTTGCTTAAAGAAAAAGGAAAAAAAGATGAAAATTTATATGATATTGATTTAATAAATAAGCCAGAAATTTTCATATCTGATTATAACTTGGAAAAATGTTTGGTTAATAAAAGTGATACCGAGTTAGAAG
>JBMFMQ010000207.1:0-542 GCA_049970595.1 Candidatus Ratteibacteria bacterium | reverse complement strand
GTAGAATTTATTTTGTCTTACTAAAAGAAGATATTCCAATTTTTCTAAGTTAGGAGAAATAATCTCTTTTTTATTTCCTTTTATATCCACGGTAGCTGAGTATTCCTCAAAACCATCTTTTACAATTCTTATTTCATATTTTCCTTTAAATAGTTTCGTTTCATACGGAGTTGTTCCTACAAATTTTCCGTTAATATAAACATTTGCACTTGATGGGTTTGAAGAAATTGAAATTGTACCCCTTGAAAGATAGAAATAGGCAAAGAAGCCAAATATAATTAAAATCAAAACAAATGTAATTAAAAAAATTTTTATTTTCATTTTGTCCCTCCTATGTCTTTACTCCACTCTTCTTAAAAGGTAAATTCTTCATGGCCTTCGGTCAGCTATACGAATAATTGGGAAGCTTTGAGGATAGAAGAAATCATCACTGCCATTTAAAATTAGTGGATATAATTGATACATTTGTACTGCTTCGTAAGGTGCCTCTCCATCTGTAGGGTTATGTAACCATGAATAAGAGATAGGAAAATTCTTTCGGT
>JBMFMQ010000206.1:0-545 GCA_049970595.1 Candidatus Ratteibacteria bacterium | reverse complement strand
GTCTTAAAACTTCTAACGTAGATTTTTTAAATTCTGGAAGTTCGTCTAAAAACAGGACGCCGTTGTGTGCCAGTGAGACTTCTCCCGGTTTTGGATAACTTCCTCCTCCTATCAGTGCTATATCGCTTATGGTATGGTGTGGGCTTCTAAAGGGTCTGCATCTTACTATACTGTCTTTTAGGATACCTGCTACGCTGTGTATCTTTGTGATTTCTATCGCTTCTTCAAAGCTTAATGGTGGAAGGATAGAGACAAACCTTCTTGCAAGCATCGTTTTTCCGGAACCGGGAGAGCCTATCATCAGAAGGTTATGGAAACCTGCCGCCGCTATCTCAAGGGCTTTTTTTACTGCATACTGTCCTTTTACTTCTGCAAAGTCTCCAAATTTCTCAAGATTACATTCTAAAACTTTTTCAAAATCTACCTGTTCTGGCTGTTTTTCTAAATCTCCGTTTAAAAAGTCCAGTATTTCTTTTAGATTTTTAAAACCGTAAACGTTTAAACCTTCTACTATTGCTGCTTCCTTTGCGTTTTCCTGTGGAAGT
>JBMFMQ010000205.1:0-553 GCA_049970595.1 Candidatus Ratteibacteria bacterium | reverse complement strand
AATGCAGATTCAGATATCATTTATACACCATCAGCATATTATTATTTTGTTAAAAAAATTTTATCATTGAAAGGAACAAAGATATGGGGATTTCATAATCCAAAACTAATAAATCCAGAGGGATTTTTTGATAAAAGATTAATTAAAAAATTAATACCAAAATTTGATAAAATACATTTATTAAATAATTCACAAATAAATGTAATAAAAAATAAAAATATATTCCTTCTTGAAAATACATTTCTGGGAGAAATAAGTGAAAGGAAGAATAAATTTGATAAGTTTACAGTAATATTTTTTGGAAGACATGAAGAGGACAAGGGTGTTGAAACTGTTAGGTATGTGGCTGAAAGATTACCTAATGAAATTGACCTTTTAATTGCAGGGGAGGGATCTAAATCTTATCTCTTGAAAGAAATTAAAAAAGATAATGTTAAGTTTTTGGGTTTTATAGATGATGAATTGCTTATGGATTATGTTGCAAGATCACACCTAATGCTTTTTCCATCATACAAAGAATCCTCATCATATGCCATACTTGAAAGCCTTGCTA
>JBMFMQ010000204.1:0-554 GCA_049970595.1 Candidatus Ratteibacteria bacterium | reverse complement strand
ACTATCTTCAATAGTTAATCTTTCAACTATTGGAAATGGGTCGTTTTCAGCCTACCTATGAGGGATTGAAACATTTTACTAATTCTTTCATGCCACTCTTCTGGAAATCGTTTTCAGCCTACCTATGAGGGATTGAAACTTTCTTTGAAAGACAATGTAGCTATTTATCGAATAAGTTTTCAGCCTACCTATGAGGGATTGAAACTTTTCTGGTGTGGAAAACATTGTAGGATTAGAAGTTAGTTTTCAGCCTACCTATGAGGGATTGAAACACAATAAGAACTTTTTTCCCATGTATGTCACTTATAGTTCTTATTTTCAGCCTACCTATGAGGGATTGAAACTCCTTAATGTTAGAATATGCTTGTTCTAAATGACCTACAGTTTTCAGCCTACCTATGAGGGATTGAAACCTAAATGGTTAGTAGATTATATGAAAGCACAGCAAGAAGTTTTCAGCCTACCTATGAGGGATTGAAACAATTCTCTCATTGATGAAGATGTGATTGAAGTTGAAAGTTTTCAGCCTACCTATGAGGGATTGAAACTTATAT
>JBMFMQ010000203.1:0-562 GCA_049970595.1 Candidatus Ratteibacteria bacterium | reverse complement strand
AAAGAATAAGACAGATAGAAGCAAAAGCCTTAAGAAAGTTAAGACATCCAAACAGAGCAAAATATCTAAAGCCGTTCATTGAAGGTGATTAATAAAAAAATACCCCCTTTTTACGGGGGCTTTTTAAAATACTTAACAACAATCCTTTTCATCTTAATTTTGTCTTGTGAAAAACCTTTTTATTCAAAAATTTACGATGAAAGTTATGTAGGAAAGATAAAATGTCTGTCTATCGAAAGTAGCGATACTCTATTAAAACATCAGATTTTAAAATACTTAGATAAAAATTTATTAAACCAAAATTGTAAGTTTTCTCTGGTTGTATATTCTAAGTATTTAACTCAGTGCAACAACCCACAGGTTAAAGCTTTTGGAGCAGATTTTGATGGTTATATAAGACTGACTGTAGTAGATAAAGAAAAAAATTTTCAAATTTATCGTATTCAAACTGACTTTAAAGGTTATCCAGAAGAGATTATAATAAAAAAGATGATTTTAAAATTAGAGAAAGACTTGGAGGTTCGATGAGGTTTGAACTTTTAGAGATTGTAAAAAATAAAGC
>JBMFMQ010000202.1:0-569 GCA_049970595.1 Candidatus Ratteibacteria bacterium | reverse complement strand
AATGACGGTACCCCAGGATTAAGGGACGGCTATCTACGTGCCAGCAGCCGCGGTAATACGTAGGTCCCGAACGTTGCGCGAAATTACTGGGCGTAAAGGGTCCGTAGGCGGTCTGGTAAGTGGAAGGTGAAATCCTACGGCTCAACCGTAGAATTGCCTTCCAAACTGCTGGACTTGAGGCAGGGAGAGGTCGGCGGAATTCCCGGTGTAGCGGTGAAATGCGTAGTGCCGGATTTAAAGGCCCCTTTGGAAATTTCCTATATATTTTAATTTCTACCAACGGCATTCTTAACGTTATGTTTAGAAATACCATAACGTCATTCTATTTTTCATTTATTGTAATAGAGGATATCTTAATTTTGACTATAATTTTTGAGATATTTGTGAATAAAAGATTTCTTTTAATTAAAAATTCTAACAATATTAAAAAAATTAAAATAAACAGAACCAAATTAAATAAAGCAATAGCAATTATAATAATAATTTTATTTATAAATTTATCCTTTGGTCTTGCACCTCAAAACTTTTTGGGGGATGCTAACCCTCACTATCCTTTCAGGGCAAGAATG
>JBMFMQ010000201.1:0-576 GCA_049970595.1 Candidatus Ratteibacteria bacterium | reverse complement strand
CTCATAGGTAGGCTGAAAACATGCGGGGAAAGAATGAAGAATATAATCAGAAAATCACTAGTTTCAATCCCTCATAGGTAGGCTGAAAACTGACTGAAAAAAAAGGATGTGTTATGAAAAGAATAGAGTTTCAATCCCTCATAGGTAGGCTGAAAACTCTAAATTCCTTAAAGTTATATTCTAACCGCTATCAAGGGGAATAGTTTCAATCCCTCATAGGTAGGCTGAAAACTTTTTTTCCCAACTTGCACATTCACTTTCTGCTCTTCCTACGTTTCAATCCCTCATAGGTAGGCTGAAAACGTTTTTTTTTAACATTTCCCTTGCTTCTTTTAATGGTTTCAATCCCTCATAGGTAGGCTGAAAACCCTCCTCCAATAGAGGAGTATCTGCTGTATTCTTTAGTTTCAATCCCTCATAGGTAGGCTGAAAACCAGATTTTTCACTTGTAAATTCAGATACTCCACTTGAGTTTCAATCCCTCATAGGTAGGCTGAAAACTTTCATAGTATTCCAGTACAAACTGAATTTATGTGTAGTTTCAATCCCTCATAGGTAGGCTGAAAACGATAAAGA
>JBMFMQ010000200.1:0-589 GCA_049970595.1 Candidatus Ratteibacteria bacterium | reverse complement strand
AACAACTTTAAAAAAAATACAATCTAATCCTTATTATTTAGAAGAATTGTTAAAATTTAATCGCCGTGTTCGTGATGCTATAAGAAAAGCAGGGCAACCAGGATATAGAGCAAGTGCAAAGGAGATAGAAGAATATTTTAAAAACAGAATGAAAATATATCAGGGTAAAGATGCTTCAGAGGGAATTTCCCTTTTTGTTAAGGGAAAAAACTTGCCATCTATTTGGCTTATTTCTATTAAACCTAATAATTTTGTAAAAAAATATAATCTTTCTGTTGATCATTTTAGCGTATTTCCAGAAGAATTATGCGAAATCCCAATTAAAGTAAGCTGTCCTCCAAATGGAATTGTTTTAGATCCTTTTATGGGGAGTGGAACTACGGCTGTTGTTGCTAAAAAGTTAAAAAGAAATTTCATTGGAATTGAAGTTAATCCCGATTATATAAAAATTGCTGAAAAAAGATTAGATGAAATTCCTGCTGATTTATTTTTGAACTTTTAAAACAATTTTTTTAGGTTCTCCGTCGGGTTGAAAGACTTTTAATAAATCTGAGCCTTTAACAAAAAATCTATTTCCAAACTTAACTGC
>JBMFMQ010000199.1:0-591 GCA_049970595.1 Candidatus Ratteibacteria bacterium | reverse complement strand
AGAAAAAGATGTAAAAATCTTTAGTAAAGAGGCTCAAATAATAAAAAAGGAAATTCAAAACATAGATAAAAATAAGTTTAAAATAGTAGAAAAGAACTTTAAAAATGGAAAAAATTTTTCTATAAATCTTAAAATAAAGGATAAAAACTATTTAATTTCTTTTATTTGTGTTAAAGACTGTGAAGGTAAAACTAAAGCTTATTTTGTTATCTATAAACCTGATAAAATTTTTGGATACCTCCGATATAATTTCATTATTGTCCTTTTAACAACTACTTTTTTACTTACTTTAGTGTTTTCAATTTTATATATTTACTTTTGGAAACAAATTGAGTATAGAGAAAAACTTAAAAAAATTTTAGAAACTGATACTTTGACAGGTATCGCTAATAGAAGGGCATTTATAGAAAAAATAAAATATGAGGCAAAAATTAGTCAGAGATTTGGTTACCCTTTAAGTGTAATACTTTTTGATATAGACAATTTAAAAAAAGTAAATGATATTTATGGACATGATACAGGAGATTACGTTTTAAAAGAAGTTGTTAAGATTATTTCTGGCCAACTTAAAAAGACAGATTTTTTTGCCAG
>JBMFMQ010000198.1:0-594 GCA_049970595.1 Candidatus Ratteibacteria bacterium | reverse complement strand
ATTAAATCTTGTAAGCTTTTATCAGTTGGTTTTAAATAAAAATTAGCAGGGCCAACCTTAATTGGGTTTACAAAACCATAACGTCTTGCATTTGCCGTATTTTGACTTTTTAATTTATTACTGGTGTAAGTGTTATGTAAGAATGTTTTTAATTCTCCATTTTCAACTACTATTGTAGGTGTTTTTTTAATTCCTTCTTCAAATTTTGTTTTTGGTTTCCATCCAAGCTTTTCAATTTTAGAAATATCCAAAGAATACCTCAAATCATGTCCTGGTCTATCCTTAACAAATTCTATTAAACTTTCTGGTTTATTCATTAATTTTAAAATCATCTTAACAACCTCTATATTTTTCAATTCCTGTTTACCAGCAATATTATAAACTTCTCCTTTTTTTCCTTTATGTAAAACTAAATCTATAGCCTCACAATTATCCTCAACATAAAGCCAATCTCTTACATTTCTACCAGTACCATAAACTGGAATTTTTCTATTAAGCAAAGCATAAATTATTGTCTTAGCAATAAATTTCTCTGGATGCTGATAAGGTCCATAATTGTTTGTCGACCTTGTTATTACAATATCTAAACCGTAA
>JBMFMQ010000197.1:0-596 GCA_049970595.1 Candidatus Ratteibacteria bacterium | reverse complement strand
CCCCCATTCTTTATATCGTAAGCAAAACCTAAATCTTTAAAAGCTTTTATAAATTTTACAGGGTCTATAAAATATCTTTTGTATTTACTGTCAAAAGCATAACTTTCTTTACTTTGTAGTTCCTTCGGCAAATTTTCAAGTATTTTTTCAAGTATTTTCGCATCTTTTACATAAATACCAAGATGTAAGTGTGGGCCTGTAACCCTGCCCGTATTCCCAAGAGTTCCTATGTTCTGCCCTGCTTTAACTTCCTGCCCAACCTTAACATTAACATTGTCTAAATGTGCATACATACTGTAAAACTTACCAACACCTGGTAATGTATGTTCAATCACTACAAAATTACCAGCATCTTTACTATTTTTATCAACATTCCCTTCCTTCCGTCCAGTTATCACTTTAACTACTTTCCCATCATACAAAGCAGCTACATCTAAACCTTTTGCAACTGAAGGATTTTTTAAAGATATATCTATTCCATAATGAAAATCAGGCATACCAAAAACTGTCCTCGGACCAAAGTCAGAAGTAATAAGCATATTAAGAAACGCAACCTGACCGTTATTAATCTTAACATCTTTCTCTTTATCTTGTTT
>JBMFMQ010000196.1:0-599 GCA_049970595.1 Candidatus Ratteibacteria bacterium | reverse complement strand
GCTATTGAATTGATGAAAAAATTTTTAGATGCAGCTACTGTCGATTTTAAGGCAAACGGGAATGCAGAATTTTATTTGAAGTACATGAGCGTTCCAAAAGAAGAAGAAATTTTTCAAACTTTGCTTTTAATGAAAGAAGCAAAATTTCACATTGAAATTACAGACTTAATAATTCCTAAAATTGGAGATAATTTGGAAGATGCTAGAAAGCTTGTTAGATGGATTGTTGAAAATTTAGGGGAAAACACACCAATTCATTTCCTTAGGTTTTTTCCACATTATTTATTAAGAAATTTACCTCCAACTCCTATAGAAACTTTAGAAGAACATGCAAAAATTGCTAAGGAAGAAGGTTTAAAATTTGTTTATATTGGAAATGTTCCTGGGCATGAACTCGAAAATACTTACTGTCCTTCCTGCGGAAAAGTTGTTGTTAGAAGGTATGGGATTGAAACCTTAGAAATTAATATTGATGAGCAAGGAAGATGCAAATATTGTAAAGCAAAGCTACCTTTTGTTATGGAAATTAGCAAATAGCTATTTAAGTCTTTTGGATAAATTTTTAAAGCTTTTTAAATAGCTTTTTAAATTAAAATTAG
>JBMFMQ010000195.1:0-615 GCA_049970595.1 Candidatus Ratteibacteria bacterium | reverse complement strand
GTATAATAACTATGATTTTCGTTGTAATAAATCAAAGGTTCATATAATAAAAGATCTTCATATATAAAATTAATATTTATGTTATTTAAATTAAGCTGTGAATAATTGTTCTTAGAAATAATATTTGGTATTTTATTTATTAAATCTTGAACCCCATATAACAAATAATGATCTGGTATTTTATCCATGGTAAATTTATCTAATTTATATATATTATTAATCGAAGAAAGTTTTTCTCTAATTTTTTTATTATAAAATGATTCTAAATAATTTTTAAAAATTTCATAAATTATATCATTTATTATATCAATATTATTTTCATTAAGTAAAGATTGATCTATTAACAATTCATATCCTGGAGATTTATCATAGAATAATTTCTGTTTTAATTCTTCGAATTTTTCAGGGGATATAATTATATTATACATTTTAGAATTAAATTTGAATTCTAATATTTTAAAAAATATTTCATCCCAGTTTATTTTTGAAAATAAGAAGTCAGGAATTAAATTAGGTTTATTTAATATATTTTTTTCTATAAGTGCAATGGGTTGAGAAGAAATACTATCCGCTTTTGCTAACTTAACTAATCTTGGTTTAATTTCTTTATTGTAT
>JBMFMQ010000194.1:0-616 GCA_049970595.1 Candidatus Ratteibacteria bacterium | reverse complement strand
CGCAAAGTTGTAACCAGGTGCTTGACCACTTGCGCCCTCTACTAAATAGATTCTCACAAAAAATACCACTAAAAATATCATGGTCATTGCCAAGACAATTTTCTTTATTTTACCCTCCTTATTAAAGATTTTATTTTAATTTCCATTTTCTTAAAATTTCTTTTTAAATTTGTTTTACTTTCTTTTCGCTTTTCTTTTTCCCCTTTTCACCTTCCTTATACCCGGAGCCTTGCCCTCGTTTCAAAGCATCACTCACCTTTCCGAGGGAGATTCCGCTCCTCTTATTACCCCAAGGAGATATTTTAAAACTATTTTTCCTTGAGTTCTCTCCTTTTTTTCAAACTTCCAATATCTCTTTTCACTACATTTTATCAAACTCTTCCGTCAAGTGGTTTAAAAAAATTCCTAAAAATTTTCCTCTCACATATTAGATACAAAACCCCATCAAAAAAGTTCCATAAATTTAAAGAATTTTTAATATTCGTACGAATATATTTTTTCTTACACACTTAACAATAGGTTGATTAATTGTTTTTAGTCATGACGGTTTTACAAATTTTCAATACCCTCTAAAAATTTTTCTCCTCATATAGAATCCGCTGTGAAAGAATGCGGA
>JBMFMQ010000193.1:0-629 GCA_049970595.1 Candidatus Ratteibacteria bacterium | reverse complement strand
TAAAGCACAAAGCTTAAATTCCAAATCTCTCAAAGTTTTAATTTGAGAAGAAAATTTACCATTATCTTGCTTTAGATCAATTTTATTATTGTCAATCAAAATAAAAGCATCTTTTAAATTTTCATCCTTTATTAAAGCAGAAATTTCATAAATTCCAACATCTTTTCTATTTACACTTAAATTCTCAATTTTTGGGCTTTCCAAATTAACTAAAAAGCTAACATTTTCCTTACTTATATTGTTATATTTATCAGAAACAATCAATTCTCCTTTAACAATTCCCTCTTTAGACCAATATTTACTAGGATCAAAAGAAATTTTATAACAAGAATCTTTTTCATCAAAAGGAACTTCAATTTTTGTATTGTTTAAATTTAAAATAGCATATTTTTCAGGATTTCTCTCTTTTACACAAGCAAAAAATTCTTGATTTTCTCTTTTTAAAACCCTATCTTTATATTTTAAACTTTCAATTTTTTGAGTTGAAAAATTGAATTCATCAGAAATTTTTTCTATTTCATCTGGAACTTTCCTTGCTGTTGAACCTTTTCCTCCTAAAACTTTAATTCCTAAATTTTCTTTGTTTAAAGCTTCTTTTAAAGCTCCAGTTAAAGTGGTTGTTGTTCCGC
>JBMFMQ010000192.1:0-636 GCA_049970595.1 Candidatus Ratteibacteria bacterium | reverse complement strand
ATGATTTGCTTAAAGATGGCGGCATCCTCACATTTATCTCATCTAACAAGTGGATGAGAGCAAAGTATGGAGAAAAACTCAGGAAATTCTTGAAAGAAAAAACGATATTGAAAGAGATTGTTGACTTTGGCGGTTACAAAGTTTTTGATGCTACAGTTGATACAAACATTGTAGTTTTTGAAAAGAAGCCTTCTGCTAATGTTAACAAGTTTTTCTATTTGAATGTTTCAGATGATTTTGACGGGAAAGATTTGTATGGTTATTTTAATAGAAATGCGTCTGTGATGAGACAGGAAGATTTATCGGATTCTGTTTGGACTTTGGCAGATGATAAAGTATTAGCCCTTAAAAAGAAAATAGAAGAAAAAGGAATACCGTTAAAGGATTGGGGTTTAAATATTTATATTGGAATTATAACAGGTTTTAATGAAGCGTTTATAATTGACACTGAGACAAGAGACAAAATTTTGGCAAATTGCAAAACAGATGAAGAGAGAAAAAGAACGGAAGAGATAATAAAACCAGTTTTAAGGGGAAGAGACATTGGAAAGTATTATTATAAGTGGGCTGGATTGTGGATAATTGGAACATTCCCAGCATTAAACCTTAATATTGATAATTATCCAGCTTTAAAAG
>JBMFMQ010000191.1:0-670 GCA_049970595.1 Candidatus Ratteibacteria bacterium | reverse complement strand
TTTCAATACAAGTTACATTTGTTCCATACAAGCCATCATTTACAGGAGTAAATTTATAGTAAGTCCCAGCCGTTGCGCTCTTAACATCAACAATCAATCCAAAAGCAAGAACCAACATTAGAATTATCGTAATTATTTTTTTCATTTCTTCACCTCCTTTGTTAATTATAAAAAATATTGAGGATTTGGCAAAACTAATTTTTATTAAAACTATTTATCTCAAAAATTTTTGCTTTTTGAAAGTTCTTCCAATAATTCAAAAGTAGCCATTCCAAAACAGATTTCTGTTTGTCATTCCGAAGGAGCGTAAGCGACTGAGAAATCTCCTCTTTTGGGGTAGTTCGAAGGGGGCTTTTACCCCTTCGAGTAAGTGAGCAATCTCCTCTTTTCAATTTCAATAGTTTTTAATATAATCACTTTAAAATGGAAGAAAAGAAATTCTATGTGTATATCCTATCAAACAAATATAACAATGTTCTATATGTTGGTATTACTAATGATTTAAAACGTAGGACATATGAACATAAGAATAAATTCATTGATGGTTTTACAAAGAAGTATAATGTTAATAAACTTGTATACTATGAGATTTTCAATGATCCAATTAATGCAATAACAAGAGAAAAACAACTAAAAGATTTTAGAAGAGAAAAGAAAGTTAGACTTATAA
>JBMFMQ010000190.1:0-698 GCA_049970595.1 Candidatus Ratteibacteria bacterium | reverse complement strand
TTAAACCTACATATTACTTAAAAACTGCGGAGTTAGGGATTAAACTTTTGGAAGTAATTGGGGGGATAAAGGTAGAAGAGAAAATTTTCCAGACAGATAATGGGATAGAACAATACTGGACAAGGGAAAGAAGACCAAAAGATAATGCAGAAGTTGAGAGATTTATAAAGACGAGAGAGGTGAAATTTCTTAATTTAGGGAATTATACAGATGATGTTGAATTTTTTAATAAAAATATGGTAGAATATTTAATAGAATATAATTTTAAAAGACCACATCAGGCACTTGGTTATGATATACCTATAAATTTTTTGCTTAAAAAATTTGAAGGAAAAGTGTTACCCATGTTCCCGAATTGTGCATAATATGAAAAAATTTGAAAAGAAAAAGGTAAAATAAAAATAATGGGGTTCAGTAAATATTTACTTTGTTTTTTTATATGTTTGGTTATCTATGGTGAAGAGGTAGATATAGATTATTATTTCAAAAAAGTTCACTCTCTTGACCCTGGAACACTTCATTTTTTCTTAAACAATAATAGTAAAAATGAAATAAAAGTAGAAAAATTATATTTTAATGATGTAGAAATAGAAGAGGGACAAGAGACGGAAGATATTTTCTGGTGGACACAGGTTCCAAATGTTACTTTACCGGGACAGGTTAGTAATATGATGATAAAAATTAAAAAAATCCCTTCC
>JBMFMQ010000189.1:0-711 GCA_049970595.1 Candidatus Ratteibacteria bacterium | reverse complement strand
CAGCCTACCTATGAGGGATTGAAACTCAGCTCATATATTGCTTTTGTTTCAAGTGTTTCAACAGTTTTCAGCCTACCTATGAGGGATTGAAACTTTGATGTACCTTCTGTAATAGATGAGGTCATTTCAGTTTTCAGCCTACCTATGAGGGATTGAAACTTAAATAAGGATGTTAAAGAGGCAGAGGACTTGGTCGTTTTCAGCCTACCTATGAGGGATTGAAACTGTTTTATGTATAGAAGAAGATATTTACCCACCAAAAGTTTTCAGCCTACCTATGAGGGATTGAAACTAATCTCTGTCTTTGAAAACTCTAAACCCCTATCATATAGTTTTCAGCCTACCTATGAGGGATTGAAACTTGAAGGAATAAAAATGGTAAAAATGACAAAGGATTGTTTTCAGCCTACCTATGAGGGATTGAAACTAAAATTTTTAAATTTCACTCCCATTTGAAAACCCTCTCGTTTTCAGCCTACCTATGAGGGATTGAAACAGGGAGGCAACCGTGAATATATTGTTCCAGGTAAGAGTTTTCAGCCTACCTATGAGGGATTGAAACCCTTTGACATTCTATCGTTAGGTAGAAAACTTTTACCAGTTTTCAGCCTACCTATGAGGGATTGAAACTGTTGTCAATGTTTCAAAAAAGCCGAAAAAATATTAAAGTGTTTTCAGCCTACCTATGAGGGATTGAAACGCTGTTTTTGT
>JBMFMQ010000188.1:0-735 GCA_049970595.1 Candidatus Ratteibacteria bacterium | reverse complement strand
ACGTGGAAAAGAAGTCCCAATTATCAGAGTCGCAATCCCCTTAAAACGGGTCAAGGCATTCTGACAAAAGGGGAAAAAAGGAGGGATAAAATGGAAACTTATTATCAAGTCGCAATCCCCTTAAAACGGGTCAAGGCATTCTGACTTATACGATGAAATTCAAGGAAGGAAATTTATTAGATGTGAGTCGCAATCCCCTTAAAACGGGTCAAGGCATTCTGACGAAAAAGTTATAGAAGAAATCATCAAGTTTGTTTTAGAAAGATAGTCGCAATCCCCTTAAAACGGGTCAAGGCATTCTGACGATTGAAATTCAAAAGCAAAAGCAATTTGAAAAAAGACTAAAGTCGCAATCCCCTTAAAACGGGTCAAGGCATTCTGACAAATCAAAAATTCTAAATATACTTTGGGACTTTTATTCCCAGTCGCAATCCCCTTAAAACGGGTCAAGGCATTCTGACATTCCTTCATCACCCATCTACTCCATCCAACAAAAGCAATGTCGCAATCCCCTTAAAACGGGTCAAGGCATTCTGACGGTTTATTTAAAACATCTGGAAGTAGGATATTATAAAAGTCGCAATCCCCTTAAAACGGGTCAAGGCATTCTGACAAACTCATCATCGTGTGGGTAACTCACAATGATGTGGTGGAAGAGTCGCAATCCCCTTAAAACGGGTCAAGGCATTCTGACAAGTTTTTTCATCAAACAAAGTTAGAAGAATAAAAACTTGA
>JBMFMQ010000187.1:0-750 GCA_049970595.1 Candidatus Ratteibacteria bacterium | reverse complement strand
AATAAGCAGATAAAATACTTAGAAAATTACATAAATAACAGAAATTTAATAATGAATTTAATAAAAGATGATAAATTACTTTCGTCCTTTTTGTATTTTTTAATTATTGATAAAAAATTACAATTGTATTTTATTAAAAAAACAGATTTAGATTGTAATGATATAATTTTTTATTTCAATTTCTCATTAAAAAGTGCTAATAAAAACTATATTAAAAATAATTTTTATTATATTTCACTTTTATTATTATCTAAATTATTTTACAAGAAAATTAATAAATATTATGTCAATAGGCTTTTCAAATTTTATAATTCTTAAAAAAAAATTATTATAATTTAATAAAAACATAGCTATCATTTTAATTTAAGTTGCAAATCACATTTTTATCTTAAACATATTGAATAAAAATTAAAATGAAATTAAAAACTTTTTAAATCTAAATTTAATATCTATAAAGATGGCAAATATTCGATTTGCACAATCTGTTATAATTCAGAAGAAATTGTAGATGAGTTTTTAGAACCATTATTAAAACTAGGTAATGAATATGAAATTGTGGTTGTAGATGGTGGATCCACTGATAACACATTTGAAAAATTAGAAAAATATAAAAATAGAATTAAATTAATAGAAAAAAAATGTAATATTGGCACAGGAAGAGAAATAGCTTTGGAGAATGCATCTGGTGAAATTATTATAAATCTAGATTTTGATGTCCAAATAAATAATATAGAATTAATTATAAAGGAT
>JBMFMQ010000186.1:0-787 GCA_049970595.1 Candidatus Ratteibacteria bacterium | reverse complement strand
CCCGTTTTAAGGGGATTGCGACCCTACATGACGTATAACTTCCTCACTATCAGTTTCAGTATCAAGTCAGAATGCCTTGACCCGTTTTAAGGGGATTGCGACCCTGGATCCCCTTCCATCCCCTTTCGAATCTCTCCTCCCTCGTCAGAATGCCTTGACCCGTTTTAAGGGGATTGCGACCTAACCACCGATACAGACTTAACTGCATCCTATATCGTCAGAATGCCTTGACCCGTTTTAAGGGGATTGCGACGCTTTATTTCCATTTTTCTTTACTTTTGCAGAAAGTAAAGCCGTCAGAATGCCTTGACCCGTTTTAAGGGGATTGCGACATGAAATGCAGATATCTTGAAAATAGTAATTGCTGGAAAAGTCAGAATGCGTTGACCCGTTTTAAGGGGATTGCGACAAAATTTTTTTCCTTTTAATTTGAAATGGTGTCCAACACAGATTGGTCAGAATGCGTTGACCCGTTTTAAGGGGATTGCGACCCTTTTTTAAAGCAACTACAAAACAAAATCTTGGCAATAAACGTCAGAATGCCTTGACCCGTTTTAAGGGGATTGCGACTCATCAAAGAGTTTTCTATTCTCAACAATATCTGCAACTTTTTGTCAGAATGCCTTGACCCGTTTCAAGGGGATTGCGACAATCTCTTCAATCGTTCCTCTTTATCCTCTATTTTCCACCAGTCAGAATGCCTTGACCCGTTTTAAGGGGATTGCGACTTAATATCTCCAGCGCTAGTTTTTTCTCCCAAGTGTTTATATACTGTCCCGTTTTAAGG
>JBMFMQ010000185.1:0-896 GCA_049970595.1 Candidatus Ratteibacteria bacterium | reverse complement strand
TTCAATTTCTAAGCTGTTGTAAATTCTATCAGTTTTAATGTAATAAAGGTCTTTTGTTTTGTAAAATAAAACAACATCTTCTTTATCTGAATAAATTCTTTCATAAATTTGATGATAAGAAGGAGTATTTACAAAATAAATTGAGCCACTTTCTGAAAAGTATCTTGAAAAGAATGTGTAAAGTTTTTCAAAAAGTTCATTTTCAAAATTTGGATATTTGCTTAAAACTTCATTAATTTTTTCTTCAAGTTTTGGCTTGAAAACTTTATCATAATAGTTCTTTTTAATTTTCATTAAATTAACAAAACCACCGGTGCCCTCAATTTCAGCCCCAATAAACATATTCCCTATTAACCTATAAAATTTTTCTCTAAAATTGCTCATTTTTTTAATTTTAACTCAATAAATAATTTTGGCAAGAGGATAACTAAATCGTCTTTTATATTGCAAAACCAAGTTTGAAAAAATAAGAATCAGGAGAAAAATCCCCTTAAAACAGAAGAAGGTATTCTGACCCTTTTTCTGAATATTGGGACACAGGAGAAAAAAACGGAAAGTGAATGGGAAGGTGGGAATGTCTCTCTCTCGTCCTCCTGTGCCCCTTGTAGCAATCCTCTTAAAACGGATCAAAGTATTCTGACTGCGGGTTCTCAAAGAGCAAGTGTATCAAGAGTGTTATATCCCTTTTCCGCAAAATCCCCTTTTTTCAACTCAATTTTTTATAACATAAATACCCCATTTTGTCAAGTCCGTTGTCTCTCAACAATTTCTTCTTTCCACAAACCTTTACCTGGATACTATGTCCTAACCCAAAAGAGTAAAAAATTTACAGGAACTTTAATCAAATGTATAATATATAAAATGGAGGGTTAGCCTAATGGTAAGGCAGCGGACTT
>JBMFMQ010000184.1:0-963 GCA_049970595.1 Candidatus Ratteibacteria bacterium | reverse complement strand
CTATGGGAATATGGGTTCTGTTATTTTAAGTGGAGTTCTTGAAAAGAAAATTTTAAATAAAGATAAAATTTTTGTTTTTGATATAGATAAAAATAAGACAAAAAATCTTCAAGTTAATGTTGTTGAAAATTGTAGAAAAGTTGTAGAAAATTCAGATGTTATAATAATTGCTGTAAAACCGAAGGATTCAAATTCTGTTTTCCAAGATATTAAAGATTTTTTGAATGATAAAAAAATTATTATTTCTGTTATGGCAGGAATAAGGATAAAAAAAATTGAAGAAATTCTTGGAGATAAAATTCCAATAATTAGGATAATGCCGAATTTAAATGTAAAGGTGAAGGCAGGAATAATTGTTTATTGCTTAAATAAATATGCAAAAAAATATGAAAATATAGTTAAAAAGATTTTTTCACCTATTGGAATTGTTTTTAAATTGCCTGAAAATAAGTTTGATACAATAACAGCAATAAGTGGAAGTGGTCCTGGATTTTTATTTTATATAGCAGAAGAGTTTAAAAAAATTTGTATTGAAAAAGGGATATCTCAAAAGATTTCAAAAGATTTAATTTCTTATCTTTTTTATGGAACTGGAAAAATGCTTAAAGAAACAAAGATAGAGCCAGAAAAATTAAAACAAATGGTCTGTTCTCCTGGTGGAACAACTATTGCTGGTTTAAATGTATTTGAGAAAATGAAATTCAGAGAAATTTTAAGAGAAGTTATCCAAGCAGCAGAAAAAAGAAGTAAAGAATTATCTTTTTGACTTTTTTAAAATCAAGATTTATCATATTGAAGTAAATCTAATTTAACCATATATAAAGCACTGGGTTTTGAAACAACCCCAAGTGCTTTTTCTGGCCGCTTTTTGCCCAGAACAGATAAAAATACCTTGAACTCCCCTCAAAATTGAGGGGGTTTGGGGGAGTTGATACCTTTTGGGGATTTTAAAGGGGTTTAAAC
>JBMFMQ010000183.1:0-976 GCA_049970595.1 Candidatus Ratteibacteria bacterium | reverse complement strand
GTCCTGAAATTAGCAACCACCTATTCCAGTATTGCGTCAAGCCATCGTCTATAATTGTATAGGGATACCACGTCTGGGTATCAGGATTTAATTGCGGCGCCACCCAGTGCAACCTATCTGTTGACTTCTTTGTGCAGTAAAACGCCACGGTTGTACAACTAAAGCCATCGCTGGTGGGGCATGAACATTCGAGGTAGTCATATACGCCTATTTTGTACATGCCGTATGTACCAGTGGCTAAAATAACGTCTTTATAAAATGTCGGTAAGTCCCAGGAGCGCGTGGTGCCGTCCTTGGCAATATAGATAGAACATGTACCGGGGGAGCTTGTGAAAAATGAGTTTGTGTATACACAGTTCATCTTGAATATGTTCCAGTTAGAGTTGCCAGCTGCAATGGTGAAGCCAGGTCCGGGGAGGTTGAGGTAACCAAGCTGAGTCTCTACTCCTAGCTCAAATCCAATGGCTTTATTAGCATATATCGCTATATCTACGTCGTGAGTTACTTGTTTAATCACCTCGCCGTCAATACTGTCAAGGTGAGTAGTGGCGAACATTATACCGTCCCACCCGTCGTATTGTGTGTAGCTATATCTCCAGATGTAGCAAACCAACTTCCAGCTAGGGAGCCCCGGATCAATCCACACACAATAGTCGGTGACCGGGTCTGGTAAGGAGGAAGAGGCTGTAGCGGTTGCCAGATTGTGAGAAACGGCGGCTTGGCTGATGGGCACAGCAGATCCATTTATCTTGTGTCTTCTGTGGGGCTTGAAGTTCACATCTACGACAATATCGCGGCCGGACACTTTCCCGGGGATTACCGGCACGGTAATTATCTGAGTGCCGACGTATGTCTCGTTGCCCTCCTTCCAGCTAGTCGTAATGTGTAAAATAAGGCTGGGCCCCGCTTGGTTGGGAGTGTAGCCGAGCTCTCTTACAAGCCTCACGGCTTCGCCCAGGTAGTGGCCTATGGATAT
>JBMFMQ010000182.1:0-981 GCA_049970595.1 Candidatus Ratteibacteria bacterium | reverse complement strand
ATTTTTTAATTCAAAATATTTTAAATCATTTTTATCAGAAATTTCATAACAAAAAATAACATTTTTTATTTTATTTTTATAATATTCTGTTATGAAAATAGCAATTTCAGGAAAAGGCGGAACAGGTAAAACAACAATAGCAGCATGTTTTTCAAAAATTTATTTACAAAAGGGGAAAAGGGTAATATTAATAGATGCTGACCCTGATGGTAATTTAAAAACAACATTAAATATAAAGGAAGAAATAACTCCTCTAATAGAACTTAAAGAAATTATTGCTGAAAGAACAGAGACAACTCCAGGAGAAAGAGCAATTTTTTTTAAGATGAATCCTGAAGTTGATGATATTCCTGAAAGATTTTTTTACAGAAATGGGAATTTACTTTTTGGAATTATGGGAACTGTTAGAGGAGGAGGTCTTGGATGTATGTGTCCTGAAAATGCTTTTTTGAAGGCAGTTTTAAGGAATATAATTTTAAAAAGAGATGATATTGTTATACTTGATATGGAAGCAGGAATTGAACATCTTGGAAGAGGAACAACAGAAGGAATTGACTGGTTATTAATTATAACTGAACCAACTGAAAAAAGTATAGAAACAACAAAGAGGATTGAAAAACTTGCAAATGAAATAAAGATAAAAAGAACAGGAATAATTGGAAATAAAATTGAAACAGAAATTGAGAGAAAATTTATTATTGAGAAACTTAAAAATTCTGAAATACTTGGTTTTATTCCATATTTTCAGGAAATGAAAAAGGGAGAAATTGATGGTAAAACACCATGGGAAAGTATCCCTGAAATTTTAAATTATATTAATGATATTGTTGAAAAGATGGAGGAGAAAAATGGATGATAAAAAAGTTCTTGGTGAGACATATAAAGAAGGAAAACCGAAAAAACCACTTAAATGGAAAAAATTTGAAAATATTGAAGAAATGGTTAAATTTATAAAAGTAAGTGAGAGATATTGGTTTGGGG
>JBMFMQ010000181.1:0-1046 GCA_049970595.1 Candidatus Ratteibacteria bacterium | reverse complement strand
CCGAAACCATCCCACCTACAGAGAAGATTGCTATACCAAGAAGGTGGGATTGTTTCAAACCCCAGTGCTTTATATGTTGTTCAGTAAGTATTTACTTAATTTTTTTTAAATACCATCACTCTTTCATAACCTTGTAAATCTTTTTCTATGGAAATTAATGTCAATTTATTAGATTTTATTTCTTTTATTTTATCAGATTGTTTATATCCCACTTCTAATATCAAATATCCATTATTTTTTAGAAATTTTGGGCATTCTTTAAGAATTTTTTTTATAATTTTTAGCCCATCTTTTCCACCTATTATGGCTCTTTTTGGTTCATATTTTATTTCTTTACTTAAACTGGGATATTCATTTTCGCTTATATAAGGCGGATTACTTACAATTATGTCAAAATTATCATTTATATTTGAAAATAAATTTGAATATTTAAAATTTATTTTGTTTTCCACATTATTCAATCTTGCATTTTCTTTCGCAATTTTTAAAGATTTTTTTGATATATCAATACCTATAACATAAGAATTTTCAATATTTTTAGCAAGACATATAGCAATATTACCACAACCAGTCCCTATATCAAGAATTTTGACACTCTCTGGAAGAAAATTCTCTTTATAAATTTTTATTATTTTTTCAACCAGTAATTCAGTTTCAGGTCTTGGAATAAAAACTCCTTTTTCTATTTTAAGTTGTGTGTCAAAAAAATAGGTTTTTTTTATTATGTACTGCAAAGGTATTCTTCTGACTCTTTGTTTTATAAATTTTAAAAATTTTTTCTCTATCTTTTTAGAAAGTTCAATTTTTTCAGTGTATATTTGGTATCTTTCAATCCCTAAAATCTCTGAAAGTAATATTTCAGTTTCTATTTCTGGATTTTCAATTTTGTTTTTTTTTAATATTTTAATACCGACATTCTGAAGGGTTAAGTATTTACTGAAACCCATTAGTTATTTCACCTTTTTTATATTATACCACATTTTTAAGTTTTTTTCTTAAAGGGGTTTAAACCCCTTTAAAATCCCCAAAAGGTATCAACTCCGCAA
>JBMFMQ010000180.1:0-1065 GCA_049970595.1 Candidatus Ratteibacteria bacterium | reverse complement strand
ATTATCAGGGAATTTACTTGCTTCTGTTAATGGTCGCACAGAATATTTAAAAACATATAAGTCGTCAAATTTTGTTTCTTCAACAATCTTATATGTATCTTCAAAATCCTTTTCATCTTCATAAGGAAATCCAACAATTATATCTGAAGTTATTGATATATAAGGACATTTTTGCCTTGCCTTATTTACAATTTCAACGAACCTTTCAACATTATATTTCCTGTTCATAAGTTTTAATATCTTATTTGAACCTGATTGTAAAGGTAAATGAAGATGTTTATATAATTTTGGTAATTCAGAAAAACAATCAATCAATTCAAGAGGTATATCTTTTGGATGAGAAGTCAAAAATCCAATTCTTAAAATTCCATTAATTTCACAGACCTTATATAAAAGTTCAACAAAATTTTTCCCTATATCTTTCCCATATTCATTTACATTCTGACCTATTAAAAATATTTCTTTAACTCCTTTTTCAACAAGAATTTTTATCTCTTCAATAATTACATCTTCTGGTTTACTTACAAGTTTTCCTCTTGCATAAGGAACAACACAATAGGAACAGAAATTTTCACATCCTTTTGTTATTGTTACAAATGAAGTTATTTTTTCTGAAATTAAAGGTGCAATTGGTTCTTTAAGTAAATCTTGGTCTTCATCAAAGATAGCAATCTTTCCATCTTTGTAGTTTAAAAGTTCTGATACAAATTTTTTATAAGAATTAGGTCCACAGATAATATCAACAAAATTCAATTTTTTGAAAATTTCCTCTTTATAAACTGATGGAGTGCAGCCAACTAAACATAAAATTTTGTTATCCTTTATATTTTTTAATGAATTTAAGAATGAAAAAGCCCTTTCTTCAGCATGTTTTCTTACAGAACAAGTATTTACAATTATTATATCTGCTTGGTCCAAATTTAAAACTTCAAGAAAACCACTCTCATTTAAAATTTTTTTCAATTTATCAGAATCATAAAAATTCATTTGACAACCATATGTCTTAATAAAATATTTTTTACCCATATATAAAAATTATAAATATATACTAAACCCTGTTAGTTC
>JBMFMQ010000179.1:0-1159 GCA_049970595.1 Candidatus Ratteibacteria bacterium | reverse complement strand
CTGTTGTTCAAAACAAAACTCACTGTTGTCTGCGATAAACCAGTTCTTTTTGAAATATCTTTCTGCGTCACTTTCATTATAATTTATTTTACTAATATTTATTAATTTTGTCAAGTTTTTTTTCAGGAAATGAATTCAATGAGTTTTTAAGAAGTATCCAAGAGATAGGAAGAACCGCTTTCCACAAAGGTTTTGCTGTAGTTATGGTATAAAGGAGGAATATTTTTGTTATTTGGTTTTGTTGTTCTATTTTTCCTGGAATATCCATAAGTTTATCAGTTATTTCTGTCAGTCCTAAATTTTCAAGTCCAGTTCCAGCCAATACTTTTTCTTTAAAAAGAGAGAAAAGATTAAAAGCAGAAAAGGCACAATACAAAAATCCATAGATACCACAGAAATTACCTGTTCTTAAACTTGTTATAGACAACCCATTTTTGTTTCCTTTTATTTCACTTTCAACTAGTTATCTTTGATTATACAGGAAAAAAGTTCTACGCAATCTGCTTGCTTTTTGGGAATTGAAGTATATAAGATGAAAAGCTGTTTTTGAGTCAAGAAAAAGGGAAGTTATTTTTGGGTATTTTTCTGCTGTAATTTTTTTGAAAGTTCATCAAATATTATTTCCAATTCCACTATATTATCTATGACCAGGAATACTTTCCATTCCTAAAAGTTTACCTACTTCAGCATAAACTTTAAGTTTATGATTTATATCTCTTGTTGCAAGAGATACATCGTTTTTCCCTTGGCATAAATTACAAACACCCTCTTCTTTATATTCAAAACCAACTACTACATAAATATCTCTCCCTTAAACCATATTTTTTAGTAAAAATTTTCCTTTTTTGCCAACATGCTTTCACAACTTTTACTTAGGAAGGTGATGGTCAAGTTTTTTGTTTTTTATTTCACTGTATAATCTGCTTTTGTGCAAAATCTTGTTGTCATGTCAACTTCGCCACTTAACTTAATCTAATTTTCTCTAATCCCTCATTACAATTGGCTTTGCTTTATTTTTTATTTTCTTTTATAGTGAAATGATTTTTATAGTGAAACTAAAAGGAGGTGGATATGTTTTTAAGAGAGATAAGAGTGAAAAGAAAGAGTGGGAAGATATATAGTTGGTGGGTAGTTGTAAAGACATACTGGGATAAAGAGA
>JBMFMQ010000178.1:0-1187 GCA_049970595.1 Candidatus Ratteibacteria bacterium | reverse complement strand
AACCATCCCACCTACAGAGAAGATTGCTATACCAAGAAGGTGGGATTGTTTTAAACCCCAGTGCTTTATATTTGGTTAAGTTAGTACTTACCAATTCATTATATTAAATCTCTTTATATAAGAACCAAAAGGATGTGTTATAATATAGAAAAGAGAAATTACCTCATTAAAACTGGATATTTTATGGAAAAGGTTCTTGTGACAGGAGGATTGGGTTTTATAGGGAGTCATCTTGTTGATGAACTTATTAAAAAAAATTATGAAGTTATTGTTTATGATAATTTAGACGGGCAGGTTCATCCTTATGGAATACCTGATTATATAAATTTAAATGCAAGATATATTTTCCAAGATATAAGAAAAAAAAAGGAATTAAAAGAGATAATTAAAGAGGTTGATTATATTTTTCATTTTGCTGCAAGGGTTGGAGTTGGACAGTCCCAGTATGAAATAGAAAAATATATTGATGTTAATATAAGGGGAACTGCAAATTTACTTGATATTCTTGTAAATAAAAAAAATAATGTTAAAAAATTGATTGTTGCTTCTTCAATGAGTATATATGGAGAAGGACTTTATAAATGTGAAAAATGTGGAAATGTAAAACCAAACTTGAGGGATTTTAAAAATGGGAAAATAGATGATTGGGAACCAAAATGTCCTTTTTGTAAAGGAGAAATAACACCATTACCTACACCTGAAACTTTGGCTCTTGGATGTAATTCAATATATGCAATAACAAAAAGACAACAGGAAGAAATATCTATTTTAATTGGAAGAACATATAATATACCAGTTGTTTCTTTAAGATTTTTTAATGTTTATGGTCCAAGACAGACACTTTCAAATCCTTATACAGGTGTTTGCGCAATTTTTTTAAGCAGAATAAAAAATAATAATCCACCTGTTATTTATGAAGATGGTTTTCAGACAAGGGATTTTATATGGATAAAAGATGTTGTAAATGCCTGTATCCTTGCAATGGAAAAAGACGAAGCAAATTATGAAATTTTTAATGTTGGAACAGGTAAACCAGTAAGAATAGTTGATATAGCGAATTTACTTATAAAATTACTTGGAAAGGAAATAAAACCAGAAATTACTTATAAATTCAGAAAAGGAGATGTAAGACACTGTTATGCAGATATAAGTAAAATAAAAAATAAACTTGGTTTTGAAGTTTAAAC
>JBMFMQ010000177.1:0-1301 GCA_049970595.1 Candidatus Ratteibacteria bacterium | reverse complement strand
AACTTTTTTTCAGTTTCAGGAATATTAACATATATAAATGCAACGATTTCAGAACATTTTATTTATATGGGTTGTATTGGAATTTTTATTTACTTTATTTTTCTTCTTGATAGAATAAAAAGAGAAAAATTGAAAATTATTTTGATTATTTTTGTTTTTTCATTATATGGAGTAAGGACAATTTTAAGGAATTATGACTGGAAAGACCCAATAAGATTTTATGAAAAATCAATTAATCATGGCTTTAAAAATAAAAAAATATATTACAATCTTGCTTCCTCATATTTTTGGAAAGGGGATTATCAGAAAGCACTTGAAACATTTAAAATTGCAGAAAATTTATATAAAAATAAAAAAATTGTATATCAGGGTATCGCTGTTTGCTATTATTCAATGGAGAAATATAAAGAAGCAGAAGATTATTACAAAAAAATTCTTCAGATAGACCCTTCTGACCCTTTTGCTCTTGTTTCTCTTGCCACAATATATTATAATAACAAAACAAAACCGGTTTCTGAAATAATAGAAATTTTAAAAAGATGTATAGATAAAAATCCTGCTTATAGAAATGCCTATGTTTTACTTGGAAGAATTTTTTATGAGAATGGGAATTATAAAGAAAGTTTAAAATATCTAAAAATAGCAGTTTCAATTAAACCAGAAGATGATATTTCTCAATTATTGCTTGGATTGAGTTATTTTTTTACAGGGAATAAAGAAATGTCAGAAAAACATTTAAATTATGCATATAAATTGAATCCTCAAAAACTTGAAAATATAATAAATCTTGCTATTTTTTATAAATTGACTGGTCAATTTGATAAAAGTATAGAATTTTATGAAAAAGTAATAAAAATAAAACCAGATGATTTTGATTCACTCAATGATATTGCCTTATGTTATGCTTTAAAAGGAGAAAAAGAGAAAGCAAGAAAAATATGGGAAGAGATATTAAAAAGAAATCCGGAATATTATCCTGCAAAAGAAAACTTAAAAATCTTAAAAAAGAAAGAGTAATTTATGAAGAATAGAAAAATATTTTTATTTTTTCTGACAACTTTTCTCGTTTATCTTAATTCAATTTTCAACCCTTTTATTTTAGATGATTATGGACTTATTGTTGAAAATTCATTTGTTAAAAGTTTTAAATTTTTAAAATTATATTTTACTAAAAATCTTTATGAGGCAGTTGGTGAAAAAACTTTATTTTATAGACCATTACAGACAATCTTTTATTCCTTAATTTATAAAATCTTTAAATTAAATCCAATACCTTACCATCTTTTAAATATCTTTTTGCA
>JBMFMQ010000176.1:0-1326 GCA_049970595.1 Candidatus Ratteibacteria bacterium | reverse complement strand
ATATAGTTTGCTATTTCTTTTATTTCATCAATATAAAAAAAGTTAAATCCAATTTTCTTAATCATTTTACCATTCAGAATAACAACAAATGGATTTTTTGTAAAAATAGTCCCGTCATTTGTAATCTCAATCTTAGGATATTTAAGGTTTTTACCACCTTCATAAAAAATAATATCAGCATCTTTAAAGAAATTTAAAATGATTTTTAAAGGGTCTATTTCTTTATCAAAATATCTTATTAAAGCAATTTTTGAAGAATTAAAAATTGCAACACCATTTGCATTTGAATGAAAAATTCTATAAGAGTCCTTTCCAGGGTAATCAATTTCAAAATCATGATGAGCATGTTTGATACCAAAAACTTTATATCCCTTTTTTCTCATTTCAGGTATAATTCTTTCCATAAATGTTGTTTTACCAGAATTTTTTTTACCCACAACAAGCAATAATTTTACCATTTTCATTAACAAAAAAATCAATAATTTTTAAAAGTGCATCTTTATATAAACTATTTTTAAGAATGTTTAATTTGTCTTTTGCCTCAATCCCGATTTTTTCTATAAATTTGAAAGAAATATCAAGTTTTTCTTTATCTAACAGGTCATCATTAATCTGATAAAGGATACCAAATAAATAACCATATTCTGAAAGGTTTTTAATCTCTTGCTCACTTCCACCTCCAATAATTGCTCCACACTCACAGCAGGCAGAAAAAAATGAGGCAGTTTTCTTACCAATAATATGAATATAATCATTAAATCCATTAATTTCTTCTATCACACCTGTGCACATATTTTCAATAGTTGAAATAATTAAATTGAATATCCTTTCTGGAAATTTGTTTAAAATTTTAATTGCCTTGATAAATAAAATATCTCCTGCGATAACAGAGGTTTTATTCCCGAAGATTAAATTTAAAGAAGGACTTCCCCTTCTTTCTAAACTCTCATCAATTACATCATCGTGAATTAAACTTGCACAATGGATTAATTCAACACCCAAAGAAAGGTCTGTCAGTTTTTCTATATCTATTTCTTTTTCTGAAACTGCATTTGCTGAAAGCATTAAAAAAGTTGGCTTAACAATTTCCCATGATTTAATAAAATATTTTTAAATATTTCAAACCTAAAATCATCTGCCATTCCAAAAATTTTCTTCTTTAAAATTTCAATTTCTTGCAAAATTGGCTCATGAAAATTCATTTATTTCTCCTTTCAGGCCAATCAACCCATTTACTTATTCTTATATTCAAAAGTTTTTCAACTTTTTCCAAAAGTTCCTCTGAATTAAAAGGTTTATTTTTTCTTTTTATTATAGCATAATCTT
>JBMFMQ010000175.1:0-1376 GCA_049970595.1 Candidatus Ratteibacteria bacterium | reverse complement strand
ACTGAAATTTTTTTTAAAAAATAAAAAAGTAATTCAATTCCAAGAAAAAATATTTTTTTTACTTGATAAATGTCAGAAGTTACCTCATAAAAAAGATTATAAATATTATGAACCACTCAATTTTGAAGATATAAATAGAGAATGGGGTAATGATTTTTTTGAAATTGATAAAAAGCTTTCTGAAGGGAAAATAAAAGATAAAATTTATGGAGGATGGTATGGAAGATGTGCCGGATGTTTGCTTGGGAAACCTGTTGAAGGATGGAGTAAGGGGAAAATTGAAAGTTTTTTAAAAGACACAGGACAGTTTCCTCTAAAATTTTATATGAGAAACGATTTTTCAGAAAAAATACTTGAAAGTTACGGTATAAACAAGAATGCTCCGTTTATTAATAATATAAAAAATATGGTTGAGGATGATGATATAAATTATACTGTTCTTGCCTTAACTTTGTTAGAAAAATACGGTTTTAATTTTTCAAAATTTGATTTTGCTATTAACTTTTTACAAAAACTTCCTGTTTTAAGAACTTGTACTGCTGAAAGAATTACATATAAAAATTTGGTAAATCTTATTTCTCCTGAAAATTCTGGTTACTATAGGAATCCTTATAGGGAATGGATAGGAGCGCAGATAAGAACTGATTTTTATGGATATATAACACCTGGGAAACCAGAAAGAGGGGTTGAATTGGCTTATAAAGATGCTTCTGTAACACATATAAAAAATGGTGTCTATGGAGCAATTTTTATAAGTGCAATTATATCAATTGCTTTTTATGAAAAAGAACCAGAAAAAATTGTGAAATATGCGTTAAATTACATTCCTCAAAAATCAAGATTAGCAGAAAGCATAAAAGAAATATTGGATTATAAAGAAAAAGGATTTTTCTTTGAAGATATTGTTAATTTTATTCATAAAAAATGGGATGAAAAAAATCCACATCACTGGTGTCATACAATAAGCAATGCCCAGATAGTAATAACTGCTCTTTTATGGGGAGAGAAAGATTTTGGGAATTCAATATGTAAAGCAGTAAGTGCTGGATTTGACACTGATTATAATGGAGCGACCGTTGGTTCAATTCTTGGTGTAATGCTTGGAATGGAAAATTTGCCTTCTAAATGGATTGAACTATTAAATAATAAAGTTGAAACAGGAATATCAGGTTATAGTAAAACAAAAATTTCTGAACTAGCAAGAAAAACATACAAGATTTATAAGAAAGGAGGAAAAGAAAATGGAAAAAGTTAGAATTGGAATAATTGGATGTGGTGGGATAAGTAAATCTCATATTGATGGAGTTAAAATACTTTTTGAAAATGGTTGTAAAGAAATAGAAATAACTGCTTTATGTGATGAAAGAAGAGAAAAT
>JBMFMQ010000174.1:0-1392 GCA_049970595.1 Candidatus Ratteibacteria bacterium | reverse complement strand
GAGGTTTTTTTCAGAAAAACTTTTAATCTTGGTGAAGATATTATTCTGGCAGAACTTATGATTGTTTCATACGGAAATCATAATATCTACTTAAATGGAAAAAAAATTCCACACAAAAATCTTGAATGGAATATTATGTGCAGATATGATATTACTTCGTATGTTAAAAAAGGTGAAAATATACTGGCAATCCAATTGTTGAAAAAAGATATTCTCCCACAAACATTAATGTTAGAAATTGAGTTGACCACGACTTCAAAAAATAAAACAAAAATTATTTCTGATGCTTCTTTTTTAGTTACAGATATAAAATATAAAGGATGGTATAAACAGGCATTCAATGATAGTAATTGGAAGAAGGCAGAAATCAATAAAACAAAAAGAATTGTCCAGAGAATTATTCCATACAACGAAATATTGAAATCAGATCTTTTTTAGAATGATTTTTCCTGGACATCAATTTTATTCTGCTATTTTCTTATAAATTGCAGGTCTTCTATATCTGGGATGGAATAAGGGGTCACTTTTTCTTTTAATAAGAGTTTCTGCCCTAAGAGTGTGAATGACCATCTGTTCGTTTGTCTGTCCTGCAGGTGTTTCTGCTTCAATTTCACCAAATGGATTGATTATGATGACCAGTGGTGGCCCATAGTATTCAACTCCTTTTTCGCTTACTCCTCCACAGGAGTTAATGGTAATATGATATACGCCATTTTGCCACGCAACAGCTCTGAAATTGATCATTGCAAGTTCTCTCCAGGCATAATAAGATTTTTGAAGGTCTGTTTTAATATCGATTCCCCAGCACATGTAAAACGGTGCAATGATAATTTCCGCACCATTAAGATATGATAATCTTGCTGACTCGCAGAACCAGTTGTTAAAGCAGATATTTACGCCGACCCTTGCCTTTCTGGTTTTAATCACTGTAGATTCATCACCTGATGTTTCAATGGTGTACTCAAGTGGCGGGATATGGGTTTTTCTATACCTTCCCAAGAGCCCTTCAGGCGAAACAAAAACATAAGTGTTTCTGATGAGGTCTGAGTGATCTTTTTCCGCGATGCCAAATCCGATTGTGATATTAAATGATTTTGCAACTTCTATCATTTTTTGTGTTGAAAGACCGTTGAATGGTTCGCTTGCTTGGAAAAAAATTCTATCAAAGCAAAAACCAGTGATACTCATTTCAGGGAAAAGACACCATTCAACATTATGCTTTACTGCTTTTTCTATCCATCTGACATGTCTTTCTATATTTTGTTCTGAAATAAAATGTGGCTGGTTAATATTTACAATTGGTCAGAATTCAGGATTTTACTGCTCTCCAAATAAGACATATGATGAGATTGTTGGAAGAAAAGAAAGTAGATTATCAAAAAGGGATTTAAT
>JBMFMQ010000173.1:0-1402 GCA_049970595.1 Candidatus Ratteibacteria bacterium | reverse complement strand
CTAAATGAAATTGTATCGTTGCCTCACATAAAAATCTAATTGAAATTTTTTCTCACCTTCTTGAAAATAAAAAAATAAAAAAGGAGGTGAGAAAATGAAAAAGGAGTTAGATATGAAAACTAGGAAATCGATAAGTAAGACAATAGCATTAAGATACAGAAAAGAAAGAAAAAAGGAAAAAAGTAAAATCCTAGATGAATTTACCAAAATTACAGGATATAACAGAAGTTATGCAATCTGGTTATTAAATAGGATAGGGAAAAAGATAGTGTTTTACAAGAATGGCAAAAGGATTGTATTTGTGGGAGAAGATATAAAATTAACTAGGAGAAAAAGGCCTGTTATTTATGATAATAAGGTTATAGATTGGCTAAAGAAGATATGGGCATTGTTAGAATATCCCTGTGGGAAAAGGTTATCTGGTTTCATAGGAGAAGTGATAAATGTTTTAGAGAAAAATGGGATAAAAATAGAAGAGGAAGTTAAAGAGAAATTAAAAAAGATATCTGCAGCGACAATAGACAGGAAATTAAGGGATTATAAAAGGAAATTAGAGTTAAAAAGAAAAAGTAAGACAAAACCAGGAAGGTTGGTAAAAAATCAGATACCTATAAAAACATTTGCAGATTGGAACGAAAAAATGCCCGGGTTTATAGAAATAGATTTAGTAGATCACAGTGGAGGTATAGAAAGGGGAATATTTGCCCAAACACTTGATGCAGTGGATGTATTAACTGGTTGGACAGAAACAATATGTGTTGAGAATAAATCCCAAATAAAAGTGTTTGAAGGATTAAATAAAATAATTAAACAATTTCCTTTCCCTATACTTGGAATAGATTCAGATAATGGGAGTGAATTTATAAATCATCATCTTATAAAATATTGTGAAGAGAAAAAAATAACATTTACAAAATCAAGACCATATAAAAAGAATGATAGTTGTTATGTGGAACAAAAAAATTGGTCAGTTGTAAGAAAAACAGTTGGCTATTTCAGATATGAAACAAAACAAGAAGTTGAAACACCAACCCAGATATATAAATATTTACGGCTTTACACAAACTATTTTCAACCACAAATGAAGTTAATAGAAAAGATAAGAATAGGTAGTAAAGTCAAAAAAATATATGATAAACCTAAAACTCCCTACCAGAGGATTATGGATTGTGAAAAAATTGATAACCAGATTAAAGAAAAATTGACCAAAATATATAAAAGTTTAAATCTAATTGAGATAAAGAGAAAATTGACTGAATTAGGAGATAAATTATTTGATATGGTAAGAATGAAAAGAGTAAAAGAAAAAGGAGGGAAATTTGAAAAAGAGAAAAATTTTGTTTAGAATTTTAAATGAGGCATCGTATATTATTTTATTTAGATTCTTATATGAGGCAACAGG
>JBMFMQ010000172.1:0-1500 GCA_049970595.1 Candidatus Ratteibacteria bacterium | reverse complement strand
TTGATATAGTTATTTTTAGTCAGGATGGGACTAGGATGCGGACAATAGAGGTCAAAAGTTTAACAGAGAGAAAGGATGTACCATTTGGGAATAATTTTAATCTTTTAGCCGATTTTGTGATAGTATGTGTTAATGTCTTTGAAAATCCAGAAATTTATATAATGAGAAGGGAGGACATAAAAAAAAATAATATTACTATAGAACGAGATGGAAGTTGTTGGTTAAATATAAATAGATGTAGAGAATTCCAAAATAATTGGGAAATAATTGGAGAGGGCTGGTAAAATTTTTAATGAAATTCTATTTATATTGGTTTGTTTTGTATTGACATTGTTTGGTTTTGAGTATATATTTGAAATAGTATAGGAGGGGTAAAGTGAAGAAATATAAATTTTCAATTGTGGTAGAAAAAGATAAGGATGGTTATTTTGCATTTTGTCCAGAATTACAGGGATGTTATACACAAGGAGAAACATACGAAGAAGTTATGAAGAATATTAAAGATGCTATACGACTTCATATAGAGGACAGAATTGAAAATGGAGAAGAAATATTACAGGTTGATTCTATAAGTTTGTCATTAATAGAAATCAATATATGAGTGAGAAATTGCCACGGGTTACTGCTGAAGAAACTATAAGAGTGCTAACCAAAATTGGTTTTTATCTTTCAAGACAGAGTGGAAGTCATAAAATATACAAAAATAAGGAAGGGAAAAGAGTTACAGTTCCATACCATTCAAAAAAGATTTTGCATCCAAAGGTTCTTCAGAGCATTCTTAAAGACGCAGGTTTGACAGTTGAAGAATTTAAAAACCTTTTGTAAAAAAAGCGCAAATGTGGTTTCAGGTGAAAAGAAGTCGGAGTGAGTTGTCTCGTTTTAAGAGGAGGGAATTTACATAATAAGGAATAAAAGGTATAATTTTAAAAAGGAGTTAAAATGAAGTTTTTTATAGTATTAGAGCCAGCTGAAGAAGGCGGGTTTAATGTTACAGTTCCTGCTTTAGATGGATGTTATACACAGGGAGATACAGAAGAAGAAGCAATAGAAAATGCAAAAGAGGCTATACTGGCATATCTGGAAGGGCTTGAAAAACTCAATCAGATAAAAACAAATCCTAATCTTAAAGTAAAAGAAGTGGAGATGACTATTTGAGCAGGACATTTTCTGGAAAAGAAGTAGTGAAAGCATTAAGAAGGATTGGTTTTATTATAGACCACCAGAAAGGAAGTCATGTTTTTATGCACAACCTTGAAAAAAATATTTCTGTTGTTATACCATTACATAAAGAACTTAAGAAAGGGACTTTAAATAACATACTTAAAAAAGCAGGAATAACTTTAGAGGAACTGAAAAAACTTATTTAAAAAAAGCGCAAATGTGGTTTTAGGTAAAAAGTAGGGGGGATTTGCGGAAATAGGGAATGATTGAAAGACAAAGGACTTGACAAAATTAGGTATTTATGTTATAAAAAAATTAGATTGAAAAAATGGGGATTTG
>JBMFMQ010000171.1:0-1509 GCA_049970595.1 Candidatus Ratteibacteria bacterium | reverse complement strand
TTTTAATTTAATTTTGCCTTGAAACATTTGAGGGTTTAATGTAATCCCGGGCGTAGGGAAAATATTCATTTCTACCACTGCCGAAATTTGAAATGAAAATAATTTATTAAAGTATTTATAAACGTTGTCAAAAAGTAAATCTTTTATTTCCTCTCCTTTTAAAATAAAACATAAGAAAAAAATGCTATTAAAACTTCTAAAAAAACTTTCTTTTTTCATTTTTCCCCTCCAAGAAGTAAACTGCAAATTATATAAATTTTTATTCTCATCATTTATTAAGTTTAAACCAAGTATCTGTTTGAGCATCGTAAATTCTATCTGCTTGGGATATAGGAATAGTAAATATCTCGTCTTTTATCGGTTGGTTTATTTTTAAACTTTTTTCATCTATCTCCCACCATTCATTTTGAATAACTCTTTTATTTCTATATCTTACACATTCTATCCTTAAAGGAACAATTATTTTCCCATTTTCTACTTCATATTTTTTAAAATTTGTAAGTGTCATCTTACATAAACTATTACTTAAAGAATCTGTTTCTTCCCAATAAATAGGAAAATAATCCAAATCTTCAGCAAAAAATACTTTGTTATTTTCTAATTTTCCACTATTACCTATTTTCTCAAACTCTATTTCTACACCCTTATGTCCAAACATTTTATCTTCAGATATTTTCTTTATACTCCTTTGGAAATTCTTCCAAATATTATAAGCCTGTAATGTTTCTATGCTTATTTTATTTCCATTTTCAAAAACAAATCTGTACCACTCAACTATTATATTCATCCCTAAGTAAGGATTAATATCTTCTTCCAAAAAATCTTTTAAAAATAGAATTCTTATCCCTTTTGTTATCTGTAACACTTAGGTTTTTTCACCGTTGTATGTTTTTATTATATAGGGTATCCTTTTATCTAATAATTCTACTCTATATTTAGAACCATTCTGAAAAAATTTCCCTTCTACTTGAAAATCTTTTCCTCCAGCAATTTTTGCTATTTCTTCACTATTTACTGTGCATCCTTTTATTTCCATCTGTAAAGAATATATTCGCTGAAAATATTTTATTTGAGATTGAATAATTGTATCTATATCCTGAGTAAAAATTCTAACAGAAATAAACATCAAAATAATTATTATTTTTCTCAAAATAAATCTTATCATTTTTTACCTCCTCCTATAAATTTAGGGCATTTCTGAGGTCCGTCCTCCGTAAGAATAACCAACTTTTTTAAGAGATGTAAGCAGTGAAAATCTGGTCCAATAAATTCAATTTTAGGTAAAATTTCAATCTTTTCTTTATAAATCATATGCTTTTAACTTTAAAAATATTTTATTTTTTTTCTGGAGCAAACCAAGTATTTGTATCAGAGTCATATATTCTGTCTGCTTGAGATAATGGGATAGTAAATACCTCATTTTTAATAGGATGATTAATTTTTAGAGTGTCTGAAAATACTTTTATAAATCCTATTTGACCTATCTCTCCATTTTTAAAATATTCTTTT
>JBMFMQ010000170.1:0-1510 GCA_049970595.1 Candidatus Ratteibacteria bacterium | reverse complement strand
CAAGAAGAAAAACCACAAGAGATGATAGGACCAGAGGGAGTTTTACCACAGGGTATTGAAAAGGAAGTAAAAATTGAAAAAAAAGTACCTGTTGAAAATTTAATTAAAAGGATTAAATTCGGATCACTGGAAAAAAGAATTTCTTCTTCAAGATTACTTTTAGGATATAGTTCCTCTGAAATTAATCTGATAATTGGAGAAATATTAAAAATAATAGAAGAAGAAAATGAACCTGAAATAAAAAGAAACTTAATAATTGCAGCAGGAAAGGTTAATAATCCAGAGGTAATTGATATGCTTTTAAATATAATAAAAAATGAAAAAGAACTTTTTGAAATAAGAATTGTTGCCCTTGATACAATAGGAAATTTGAAAACAGGAAAAGTAGTTGAGGAATTAAGAAATACAATTTCTGAAATGGTATCTTTAAAGGAGAAGGAAAGGGAAGAAGGAAAAAGGAATATTGAAAAAATAAACCAGCAAATAGATGACCTTACTGCAAAAAGAATAGCACTCAATAATGAAACACAGGATTTAAATAACAAGAAAAGTCAGATAGATAATGCTCTTGGCACTCCTACAGAATTTTTTGGACCTGAAATGGCACCTGGTATTGGTCCTGGAGGATTCCAGGGCGTTCCTGGAGGAAAAGTTTTATCTGAAAAAGAGGTAAAAAAATTAATGGAGGAGAAGAGAAAAATTGAAGAAAAAATAAAACAAAATAATGAAGAAATTGAAAAAATAAATAAACAACTTGAAGAATTAAATCTTAAGAAAAGAAGATATGAGGAATTACTTGCTTTAAGAGAAAGAAAAATAGATATAACTGGACTTGGGACTTCTGCTATAATTATTCAACCTTCCCAATATCAGCCCGAAGTTTTTCCAGGTGCTCCAGAAGGACCTGGATTTATGCCACAAAGAGAATTTGTTTATTCTCAAAGGCAAACAGATGAAGAAAAGAATGAGATAATTTTTGCAGTAAAACTTATGAATATTCTTGCAAATATGAGGGATAAAGAATCTCTTCCAATCATTAAAAAAGCATGGAAAGAATTTGGAGTTCCTGGATTGAAAATATATTATTATATTGCTCTTGGAAAACTTGGTGAATACAGAAATATTGATTCAATGATATCCAGATTAAAAGAGAATTTCCCTCAAGGAGATATAAATGAAGAAATAAATATAAGAAAAAATATTGTTGAAGTACTTGGTGATTATTTAAAGGAAAATCCTGATGAAAATATAAAAGGGCTTATAGAGTATATTGCAGAAGAAAGTGAATATACAGAAATTAAAAATACTGCCCAAAAAGTTATATCTTCTTTGGCTAAAGGACCTACACAGTAAACTTGATAAAATTGGACATATTAACCCTTCAGATAAATACTAACAGAACCAAATATAAAGCACTGGAATTTGAAAAATTTCAAGTGCTTTTTCTGGCGTTTTTTGCCCAGAACAGATAAAAATACCTTGAACTCCCCTCAAGATTGAGGGACTTTGC
>JBMFMQ010000169.1:0-1515 GCA_049970595.1 Candidatus Ratteibacteria bacterium | reverse complement strand
GCAGCGATGCTACTACCAGCATTAAGTAAAGCGCGAGAAAGGGCAAGACAGGCAGTATGTATGAATAATTTAAAACAGATAGGACTTGCAATGCATATGTATCTTCAAGATTATGATGAATATTTTCCTGTAGATTACAACCCTGATTATGGATATTCTAATGCCTATTGGCAACAGAGGTTAATTAAATATGTAAATAATAAACCATATGTTTTGGTATGTTCCAAGTTTCTTACCTATGTAAAGCCACGGCCAGCAGACACTTATAACTATTATTATTGGTTTGCTTCTGGATTAGCACCAGCATATGGATATAATCATAGGGTTTTAGGATGTGCCGGTAAGGCAACTGGGTGGGGTTGTAATCCTAATGGAGTGAAAACAAAATTTTCAGAAATTAAAGGGAAAAATATAATAATGATACTTGATAATCGCTGTACATTTGCAAATAGCCCTTCAAACTATTCAAATAATGCATGGTACAAAAGTACTTATTATTATCCGCTATATAGACATTTAAACGGTGTTAATGTTCTTTTTACAGATGGTCATGTTGAATGGGCAAATGTTGATTCTTCACCACACTTTGCATATACAGACCATCCTAATCCATATTGGGAACTTCCAAATAAATGGTAAAGAGGGAAAAATGAAGGCGAGAATTTTGTTTTTTATTTTATTTTTCTCTTCATCAGTTTTTGCCATTAACATAAAAAAAGTAAATTTTGCACCTTTAATAGATGGAAATCTTGAAGATGAATTTTATAAAGAATGCACAAAAGCAGAATTAGTTGAAAATAATGGAAGAAAATTAAAAAATAATACAGAAGTTTATATTGGATATGATGACAAAAATTTGTACGTTGGCTTTAAATGTTTTGAGAGAAATATAGACAAATTAAAAAGGACTTTTACACATAAAGAAGAAAGAGATATGGCTATATGGAAAGATGATTGTGTTGAATTGTTTTTTGATATTTTTGGTACAAAAAAAGATTATTATCACATTATTGTAAATTCTTGTGGAGTAATATATGATGCAAAAAATAAAGATACTTCCTGGGATAGTAATTTAAAAGTAGCAACAGGTATTTTTGATAATTATTGGAGTTGTGAAATTTCAATACCATTTTTAGATTTTGGATATTTTCCAGTTGGTGGGGAGGTCTGGAGAGGGAATCTATGCAGGGAAGAAAAGTTTGATAATGAATTAAGTAGTTTATCACCAACTTATGGCACTTTTTGCAATCTAGAAAGATTTACAGAATTCTATTTTGAGAGAGAAAGAAATGATTTAAATTTTTCTTTAAATGGTTTTTCTGATGATAAAGTTCATTTTTCTATTAAAAATGAAGGGGAAATATCTAAAAAAATTTCATTTGTAGTAAATTGTTTTCAGAAAAGTGAAAGGTTTTTTACAAATAGAATAGAAGAAGAAATTTCTTCAAATGAGAAAAAAGAAGTACTTATTCCTTTTGAAACAAAAATTGGAGAACAAAATATAGAACTTGTAGT
>JBMFMQ010000168.1:0-1523 GCA_049970595.1 Candidatus Ratteibacteria bacterium | reverse complement strand
CTTGACTTTAGAATAAAAAAAGATGGTAAATTTATAAACTTTTTAAAATTAAAATTTATACCTGAAAAGAATGTTCCCAAATATTACATGAATGATTTTGAAAAAATAAAAAACTACTACAAACCTTTTCTGGATAAACTTTTTTAATTTTCAAATTTTTCTATTACACATATTTCATTCCAATCGTTTATCTTTAAATCTACTACCCAATTATTATTTTCTTTTTTAGGTTCTATTTTTACATCTTTTTCTCTTCCCTTTAAATCAAATATATGAACATGAGGTTTGCTTTTACTTTTAAATTGAAATCTCTTTGAAATACATGTTATTATTCTTTCCTTGCCAATCAAATATCCTTCATTTATTTCAACCGGTGTAAATGGAAACATATAATTTATTGGTCCGTAATCTCCTTTTTCCTTTGGTATTTCTGAACTATAATAGTAATATAAAACTCCATTTCTTAAACCTGTTATCACACTTTTCATTATTATTTCTGCCCAGTATTTATCACTATCTCTATATAAACTCGGTCTTACTCCAAGAATTATTGGACTTGAAAGATGACCTTTTGTGCACCAGATATTTTCAGGTGGTTTTTTATCAAGATAAGAAACAATATCAATTCTTTCATTTTCAAATTCAGCAAATCTAAAAGCAGGTAAATTCTGTTCCTCTTCTGTTGTTGGAAATGAATTTATAACTACTATTCCACCTTTTGATAGAACATGTTCTATAATCCTTTTTCTTGCCTCAGCTCCAATAAGTCCACAATCTGTATATTTTTTTATTATTTTCCCTGTATTTCCATCTATATCAACTGTAAATCCATCCCATTTTTCATATGTATGCCTATCCATTCTTCCAATTGGTCCCCATGAAAGAGTAAACTGATCAATATATACACCATCCATACCAATTTCATCCATAAGAAAATCTATTTGTTCAATAAATTTTTTGAATCTATAATTACCAATTTCAGGATAAACCATTAAATCAATATAATCTTCTCCCAACCATCCAGGATAATATGTGTCAACTATTAATCTTTTATCTTCTGTCATTAAAACAGAATCATTCCAGTTCCCTATATATTCTTTAAGTATTTTGCTTTGTTCTTCATTAAGAATATATCCATATTTCCCATCTTTTCTGCTTGATTTTGGAAGTTTTTCACCATCTTTAATATCTTTTGTGTAAATAGATACAAGATTTGTTTCTAATTGTCCGAGTACCTTTGCATCTTTCTGCGTTTCTTTTATATTCTTTAATTGAGGAAGGACAATTTCCTTATAATTTCCCCTTGTAATAACTTTTTTTGTCTTTGGGTCAACATTATAATAGTCAAGCCATGGACCTATGGAATATATTTTTATTTTTCTTTCAGGGATTACTTTTGATGAAAAAGCAAATGGACCTTCTATTTTATAATTCACTTTCCACTCATTTCTGATTTTATTTATGAATGTATAATAATTCCCTCCTTTTTCTGGATATATTGAATATTTAAATTTATATTGTCT
>JBMFMQ010000167.1:0-1559 GCA_049970595.1 Candidatus Ratteibacteria bacterium | reverse complement strand
AATACCTTGAACTCCCCTCAAGATTGAGGGACTTTGCGGTGTTGATACCTTTTGGGGATTTTAAAGGGGTTTAAACCCCTTTAAGAAACAAACTTAAGAATGTGATATAATATAAGGAAAGCGAAAATAACTAATGGGGTTTAGTAAATACTTAGTAGTTTATTGGTGGTTGCCATTCCCATAATTGAAGTTGATTATTGTCAATTGGACAAGGATATTTTGGCATTATAAGTTGGTGGTTTGGAAAATTTCCACAGTCAAATTTAATTCCTTTCCTTGCAAGTTCCACAGGGCATTTTTTGTAGAAAAAATGGAATAACTCAAATGTTTGGCATCCATCAGATGTTCTTCCACAGTTTTTACATATATATTTTGGCACTACAGATGTTCCTGTTTTTAAGAAATAACCTGAAAATTCAACTTCTCCACCACATTTAATACATGTTCCTTTCATTTTTACAAAATTTACTTTAAGAAAAGATATTTTTACCTTTGTTTTATCAAATTCATCCTCATATTTTTCAGGCATTGCAATAAGTTTTGGTAGAGTTATCCCTAATTTATCGCTTCTTTCATATATTTTTGGAATAAATCTTACAATATATTTTGCAAACTTTGTCTGGTCTATATCTTTTGCAACATTTGGAGAAGAACTCATAATATTCAATAAGAATCCTGATAAAAACATCCCTAAAATTATTCCTGTAAAAAATCCAAAAATTCTATCAATAATATGCTTTATATAAACTTTTTTTCTCAAAACCTCTATACCTACAATTATTGAGATTATGAAAAGGAAGGAAAAAAGATGAAAAAATAATATTTCAACAGGAGTTCCAACAATATTAAATCTTCTGAATAAATTTACAGGTGCTTTATATGCTATAGAAGCAAGAGAAACTCCTGAAATTATTCCAATAATATCTATAATTCCACCGATAAAACCTCTTAAAATTCCTGTTAAAATACCACTTCCAAAAACAATAATTAAAATAAAGTCAATACCTGTCATAAAAAAATAATATCATAAAATTAAAAATAAAAAAAGAAAGAGGGCTACCTTTTAAGTAGCCCTCAAGGAAAAATCAATCTTCTTGGTGATGTCTCTGTCTTTCTCTCCACATCTGTTTCATCTGTTCCATTTTCTGTTTTAACTCCTGGTATTCTGAATTTGTTGCAAGTTTTCCCTGAAGTTTCTCATTCAGTTGTTTCTGAAGTTTTTTAATTTGCTCATCTAAACTTTTTAACTCAGGGTCATTTTCAATCGCATTTCTTTCAATCTCCATCATTTTTTTTCTTATCTCAAATCCCTCTCCAAATGGTCTTTCCTTTGATAGTTCCTGAATTTCAGGTCCCTTTCTTCTTTCCTGAGCATTTAATTTTATCTGGGATAAACCTAAAAAAAGACATATTGATAAAATAGAAAAAATTAACTTTCTCATTTTATCACCTCCTTCCTTTTTTTAAACTCATTAATTATTTCTTCCATCTTTTTCTTCAAGTTCTGATACTCCTGATCATCTTTTAATTTCTCATTAAGTTTTTCTCTCATCTTTTTT
>JBMFMQ010000166.1:0-1562 GCA_049970595.1 Candidatus Ratteibacteria bacterium | reverse complement strand
GTTGCTGAGAGTAGTAAGAAGACAGAAGAGATAGGGAATTTAGTTATGGAGAGTAGGAGAGGGAATGAGGAGTTAGCGAGATTAGTTGCTGAGAGTAGTAAGAAGACAGAAGAGATAGGGAATTTAGTTATTCAGAATGGCAAGAAAGTAGAGGAGTTATTTAATTTAGTCCTTCAGAATGGAAAGAAATTAGATTTTATAGCAGATTTAATAAATAAAATAGATGAAAGACATCAAGAAACAATAAAATATATTGCATCATTGATTACTGCGGAAGGAGAAAAAACAAGACAGTTAATAAAAGAAACAATCAAAACATAAAATTTTATTTTCTAAATGGAAAAGGACTTTGATATTATAGTAATAGGTGCAGGGGTTATAGGCCTTTCTATTTCATATCAACTGTCAAAAAGATATTCAGTTGGTTTAATTGAGAAAAATAAAAGATATGGACTTGAGACAAGTTCAAGAAATAGTGAAGTAATACACTCAGGCATCCATTATCCAGTTGGTTCATTAAAAGCAAAATTGTGTGTGGAAGGAAATAATTTACTTTATGAATTTTTAAAAGAAAACAATATATTACATAAAAAAACAGGAAAATTGACAGTTGCGGTAGAAAAAGAGGAAATAAAAGAAATTGAAAGATTATATAAACAGGGAATAGAAAATGGTGTTCCTGAAATAAAAATATTAGAAAAAAAAGAGATAAAAAAAATATGTCCTGAAATTGAAGGAATATGTGCTTTATATACTGGTTCAACAGGCATTTTAAATGTTCATTATTTAATGGATTGTCTTTATGAAAAATTTATAAATAATGGTGGACTTTCAGGATTTGATGAAAAAGTTATAAATGTAGAAAAGAAAAATGATTTATATCTTGTTGAGACAGAAAAGGGGAAGTATTTTTCTGAAATTGTTATAAATTGTGCAGGACTTTATGCAGAAGATATTTCAAGGAAACTTGGTTTTGATTATAAGATTTACTGGGCAAAAGGCGATTATTTCACAATTACAAAAAAATTTAATATTCCTTTACTTATTTATCCTACCCCTATGAAAGAAGGGCTTGGAGCTCATATCACACCGAGATTTGATGGAATTTTAAGATTTGGTCCTGATGTTGAATATGTTGAGAAAAATTATCCACCATACCCTGATGAAAAGGAAAATTCAAAATTTAAACCAGATGAAAGGAAAAGAGAATTTTTTTATCAAGAAATAAAAAAAAATTTTCCAAAAATTGAAATAGATGATTTAGTTCCTGAAAGTTATGGTATAAGGCCTAAATTACAGGGAAAAGGAGAAAATTTTAAAGATTTTATAATAAAAGAAGAAATGCCTGGTTTTATAAATCTTATTGGCATTGATTCCCCGGGATTAACTTGTTGTCTTTCAATTGCAAAATTTGTGGAAAATTTATTGATTTAAAAAGTAAATACTAACTGAACAACATATAAAGCACTGGGGTTTGAAACAACCCCAAGTGCTTTTTCTGGCGTTTTTTGCCCAGAACAGATAAAAATACCTTGAACTCCCCTCAAGATTGAGGGACTTTG
>JBMFMQ010000165.1:0-1599 GCA_049970595.1 Candidatus Ratteibacteria bacterium | reverse complement strand
TAGGAGTTATAGGTATAAGATTTAAGAAAAAAGATGATGAAGTTAGAGGATGTGAAATTGTTAAAGAGAAGGAAGAAGATTTATCATTGTTAACAGTTTGTGAAAGAGGATATGGAAAGAGGACATTGATAAAAGAATATAAAGTTCAGCACAGGGGCGGGAAAGGTATAATAGATGTAAAAGTTGGAGAGAAAAATGGCCAAGTAGTTGTTTCAAAATTGGTTTCAGAAAATGACGAAGTAATTATAACAACAAAGAAAGGAATAGTTATAAGAATGAAGGTTTCTGAAGTAAGAATTATTGGCAGGAATACAAAAGGTGTTAAACTTATTGATTTACCAGATGACGATGAAATAACAGATATAACCGTTGTGAAAAAAGAAAATAATGAAGAGTAAGTTTGAATTTATAAATCATACTGCTGATATTGGAATAAAAGTCAAGGCAAATAAAATTGAAGAATTATTTTTGAATTCTGCAGATGGTCTGTATAAAATTATAGGTGTAAAATATAATGGTTATTTTGATTTGATAAAAATAAATTTAAGAGGGGATACCTTTGAAGAATTACTTGTAAAATTTTTAAATGAGTTAATTTATTACATAGAAACAAAAAAATTAGGGGGTGAGATAAAGAAGATTGAAATTAGAAAATTTGAAGAAGGTTATGAATTATTTGTGGAATTAGAAATGAGAAAAATAGAAGGAATGGATAGAGAAGTAAAATCAGCAACTTATCATAATTTAAAAATTGAAAAAAAGGGTAAAATATATGAAACAACAATAATTTTTGATTTATAAAGGAGAAAATATGAAGAAAGAACAAATGGAATATTTTTTAAAATTACTTGAAAAAGAAAAAGAAAAGATATTCAGAAATTTAAGTTATGCAAGAGAAGTAATTGAAAGGGGTGAAAAGGGTGTTCCAACTCATATTGCTGATTATGGAACAGATGAATTTGAAAAGGACCTTGAAGTTGGACTTTCTGATTCAGAAAGTAAGATTTTACAGGCAATTGATATAGCAATTAAAAAGATAAAAGATGGTAATTATGGTATATGTGAGAATTGTGGTAAACCTATAGCAAAAGAAAGATTGAAAGCAATACCTTATGCAAGGTTTTGTATAAAATGTCAAACTGAAAAAGAAAAAAGTGGAAAATAGACAAAATCTTTTTCCGTTTTTTACTGTTTTCTTCTTATCATTAATTTTTGATCAATTTACAAAAACATTTATAAAAAATTTTCTTGAAAAAAATAATTATAACATCAATTTTTTTAACTTTTTTTCACTTACACTTGTTAAAAATTATGGAATTTTTTTTGGATTTTTAAACAATCCACGACTTAGAATTTTTTTAATAATTTTTTCAATTGTTTCTGTAATATTAATTTTTATTTATGTTTTACGATATGAAAAAAGAGAAAAATATTATCAGTTTACTTTTGGGTTAATTGAAGGTGGAATTACTGGAAATTTGATTGATAGAATAAAATTTGGATATGTTATTGATTTTATAAATTTTCATTTCTGGCCTGTTTTTAATTTTGCAGATTTTTTTATAGTTATAGGAATAATTTTATTTTTTTTAAAACAAA
>JBMFMQ010000164.1:0-1661 GCA_049970595.1 Candidatus Ratteibacteria bacterium | reverse complement strand
AAAGAATGCGAAAAGATTATGAAAGAAGTAGAAAGAAGTAGGAGAAAATTTATGGTAAATTTTCATCAGCGCTGGTATCCACCTATAAGAAAAGCCAAAGAATTGGTTAGTAATGGTAAAATTGGAAAACCAGTTGCATTTTATGGAAGATTAAGTGACCAAATAAAAGTTCCTTTAGAATGGATAAAATGGGCAGATAAATCTGGTCCTGAGTGGTTTTTACTTCCCCACTTAATTGATGATGCAATATGGATTTTGGGTCAAAAACCAAAATCAATTTTTGCTTTTGGGAAGAAAGGATTTCTTAAGTCAAAAGGAATTAATTGTTTTGACCATATTCAAACCATTATAGAGTTTCAAGATTCCATTGGGAGTTTTGAAAGTTCATGGATTTTACCAAATTCCTGGCGTTCGCTTATTGAACAAAAATTAACAATTTATGGTACAGATGGGAAAATAGATGTTGGAGCAGATAATGAAGGAGTGGAAATTAGTGGAGAAAAATTTGAAACTCCCCTTATTTATGATTTTCTTACAGATGAATTACCTATTGAGTATTTTGTGTATTGTGTGATAAATGGAATTGAACCTGAACCAGGTGTTGAAGAAGGACTAATTGTTACGAAGGTTATAGAAAGTGCCTTGAAATCAATTGAAAATAAAAGATGCATTAAGATTTAATGAAATATACGAGGAGGTTATATTATGAAAGCCGCAATTTTGGAAAAAATCGGAAATATAGTAGTAAGTGATATTCCTGAACCCGAAATAAAACAAGAAGAGGTTTTAATAAAGGTGAAATTCTGTGGTATTTGTGGTACTGATATTAAACTTTTTAAAGGGGAATATTCAGCAAAAGTTCCTGTCATATTAGGACACGAGTTTTCTGGGGAAATTGTTAAAGTTGGAAAAGAAGTGAAAAATTTTAGGATAGGAGATAGAGTAGTTGTAGACCCAAATGAAAGTTGCGGAAAATGTTTTTGGTGTAAAATAGGAAAAACTACTTTTTGCAATTATATATCTGCTTATGGAGTTTTTAAAAATGGTGGCTTTGCTGAATATGTTGTTTGTAATGAGAAAGCAGTATATAAAATTCCAGATGGGTTAGATTTGAAACAAGCAATATTCACAGAGCCCATTTCATGTGCAGTTCATTGTTTAGATAAAGCAGAAATAAAAACAGGAGAAATAGTTGCAATTATTGGTGCAGGAACAATGGGGCAAATAATTACACAAATGGTTAAAAATTCTGGGGCTTCTGAAATAATAGTTATTTCTCGCTCAGAATGGAAACTTAATTTTGCAAAAAGATTTGGTGCTACCTATACAATAAAATCTGATACTATAAAACAAGTTAAAGAAGAAATTTCAAAAATTACAAATGGATTATTTTGTGATGTAGTGATAGAAGCAGTTGGAAGCCCTGAAACAGTAGAAGAATCCTTTTCTTTAGTAAGAAAAGGGGGCAGAATTGTTATATTTGGTTTTTCACCCGAAGGACAAACTACAAAATTTATTCCTTTTGACTTTCTTTCAAGAGAAATAACATTAATTTCTTCATGGGTAAATCCTTACACTTTTCAAAGGGCTTTAGAAATTTTAAAAAGTAAAAAAATTAATGTTGAAGCATTAATTTATAAGGAAATAAAACTTGATGATAT
>JBMFMQ010000163.1:1062-1680 GCA_049970595.1 Candidatus Ratteibacteria bacterium | reverse complement strand
AAGCAGGATAACAGTTAGGCATGCGATAAGTGAACTCGTTGCTGATGGATATTTATACAGGATTCCATACAGAGGGACTTATATATCAAAAGACATATCAAAATTAACAATTCAACTTATAATAAATCCACCTTTAAATGTTTCTTTTTTTACAGAAATCCTTTCAGGAATTGAAAAAGGGATATCAAAAGATGGAAACAAATTGGTTTTGAAATGTACAAATGAAAATTTAGAGTTAGAAAGGAAATATCTTGAAAAAATAAGAGAAGAGAAAATAGATGGTCTAATAATTATTTCTGGTAAGAATTCTTTTTTAAATGTTGATTTGATAAAACAGGTAAGCCATATTGTTCCTGTGGTTGTTATTGATATTTATCTTGGAGAGGTTGATGCTGATTATGTGAGTTCTGATGATGAAAAAGGTGGATATATTGCAACAAAACATTTAATAGAACTTGGTTGTAGAAAAATTTTACATCTTGCAGGTCCAATTTCTCATTCAACAGCAAAATCAAGATTAAATGGATATAAAAAGGCACTTGAAGAAGAAGGTATAGAGTTTAATGAGGAATTTATCAGATATACTGATTGGTCTTCAGAAAAAGGGTATTATGAGAC
>JBMFMQ010000163.1:0-1052 GCA_049970595.1 Candidatus Ratteibacteria bacterium | reverse complement strand
GAATATTTGCCTGCAATGATGAAGTGGCAGTTGGAGCACTTAAAGCAATAAAGGAACTCGGACTTTCTGTTCCATATGATATTTCAATTGTTGGTTATGGAAATCTAACAATCAGTAGATTACTTGAAATTCCATTAACAACCGTTGACCAGAAACCAGAAAAAATTGGATTTGAAAGTTATAAATTATTAATGGAAAGATTAAAAGGAGAAAGAAACACCCATTCATTAAAAAAAGTTATTCTTGATGTTGAACTTATAATAAGGGAAAGTTGTGGAATAAAAAAACAGGTAAATATAAAAAAGGAGGGGAAGTGATTGAATTGGGATTAAAAGATAAAAAGGCATTAATAACTGGTGGAACAAGTGGAATTGGTAAAGAAACTGCAAGATTACTTTTAGAAGCAGGTGCATCTGTTGCAATAAATTATTCTACAAATGATGAAAGAGCAAAACAGACATATGAAGAACTTAAAGATAAAGGTGAAATAATTGTTGTTAAAGGAGATGTTGGAGATTATAAAGAATGTGAGAAAGTTATAAATGAGGTTATAAATAAATTTGGAACTATTGATATCCTTGTTCATTGTGCAGGGATTGCCCAGCCAAATGAGGATACACCCGAAAACTGGGATAAAGTTATGAAAGTTCATCTTTATAGTTGTTACAATCTTGGTAAACTTGTTTCTCCAATAATGAAAGAAAAAAAGAGTGGGAAGATTGTGATTATTTCTTCTATTGCTGCACATTCAACAGGTGATAATGCTTATTGTGTGGCAATGGCAGGTAAAATATGTTATGCAAAAGGACTTGCAAAGAAACTTGCTCCTTATAATGTAAATGTAAATACTATATCACCTGGTAATATTTTCACTCCAATGCTTGACCCATTTATACCAAAAGAAAAGAGAAGAGAATTTACAGAAACTAATATACCTTTATATAAAAATAAACCAGGTTATCCAGAAGGTATTGAAATAGCAAAGGTAGTTTTGTTTTTAGTTTCAGACCTTGCAAGTCATATTACAGGAGAGGATATTAAAGTTGATGGAG
>JBMFMQ010000162.1:0-1717 GCA_049970595.1 Candidatus Ratteibacteria bacterium | reverse complement strand
CTGTGCTCCAACTTAAAACTAATGCCATAACTACACTTAAAAATCCTAAAAAGAAACTTAAAAACATAAGTGCTTTTTCCATTTTTTAATTTTACCTTTTTATTTTCAAATTTTTTTATATTATATCACAAATTTATTATACCACCACAAAAGATTTTGACAAGAGATTTAAAAACCATTTATATACAATAGATTTAAGAATTTCAGAAAAACTTGAGAAAAATTTTTTAAAGAGTGGTAAAGGGATATAGTTAATTTTGAGGGATTGAAATAAATGTATTTTTCATAACAATTGGTTCTCTTTTGACTTACAAATGAAAGCAATTATCGGGAGAATTTTTTAGTTTTTAACCTTTTATAAAAACAATGAATCTAAATGGGGTGGGTCTTAAAATTTTTTTTATTTTATATTTACCCACCCCCATATCTTGACATAAATAAGCGTAATCAACAAAGTTTTCATCAAAGCAGCAGGCAAAATAACTTTTAGTCCCTGTAAATTCAACTATTATATAATTTTTATCTTTCTCAATAACCCTTGCAACACATTCAGGAGCTTTTTTTCTATTAAATCTTCTTGTAACAAGTTGAATTTTATTTAATAACTTCATAAACTTTTCCAATAATGTCTTTTCCTGGCTTCAGTGTTTTTTTGCCTTTTTCCCATTTTGCAGGACAAACCTGTTCAGGATTTGCTTTAACATATTTGAATGCTTTAAATTTTCTAATAATTTCATCAGAATTTCTCCCAACAGGAAAATAGTTAATTTCACTTGCAAGAAGTGTTCCATCAGGGTCAATTATGAATGTTCCTCTCAAAGCAAGCCCTGAATTTTTATCATATACACCAAATGATTCTGATAAAATATGTGTTGGGTCTGAACCCATTGGAAATTTAATCTCAGAGAGAAGTTTTTCTGAATTCTGCCAGGCATAATGGACAAAGTGGGTATCAGTACTTACAGAAATCAATTCTCCTCCATCTTTTCTAATCTCATCATATTTTTCTCCAATATCAGCAAGTTCAGTTGGGCATACAAATGTATAATCTGCAGGGTGAAAAAATAAAATTAACCATTTACCTTCTTTTAAAATATCTGAAAATCTAATCCTTCCAAAATCTTTCTTTGCCGGTAAATAAACATCAATCTCAAAATCTGGAATTTTTTCTCCAACTTTTATAACTTTAATTTCTTCCATATTTTCACCTCCTTTCATAACATTTTTTACATATTCCACAGAAAATTGTATTTTCTGGAATTATTTTATATCCCTTTTTTAAAAATATCTTAACATTACATCTCTTGATATCTTCAATTGAACCACATTTAAGACATATAAAATGTGGATGTGGTTTTATATTCCCATCAAAACGTCTTTCATCTCCAAAAGATGGGATTTGCTGAATAATATTTTTATTTTCAAAAATTCTAAATAGTTTATAAACAGTTGAAGAACAGATATAAGGATATTCATTTTTTATTTCAGCAATTAAATCGTTAATAGATGGATGATTTTTCATTTCTCTCAATTTCTTTAAAATTAAAACTTTTTGTGGAGTCAACTTTAACCCTTTATTTTTTAGTTCAATTTTAATTTTTGTATAATTATTTTCCATTTATAATAATTATACACATTTAAAAATTTTTGTCAAGTCAAGTTCTCTTTTGTGTTAGGAAATATTATCTTAATGTAAGTATTTACCGAATCCTATTAG
>JBMFMQ010000161.1:0-1773 GCA_049970595.1 Candidatus Ratteibacteria bacterium | reverse complement strand
ACAATTTTAATTAAAGAAGATAAAATATAAATGTAATTATGGTGAGTGTAGCTCAGCGGATAGAGCACTGGACTGTGGCTCCAGGAGTCGGGGGTTCAAATCCCCTCACTCACCCTTTGATTTGAATTCTTTTTTAATTTTTATGTCCTTTTTTGTAAATATTAACTTAACCACTTTTGCTTTTTAATTTCTGCAGTTATTGCACATCCGCATTTGCCACATTTAAGAACTTTCTGCACTTTATCAAACAACTCTTTAGATATGAGAGGCTTATGTATCCCTTTTTTTAATTCTCCATTCCAATAAAATTCTCCATAATAAAATGGGTTCTTTAAAATTCTGTGAACATGGCTTTTATGAATTTTTTCACCTTTATTATCCCTCAGTCCTTCTCTATTCATTATTTCTGTCAATTCTTTTTCGGAATAATTTCCAGTAGCATATAATTCAAACAATCTTTTTATAAAAGGTGCTCTTTCTGAGTCAATATCAATCATTCCTGTCATTGGGTTATTTTTATATCCAATTGGGGCACGAGTTGGTAAAATCCCTCTATCTGCTTTTTCTTTAAGTCCCATCTTGGTCCTTACTGAAATATCATTTGAAACCTTCTTTGCATAAGCAACTTCAATGTCAAGCATAAATTCTTCATCAGGCGAAGAATTTTTTGAAAAGACCTTACCTGTTCTTGAAAAATGGATTGTCTTATCATACTCCTTTACTAATCTATAAATTTTAATTTTGTCTATATCATTCCTTGTCATTCTGTCAGGAACATCAAATATAATGTCAGTGATTTCTTTATGTTTTTGAGCATATGCAATCATTTCATTAAATGCTTTTCTTTCTTCTTTTTATTATCGTTTTTGGTTCCCACATTAACTCTTCCATTTTTATTTCTTCAAATCTTTCCAATTCCTTAATTATTATAAGCAAAATAAAATTGTTTAAATTTTTCTGAATTTCTTCAATTTCTTCATCTGTAAGATTTCTATTATAAAAATCTTGCCAAAATTTCTTACTCTTTTCTATCCAGTCATCTGGATTATCATCATTTCCTCCACCGTCTTCCTCATTTTCTTTTTCTCCTGAAGTTTTATTTTTCTTTCTGTGTTTTTCCCTCGGACTTTTTTTAACTTTATTTTTCACAACTTTAACAATTTTTTTAGGATTATTTTTGAAAAAATCTCGTATCCTTGACATCCTGGTATTCTTAAATTATGATAAATAGAAAGTCCATCACATAGGGATATGGAGTGAAAGACGATGTTAGTAAAAGAAATAATACAGAGATACAAATCTGGAGAAAAGGATAAGGTGTTTCCATTCTCTGAATGGTATAGAAGGGATGTTTTTGAGAAACTGATCAAAGAATTTCTTAAAATATTGGGCTATAATCCAGACCAGATTAATTATGATGTCGAAAAAGCGGTCATTGAATATGGATTAAGAAGGAAAATAGAAGAATACGAATTTGATGAAGAAGCCGAAGAAATAAAAGGTAAGTTTGATTGGCATCTTGCAGGCGAAGGAAAAATCAAAGACAAAGTTGCAATTGAATTTCTGGCAAAGATTCTTGAGAAAGAAAAAAGAATTTCAAAGGCAAGACAGAAAACAATCTGGCAAAAAATAGCAGAGGCAAAAGTTCCAGAATTTAACCAAGAGGTAAAGGAAGGATTTTTAAGATTTAAATCCGCACAGGATAAAGCAAAAGAACTTGATGAGAAGATAACAAAAATAGACAGGCAATAGATAGGCTTGTTTATGATTTAT
>JBMFMQ010000160.1:0-1887 GCA_049970595.1 Candidatus Ratteibacteria bacterium | reverse complement strand
TTCTTTGAAGGGGAAAAAGAAGAAAAATTGAAAAAATGATTAAAAAAAATTCAATATATTTTAAAAATGAGAGGTTTATCCAAAAGTTATTCAGTAATAAAAAAATAAATTGAATCCCTTTATAAATAAAAAAAGCACCAATGGAAGTTTGAATTCCTGCAACAATTATCAATGGGATTTTTTTTAAAATCTTTTCAAATGTGGAAGCAAAAATAAAAAATATAAAAAAAATTAAACTGAAGATTAAAGATGTTAAAAAAATTTCATTTTGTGAAAATCCATATATAATTGCATACATTGAAACAGCTTTTAAAGGTTGAACAGGGAAAGGTATTTTATAAAAGAGTGATGAGAAAATATATGAAAGTCCAAAACCTAAAAATATCCTTTGTGGATTCAAATTAAGTATTGATATAAGAGGTATAACAATAGAAAAAATTAAAAATGTATCTCCAAATCCACCTTGTAATTGAAGAAAAAATTTCTTAAAATTTGTCATAATATATTAGATTAATATCCATACCTTTTTTTGTAAGGACTTTAATAGCAGCATCAATCATTGGGGGCGGACCACAAAGATATGCTTCAAAATTTTCTGCATTTTCAATATATCTATCAACAACTTCTGTGATTAAACCAGTTTCTCCCTCCCATTTATCATCTTTTCTTGGTTCTGAAAGGGCAGGTATATATTTGAAATTTGGAAACTTCTTTTCAATTTCTCTTAATTCTTCTGTATAAAAAAGGTCTCTTTTACTTCTTGCACCAAAGAAAAATATAAATTTTCTTGGTAGTCCATTTTCAATTAAATATAATAATATTGACCTTATAGGAGCCATACCACATCCACCACCAATTGCAATAATATCTCTTTTTGATTCTTCCCTTAAATAAAAATCACCAAATGGACCTGTAAAGTTTACTTCATCTCCAATTTCCATAACCTCATGAATATATGTTGAACATAAACCACCTGGAACAAGACGAACAATTAATTCAATAAAATCTTTTTGATATGGAGATGATGCAATTGAATATGCTCTAAATTCATCTGTCCCAGGAACTTTAATTTGAATATATTGTCCTGGTTTAAATTCAATTTCTTTTGGTTCTATAAGTTTTATAACTATATGTTTTATATCATGTGTAAGAGGGCTCTTTTCTAAAACTTTTCCTTTAAATTCTTTGGCTCCAAGTAAATGTTCTGGAATTAGAATTTCTATATCACTTTTAACCTTTACCTGACATGCAAGACGAACCCCTGCCATTTTCTCACTTCTTGATATAAAAACTTCTTCTGTTGGTAATAAATCTCCTCCGCCACTTAAAACTTTAACTTTACAAAAACCACATGTTGCCTTTCCACCACAGGCAGAAGGAATAAATAGTTTATTCTCTGTCAAATAGTTTAAGAGAGACCCTCCAATATCAACTTCAAAAATTTTCTCTTTATTTACAGTTATTTTACATTTTTTTGACGGGTATAAAAGATTCTCAACTTTTATTAGAATGAATGTTATAAATAAAAGTAATAAATCAATAATTAAAATTTGTATCATTTTATCACCCCTGAGAATCCCATAAATGTAAATGCAAGAATACCTGCAATTATCATTGTAATGCCAGGACCTTTTAATCCTGATGGTATATCTCCAATAAGATTAAGTTTCTCTTTTATAGAAGCCATTAAAATTAAAGCAAGAGACCAACCACATGATGTTCCAAAACTATAAACAAGTGTTTCTATAAAATTGTAATTTCTTAAAACCATAAAAAGTGATACAGCAAGAACAATGCAGTTAACAGTTATTAATGGTAAGAAAATCCCAAAAGTTGAATATAATACAGGGAAAAATTTATCAAATATCATTTCAATAAACTGAACTG
>JBMFMQ010000159.1:0-1917 GCA_049970595.1 Candidatus Ratteibacteria bacterium | reverse complement strand
TTTAAACGATTGGCAGAACTATAATATTCTTAAATTTTATGTTTATATAATCGCAAAAATACGGGTGATGGACAGTGATAAAGATGCGATTTGTAGCATTCAATTATATTCAACAGATTTTGATTGGAAAAACTGGAGAGATATAAAAAACATCTATACATTTGATTTTCAGGTACCCCTTGGTAAACCTGTTGAAGTGGATATACCCATTGATTTAATTAGATTTAAAAACAAAGTAGGTGGTATATCATTTTTAGCTAGAAGAAATAGTGGAATTTACTATATAGATAAAATTGAATTAATAAAAGGCAAGACTGATGAAATTAAGATAAAAGAGATCCCAAAGGAAGATATTCCCGAATCTTTCTCATTTTCGTTAAAACAGACAGAGGGATTTTGGCTTCTTGATACTTTTTGTTATAACAGCGAGGTTCCCCTTTTTATAGAAATAAATTCAAGTCAGCCGTTAAAAGAGAAAAAAGTAAAATCTGTTATAATTTATTATGAAAAAAATAATGAATTTTTTAAAAAAGATTTTGTCTTTGAAATAGGAGACATAAAAAAAGAGACATCAGTAAAATTAAGTGGAGATAGAGAACTTAAAATTGTTTTTGAAGACATGGAGAGAAAAATAAAAGTAAGAGACATAAAAGGAAAAGATAAGGAAAATTTAAAAATAAGAGAAGATAGAAAGAAAACAAAAAATCCATTTTATAGAGGTATAATTTCTTTATATGCTGGGACAATTTACAAAAAAGATGGGTCTGTTGACACAGATGCAATAATATCAAGGGTTAAAGAATTGGGAGCAAATTGCTATACCTATTTAATTTGGTACCATCCTGCAGAGGACTTTAAAGCACTGCCTGAATTTTTGAAAAAAGCCCAAAAAGAAAATATAGAAGTGTGGGTTTATATAGTTCCACCAAGTGAAGCTCCCATAGGAATGGATAAGCCAATTAGTGAAAGAAAATATCCTCCTTTTGATATGGACTATTTAAAATGGGCAGAAGCAATTTCAAAATTATCAGTGGATTATCCAAATTTAACTTTGTGGATGATTGATGATTTTGATTCAAATTTATCATTTTTTACTCTTGATTATACAAAGAAAATATATGAAAAAACAAAAGAAATAAATCCAAAATTGCTTTTTGGGGTATGTGTTTATTATCAATCAATAAAAAATTTTGTAAGTTCTGGATATTTACCATATTTTGACGCTGTTATATGGGGATATCAGGCTGGATTATTTCCTGAATGTGGTTTATTAGCAAAAAGTTTACCTGTAGAAATAAATGATTATTATAAAAACTGCCCAGACAAAATTCTTATCCCATGTATTTATTTCAGTCCTTATTCATCTTGGCCAAAAGGAAGACCTACAAAAGAATATTTGGAAGAAGCAATTAAAATAGCATATGAACAAACTGGGATCTGCTTTGTTTATACAATGCCAAGACCCGGAACAATGCAGGAAGAAGTGGTTAAAAATTTTATAAAAAATTACCTCAAGTAAAATGAGGAATTTGAGAGGGCTTTTATTAGGTGCTATCTTATGTTTTATTATAGGAACTGCTGATATTTATAATTTTGTTAAAATTCAAGGCTCATGTATGACAATTGACTTTACAACTGGATTTGCAATATTTTTCATATTTTTCATTACATTTTTGAATTATCTTTTCAAAAGAATTTCTAAAAAGGGAGGACTTAAACAAGATGAACTTATAATTATCTACATTATGATGATTGTTTCATGCGCAATCCCCACAATGGGTCTCACTTTATATCTTACTCCTTTAATTGCAGGAATTAAATATTATTCAAATCCACAGAATGAATGGGATAAAATTATTTTTCCTCATATTAAAAGAAATTTAATAGTTCAGGATGAAAAAGCAATAACATGGTTTT
>JBMFMQ010000158.1:0-2065 GCA_049970595.1 Candidatus Ratteibacteria bacterium | reverse complement strand
AGTTGCGATAATTGCGATTTTAGCAGCGATGCTACTACCAGCATTAAGTAAAGCAAGAGAGAAAGCAAGACAGGCAGTATGTATAAATAATTTAAAACAGTTAGGACAGGCAATATTGATGTATTCAAATGATTATGATGGGAAATTTATGTGTTTTCGTTGGATATCCGGAGATACTACATATTATTGGATCAACTTTTTAACAAGTATATCTTGGAAAACATCTAATTATATTCCTGTTCCAAAATTTGGAAAACCACATTTAAGTGTATGTCCAAGTGCTCCGCCTAAAAATTATTATGATAAGTGGAGTATATATGGATCAAATTATTGGCCTTATATAAATAAGCCCCCTGATGATGTTGGAGTAATAATCATAGAGGCTTATCCAGGGGCTGCAGAGTCTCGCACTATTTATATTGCAAGAATTAAAAATCCATCAAATTTTGTTCTTCTTGGTGATTCCTATTACACAGGCACGAACTCTCAATGTGGGTTTCAATTAAATTGTTATAGTAATGCAACTACAATTTTCCCTCTTCATTTCAGACATAATAGGATATGCAATGTTCTGTTTGCAGATGGTCATACAGAAGGAGCAACTCCATCAAGATTAAGAGAATGTTTCAAAGGTGGTGCGAAAGTAACATGGCCATATTATTCTCCAGGGGTAAATTATGGAATGGATGAGAAAGGGAATTTATTTAACTTTTAAAAAATAGATTATTTATAGAAAAATGAATATGAGGAAATTATTAATAATGATTTTTATTTTTCAATTTTTTGTTTTTTGTGAAGAAAACCTTGTCAAAAATTGGTCTTTTGAAGAAGGGGACCCTCAATATGGAGTTTCAAAAATACTTCCTGGTTGGGCTATTAGAGATTTTCCAGATGTTGTTCATTATCATTCAATTGATAGTGAAATATCCAGGAGTGGCAAAAGAAGTGCAAAAATAAAGATTGATACTGCTGAAAAAACAGGATATTTTACTCCGTATCCCAAAATAGAAGTCAAACCACACAAAAAATATATACTTGAATTCTGGGCAAAAACAGATGTCTCAGAAGGCGAAGGTAATGCAAGTGTTGGACTTTCTCTTCTTGATAAAGATAAAAAATTTCTGGGAATGCACACAATACAAACTCTTGACCTTCCTAAAAAATCTGATTGGCAGAAGTATAAAATTGAATACAGGACAATAGAAAGCAAGGAAAATATGTTATTAAACATAACATTTGGACTTACAGGAATAGGGACTGTCTGGTATGACGATATCTCCATATATGAGGTGAAGGAGGAAGAAAAAATGATAATTGATTTTTATCCAGCAACCCTGAGCATTGAAAAAACAATATATCCGGTTAAAAATGAGATTTCTTATGCAATTTTTCATTTTTTCAGTGATGAAAAATTTAAAGATTTCAGAATCCAAATAAAAACACCTTTATTATTCCCTTTAATCCATTCATTTTCAAACTATGGAATAAATGAATTTAAAGAAATAAAAGAAGAAAAAAATTATAAATATTACGAAATAAAATTAAATCCTGAAATAGTAAAACCGCTTAAATTACTCCCGTATGACTTATGGTGGGCAACAACTCTAATATTCAAGACAGATGAAAAAATTGAAAAAGATAAACTTGAATGGAAGATTATTGGTGATGGTGAAGAAATTAAAACTGGAACATTTAAAATAGACCCTGTTGAAAAAATGGAAAAAATAGACCTTCCAAAAAATTTCAGGATATACGCATGGCACCTTTTCCCAGTTATTCATAAAGAAATGGATTATGAAGTTTTCAAAAAAGTAATTGAACTATATGATAAAGTTGGAATCAAGGGAGGAGAAATACCTGTTGATGATAGGAAATATAAATTTTTAAAAGAGAAAAACTGGGAAATAATTGATTATTTCTGGTTTCAAATTGAAGGTTGTCCAGTTGAATTTCTGGAAAGTAGAAAATTTGAAGAAATTTGTGAAGATAGCATTAAAAGATATTTAAAACCCGATTTGCTTATGTGGAATTATGAACCAACTAAAGCATTTTTTGAACATTTCTG
>JBMFMQ010000157.1:0-2090 GCA_049970595.1 Candidatus Ratteibacteria bacterium | reverse complement strand
TAAAGAAAAAATTGTTATAATACCAACAAATGGTGTAAAAATGAGATTATTTAAGATTCCGAGGGGATAGAAATAACCAAAATTATAAAAAAGAATTGGAAAAACAAAAATCTGTGCAGAAATTGTTGCAATGAATGAGTTAATTAAAAAATTTTTTCTTAAATATTTACTTATTCTTTTATAAAGAATCAAGATACCAGCAGTTGAAATAAAAGAAAGCAAAAAAGAAAGAGAATATATATAGAATGGATTGAGTAGAAGTAAAAAAATACAAGCAAAAATCAATGACTGAAAAGGTGAAATTTCTCTACCAAAAATCTCAGAAATAAGATAAAAACTAACCATCATTACTGCTCTTGTGATAGGAACTTTAAAGCCACAGAGAAAATTATAAAACCATAAAAAAACAGAAAGTATAAGCGGGAAAAGAAAAGGTTTTTCATTATTAATTTTTTGAAAAGGAATAAAAAGAATTTTTAGAAGAAATATTAAAAATCCGATATGTAGCCCAGAAATAACAAAAAGATGATATATTCCTGTCATAACCCCTGTTTTTCTTAAAAAATCCGGTATGTTATCACTTCCTATTGTGAGAAGTTTTACCAGTTCACATCCATCTGGATTAAATTTCATATATTTTTCAATTCTTTTTTCAATTCTTTCTTTTAAAATAAAAAAGAATAATTTAAAATTCATATTTTCTGAAATAACTTCAATTTCTTCACTCCTCACCTGAAATAATATACCCTGTTTTTTTAAAAAATTTTTATAATCAAACTCAAATGGGTTTTGAGGGGATGGAATTTCTTCTATCTTTATGTTTTTAACTCTCAATTTTTCACCTTCTCTAAATTTCTTTCCTTTTGTTTTTATTATTATTTTTCCTGACCATTTATATGGACTACCATTTATAAAAATCTTTCTTACATTTAAAATTACATCATTTTCAAATGGTTTTTCCTTTAGAGAAATAATATCCCCTTCAAAACTTGAAACTTTTGTTATATTAAAATTAACTGAATTTACAAATTTTTCATTTTTTGATTTTGAAAAATATCCAAAAAATAGAAAAATCAAAAAGCAAAATAATAATCTTTTTTTAATCCAAGGGAAAAAAAACAAAGGGATAATGCTGAAAAATATAGTTAAAATTATTTTTTTATTAATCAAAATACCTATTATAAATGAAAAAAGGATAAAAATTTCACAAATCAACTTTCAATCCATTCTCCTTTAAAAGAATAAAAAGTTTTCCCTTCCAGAAATATATTTTTCAGGTCTTCGTCAAAATAAACTTTCAAAATTTCTTTACTTTTTGTAATAACATTTATCGGTGGTTTCATTTTCTTATACAAAAATGTAATGATAGCAGAAGCAACACATCCTGTGCCACATGAAAGTGTTTCATTTTCAACACCCCTTTCATATGTTCTTATTTTTATTGTTCTATCTCCAACTAATTCAACCCAGTCAACATTTGTTCCTTCTTTACCAAAAATGTCAGAAAATCTTATTTTAGGTCCTAATTTTAAAACATCTACCTTTTCAACATCATCCACAAAAATAACTGTATGGGGAACCCCTGTATTTATGTAATTGCTAATAATTATTTCATTATCCACTGGTATTTTCATATTTAATCTTGGTTCACCCATAATTTTAATCCTAACTTTAATATTCTTATTTTTTATCTCGCCATCAAGAACTCCTGCTTTTGTTTCAATCATCAATTTCTTTTTTTTAGTTAACTTATTTTCATAAATAAATCTTAATAGACATCTTAATCCATTACCACACATTTCTGCTTCACTTCCATCAGGATTAAATATTCTCATTTTAAAATCTGCCTTTTTTGATTTTTCAAGGAAAAGTATTCCATCTCCACCAACACCAAATTTTCTGTCGCATAATTTTATAGCAAGATTTTTCCTGTTTTTTATCCTTCCTTCCAGATTATTAATTATGATAAAATCATTCCCTGAACCAACTATTTTTGAAAATTCCATAGTGTTTAAGAGTAAGTATTTACTGACCCCCATTAGTTATTTTCGCTTTCCTTATATTATACCCTATTATTAAGTTTGTTTCTT
>JBMFMQ010000156.1:0-2095 GCA_049970595.1 Candidatus Ratteibacteria bacterium | reverse complement strand
CTCTGCTACCATAAATATATGTAAATTCATCATATAATCTCCATGCTTCATGGTAGTTTTTCCATGGAACAATATCTCTGTCTATAAAAGGAAGTTCATCTAAATTCTGAATATAATTAATCTTACCTGTTTTAACTATCTTACCTTCTATATTTTTATATACAATTCCTGATGGAAATTTCCCTTTCCCTTGAAGTGCTTCACATAGTAAAAAAGAGGTATAGTCATAGTCACCACCAAGTATTACAAAGTCAACTTTACTATTTTCAATTGTTTCTTCTGGTAAAACACTCACATGGTCTCCACAGGCAAATATTTTAATGTAAGGTATTTCTGATTTTAAAATTTTTGTAATTTCCCAGTCCTTCTTAATTGAGGGAGTTTTTGATTCAAAAATAAGTATATCAGGTGAAATTTTACATATATTTTTAATAAACTCTTTTATATTTATTTTCTCAAATATTGAGTCAATGTAATATACTTGGTAACCATTATTTTTTAAAATGGTTAAACAACTTGCTGGAATTAATGGATATATCAATTCAGGATTACCTCTATATTTTGCAAATCTATTCTGACTTATTAAAAGATATCCTTTTTCTTTTGAATAATGAGGGAAATAACAAAAAATTACTTTCATTTTAAATAATTTTTAATTTTTTTTAATTCAAATAACATTTTTAAAGGAGATTTTAACATAGATACTTTACTTTCAGGAGAATTATACCATACAATAGGGACTTCATCAATTTTATAACCATATTTTTTACCTCTTGCAAGAACTTCAACATCAAATGCAAATCCATCTGTTTTTAATTCTTTAAAAATTTTTTTTGAAACTTCATTTTTAAATAATTTAAATCCACACTGGGTATCTCTAAAGTCATTTATAACAATCAATCTTACAAGTAATGGAAAAATTCTTCCTATAATTCTTCTGTACCATACCTGTGGTATAACTATTTTTGATTCTTTAAGTCCTCTTGAACCTATTGCAATATCATAACCTTTCTCAATTGATTTTTTAAGTTTTTCAAATTCTTCAATTGGAGTTGAAAGATCCGCATCTGTGAATAAAACTAAATCTCCAGTAGCAGAAAGAACTCCAGTTTTTACTGCAGCTCCTTTTCCCATATTTTTTTCATGTTTTAAAATCTTAATTTCTTTTCTTCCATTTGCAAAATTCATAACAACATCAAAAGTTTTATCTTTACTTCCATCATCAACTACAATTATCTCAAAATTACAGTTTTTACTTTTAAAATAATTATAGACCCTTTGGAGTGTTTTCAATATTCTTTTTTCCTCATTATAAGCAGGTATAATTACAGAAATTTCCATTTTTTAATTATAGCCCAGAAATATAATTTTACATATGGTAATGTTTTTGATAATTTAAATTTTGATTTTCCTTTTTTTCTTCCATACCAAGTAGTGGGAAGTTCACATATTTTATATCCAGAAAAGTAAAATTTTAAACATGCCTCCATAGAAATTGAAAAACCATTTGATTTTAAATTTAATGAATTTAAAATATCCCTTCTATACATTTTAAAAGCATTTGGGCAGTCCTTTGTAGGTATCCTGATTAAATAATATAAACTTATTCCAACAAATTTTGAAAAAAAATTTTGAATTTTAGGGCCCCCTATTTTTTTTCCACCTTTTGTATATCTTGAACCACATATTAAATCATATCCTTCTTTTGCTTTTTCAACCATCTTTTTTATTGTCTCAGGCTGGTCACATAAATCAGCCATAAAAGGCAAAACAAATTCACCTTTTGAATTTTCAAAACCTGTCTTTAAAGCATTTGCAAACCCTGGTTCTTTTTCATTATTCACAAGTTTTAAATTTTTATATTTCTGACATAATTTTGAAACAATATTTTCAGTTTCGTCTTCAGAGTGGTCATTTACAACTATTATTTCTGTCTCTTGGCTATTTATATGAGGGATTAAACTTTCTATTGTTTCTTTTATATTTTCTTCTTCATTTCTTGCAGGAATAATTATACTTAAAAATAAACTCATAATTTTCAAATAAGACCTTTCTTTTTTAATTCTTTTTGTGCTTTTTCAAATTTATCCTCTGC
>JBMFMQ010000155.1:0-2107 GCA_049970595.1 Candidatus Ratteibacteria bacterium | reverse complement strand
ATGGAAATACATACCTTGTAGGAGCAAGTGGAACAGTTATAAATTCAGGAAAAATTTCTGCATCTTCTGGGAATGTAAATATAAACTCAACAAATGCGACAGTCCTTACAAAAACATCTGTTGTTGATGTAAGTGGAATAGGGACAAATTCTGGTGGAGAAATAAGGGTTTTATCTTCAGGAAATACTGTATTTGCAAGGAATGCACAACTTCTTGCAAAAGGTGGAGAGATTTCAGGAGATGGTGGATTTATTGAGATAAGTGCTGGGAATAATCTTTATCTTGGTGGAACTTTTAATGTTTTGGCAGTAAATGGAGAAAATGGTTCTGTGCTAATTGACCCTGTTGTCTTAACAATCAAAAATGGGAGTGGTTCTTCTGGATTTGATGGTGATATTGGATATTTTGACCCGCAAAATGAGGTATATGAGAGTGAACTTGAGGGGTGGGTTGGTAATATTACTTTGCAGGCACAAAACCTAATTACAATGGAAGACCTTACAGATAATACTCTTGCTCTTTCAACTTCTTCAGGAGAGACATTTAAGATGGAGGTTTTAAATGGAAGTATAGAGTTTCAGGATACAGATGACGTTATAACAACCAATGGAGGAAACATCCAAATTTCTTCTTATGGCTATGATGCTACCTATGGTGGACATTTAACATTAGGTTCTCTTTTTGCAAATGGTGGAAATATAACATTACAGGCATTAGGAACAACGGATGGAGATATATCTGCAATTGATATTTCTACTGTTCCAACAGCAGGTAATGCGGGAAATATAAGTATCATGGGGCAGACAGTAAGTTCAATAAATAGCATAGATACTTCTTCATCAACAGGGAATGCAGGTAATATTGATATAGTACTAAGTGGGATAGGGAATTCTAATATTGGTAGTGCCGGTATTTATGCTTATTCTACTTTTGCTGGAGGAAATGCAGGAGACATAACAATCACGGCAACTAATAATAATTTAACCCTTGGAGCAATAAATAATATCCCGGGAGGTGGAACTGCAGGGGATATCCAAATCTCTGCTACAGATATAACTCTTGGTGGTTCAGTTACAACTAATGGTTCTCTTACACTTATTTCTAATTCAGGTGATGTTGCTATTCATGATGACATAACTACTAACAATGGCATATTACAGATTACAGGAGCAGATACGATAACCCAGGCATCTGGAACCACTATAGATACAGGTTCTGGGAATGTTACCCTTTCTTCTTCTGGGAATATATCAATTGATAATATAACAACAACTGGAGAGGCACTTGTTTCATCTTCTTCAGGTGCTATATTTGAAACTTCCTCAGATGGAACAGCAGACCTTACAGCAAATAAAATAACCCTTACTTCAGCAACATATATAGATATTGATACTGCTTCTCCTGATATCACTGCAAATGCTAACAACAATATTACAATTGAGAATATTGGAGTTAGTGGAACTTTTGTGTTAAATTCAAGTTCTTCAGGAGATATAACATTTAAACAAAAAACTTCAGGAGATATTGATATAACTGCTTCAACAAATAATGGCTCTATAACAATTGAAAATGGTGTAGGTAATATCACAGCGACTTCAGTAATTGCTAATTCTGGAGATGTTTCTCTTGATACATCAGCAGGAACAGGAGATATCTATGTTGCTTATATAGAAACAGACGGGCTTGTTACAATTAAGTCAGGTGGTGCAGTTGAAGAGGTGCTTGTTGTAGACCCTGATGTAGATATTGTTGCAGACCAACTTATTATAGGTTCATCTGCAGGTGTAGGTGTTTCAGATACAATAGAGATAGATGTAAATACACTTGCTGTTGTTGATGTTTCCAGTAATGGTGTTTATCTTACTGATACAGCAGGTGGACTTACAATAGGGACAATAGGACTATATTCAGGGATAACAACAAACAATGGCAAAATCAATATCTCAACAAGTTCTCCTTTAATTATAAATGCTCCTATAAGTGCAGGAAGTGCCGATATAACTCTAACAGCAATTGGTTCTGATGGATATATTGCAGTAAATGATTCTATAATAAACAGTGGAACATATAATATAACTTTAATAGCAAATGGAGTAAATACCTATGG
>JBMFMQ010000154.1:0-2213 GCA_049970595.1 Candidatus Ratteibacteria bacterium | reverse complement strand
AAAAGCTCTTTTTATGTTGTAAAAAAATGAAAAAGACTTATATAGTTTTGTACAAAAATTACAACACAAGTAGCAACAATAAGAAAATCTTGAAGGGACTTCAAAAAGAAAAAAATAAAAAAGGAATATTTTTATATGAGAAAAAAATATTGGTGAGAAAATGGCAAGAGGTTGCAAAAAGAAAAAGTAGCTTATTCTTCCATTACTTTTTCAATTTTTTCTTTTAATTTTTCATCTATGAAGCCATGATATCTAAAATAAAAACCAATACATTCCAAAGCAGTGCCTAAAAGCCAAGTAGGGTCATCCTTTTTAACAAAATTACTTATAAAATGAACTTGAGAATCACTTAATAAACAAATGTCTGGTTTTTTGTAAATTTCTCCATATTTATATAAAATATTTACCAATGTACTCATATAACGAAAATCAGGCAATTTCCCAACTCCTCTGCCTGGTTTTTGAAACAAACTTTTTTCAATATCAATTCCGCCTTCCCTTTTTAACTCTTTTATAAACACATTCAAGATATTATCAATTGTTTCCTTTCTCACCATATATTTTCCTTTTTTGATATTGGTTTGATCAAAAGGCCCTTTTATCTTTTTAAAAGTTTTAATGTCTGAACATATTATTTTCCCTTTTTTATCCTTTATAGTCAAACAGATTAAATATTTACCTTCATCAATATCAGAAATGTTAAAGGATAAAAAACCTCTTTTCCCAATAATTTTTCCTATCTTCTCCCTTTTTATAATTTTATCATTCTTTTTTAAAATTACATCTAAAAAAATATCTTTTAAGGAAATCTCTCCGATATTCAATATAAAATCTATTGTGTTTGTCTTATCAGAAAAATAAACATCTTCCTTATCAAGTGTAAAATATAGGATTGGCTTATCAAAATTTAAAGAATAATAATACTCTTTTTTATCTTTTGAATTTATATCTTCAATTGATAAAGTTAAATTATATTCACCTTTCTGTTTCAATATATATGGCATTTCAATTTTTTTAATTTCTTTACCTTTTAAACTAATAAAAAGTAATGAATGAAAAATTTCCTTATTGGAAAAATTAGTTATTAATTTAAGCTTCAATTTTTTATCTTTATTTTCATGGTTTTTCAAAAAAATTTTCGCCCTATTTTCTCCCAATCCATAATCCCCAAAAGAAATATTCTCAATTGAAAAAGGAGGAAGTTTTGAAAAAATTAATTCTCCAAAAGATTCTGGCTCTTGAAATCCTCTTTCAACAGCAGACCATGTACTAAGTTCTTTATCTGCATATCTTTCTCTTCCTAAATTTAATCCCCATACAGTTCCCTCGGAAGGAGCTTTTTTAAGACCTAATGATTTAAAAGGAATACAAATTTCAGCAATCCAATATCCTTTCTCAATATATGTCCTTGCTTCCCAAATAGGATTATAATTAAAATCAGGAATTATTTGGCTATTTTCTTTTTTCACATATAATTCCGCTTTTGTCCCAATTGAATTTAAAAGAAATTGGTAATAATCTTTTCTATCATTATTAGTATCAATAAATATTTCTATATCATCATCAGTCCAAACTTTTCCATCATGTTGAGTGATCTCTTTTTTCATTTTTTCTATATATGGTTCTTCGCATCTAAAAATAAAATAGATATTTTCCTCATCATAAAATATATAAACATCAGTTTGTGCTTTTGATATTGCATATCCTTCTTTACTTATTTTATAACCCAAACCCTTTAATACATTAATAAAATCCTCTTTTGTAGAAATTGAAGGAAAATATGCACCAACAATTTCTCTTGTTTTTTCTTTTGTTAAAACAAAATTTTCAGTTTTTGCTCCAATTTTATAAGTATCCTTTTCTATCTTGCTATCTATTATAACAGGAAATGAAACCTTGGGAATAATTATATTCCTACACTCTTTTTTTTCAAACTCTTCCTTTCCCTCTCCTTTAATAAACTTAACCTCTGTAATAAATTTCTGAGAATATAAATAAGAAAACCCAAAATATAAAAAATTTAACAAAAATAAATATAAAATTTTTTTCATTTTGCTTCCTCCAAAATTCTTTGTAGATTAATTATATTCTTTGCAATTTTCCAGCGTGAAATATCAAAAAAATTGGTGTTCATTTCCGCTATAACACTCATCCTTTTTAGTGTTTGAAACTCTAAACTAATTTTTTCCATAATTTCTTTTATCACATCTTCT
>JBMFMQ010000153.1:0-2268 GCA_049970595.1 Candidatus Ratteibacteria bacterium | reverse complement strand
TGTGCTTCAATTACACTCCTTTTATCTGGTCTTTGGGTAAGTAGCGTAGTAAAGTCCTTGAAAATAAGAATAGCAGGTTTGGGTAAGTTAAAAAGCAAACTTTTATCTTCCCCAAGACCAGAAATAAAAGTGTTAGGGGTAATTTCAGAAAGAAACACTATGTTTGGAAGTTTTTCTAATAAGTTTAGAATTTGCGTTTTGCCACTTCCTGATGGGGAAATAATTAAAAGCCAGAAAGGGATATCTTCTAAAAAATTACAGATATAACCACCAATAACAACCTTTAAAAAGGATGGAGGAATTATAAAATGTTCATTAACTGATTGATAAAGTTTTTGAAAGGACGGTGTAATAGAAAAACCTTGACTATTCTTGGTTTCTGTTATTACACCCGAATTTCCCCCACCCCATAGTAGAGTATTATTTTTTTCTTCATTATTATTTATTATCTTTCTGTCTTCCATTGTTTCCCTCCTTGTATTCTTTAATTTCATAAATTTTGTTTTTAATTACTCTATATGACCCTATAAATTTTTGTAATTGATAATCAGACAAATAATCTTTTTGAAGTTCAAAGAAATTTGTTGTTTTTTTATAATAGAAAACTGCTCTTTGGTCTTCTCCTATAATAATTTTCTCTGGTTCCATCCCTTGAGAATATAAATAAGAAGCAAAGAAAATGCTTTTTACTGATATAAATTCTTGCTCCTTATTTTTTATATCATTTGTTTTCATATCTTCCTCCCATTCTCACTCATATGCAAAGACAGGGGAAAATTGGTCAAAAATTTTTTAAATCCCTTGACATATCTTATTTTTAATGGTAAAATAGGGGAAAATAGGAGGAATATATGGAAGTTAAAAAAGAAGATATTTGGGAAAATTATATTAAAGGAGAAATTGAATTTGAAACAGAAGATATAAAACAGGAACTTATAAATGTATTTGCTCGCAATATATTATGGCCTTCTTTTTATGCAGAAAAGGATAAGAAACAAAACCATTCAATAGGAAAAAGGCCAGTTATACCAAAAAGATATTTTAATGAAGACCACAAAGAAGATGAAGATGATGAGAAGAGTAAACAAGAAAGGCTTGAAGAATATATTTCTAATATCAACCAAGAATATCGTAGATTACTGAGAAATTATAATGTTAATCCTGAAGTTAAAGAAAAACTTGAGGAAACATATGAGAAAATAGCAGTGATTATGAATTGCGGAACTCCTAAAATTAAAAAGATAATTGAAGATTTAGGAAGAAAATTATTTGAAGCCCAAGAAAATGTAATGGAAAGCGAACAGGTTTTAAAGAAAATAATTACAAAAGCAGATGAGTTATACCCATTATGCCTAAAAAATATCCCTCATTTACTAAAAGATTACTCAATAGAATTGCCTAATAGAAAAGATAAAACTTTGTATTCTGTCTCCCGTGATGATTTAATTACTATGACCAGATATGCTATTGCTTTCTTTGAATATCGCCTAAAATGGCAATTTAAAGCGTTTAACCTTAATCCCCAATTAAATTTTAGAGAAAAACTTAATACGCTTGATTTAGATGAAAAAGTAAAAACTTTTCAAAAATTCCTAAAAAAGAAAGGAATTGAAAAAGTTGAAAATGGTAAATTTGTTTATAGAGGAATACTGCCTGCAACAAAGTTGGGATATTTAACTTATGCCTTTATTAGATATTGCGATTTTAAATGGTGTAAAAAACAATGGAAAAAACAAATTAAAGAATTGGGGATTGAAAAGGATGATAGCAATATAAATAGATGGATGAAAAAGAAGGTAGAAAAAGGAATTATACCTAATATGCTCTTTTTTGAAATTGTCCATCCTTTTACTTATAATTTCCCTAAAAAAGTTCCTTTAAAATGGAATGCTAATTCTTTATTTTCTTTCCTTGTTTGTTATGACCCATTCTTGGCAAAACCTATACATTTTAAAAACCCCATTTCTCTTCCTAAATTGCTTGATACTTTAAATTATCCCTTAACTGAAACTAAAATGCTTACCCCTAAAGAAAAAGAACAATTTCTTTTTAAATTACTTTTCTTCTTTAATAGAGAAAACTTCTTTGCCCTTAAGTATCTCTATGGTAATGAAGCAATTAAACTCTATAACTGGATAATAGATGAAGGACTTAAAATTTTCCCAGACCCTTATTATTTTAAACAATTATTCTTAATTAAATTCCACCAATATTACCAAACTACTCCTATAAAAAGATTAAGCAATGAAGATATTAATCAATTTTGGA
>JBMFMQ010000152.1:0-2323 GCA_049970595.1 Candidatus Ratteibacteria bacterium | reverse complement strand
TCCTCTAATCTCGTTAATCTCTCCTCTGTCCTTATCTGTGCTTCCTCTAATCTGGCTAATCTTTCTTCTGCTTTCTTCTGTGCCTCCGCTAATTCTAAAACTGCTTTCCTTAATAATTCAAATTCCTCTCTTGTTACTTTTATATCTTTCACCCTATCATCTATTATTGTTATAATTGCTTCATAAAGTTCCTTTGTCAATTCCATAAATTCCCTCCCAAAAATAATTATAACAAGTAAAAAATAAAAAGTAAAGTTTTCAAATCTACGGGTTTTAAATAAAAAGGAAAAGGGCGAGGATGAAAAAAATCCTCGCCCAATTTAATTTTTACTTTAATACAAGAGATTCAATTGCTTTTTTAAACTGTTCTAAATCCCAGTAAGATGGCTGTGGTTCAAAGAATGTTGGGTCAATTATATAAAGGTTAAGTGTTTCATAAATGTATGGCTCAATTCCAATATAATGTATTGCATTTGAAGTTGCCCTAAACCATCTATCACTTTCTCCACCACCATTTATTCTACCATTGAATATTATAAGTCCTGGTGGAACCCCCCAATCAGGTTTTGTTATTAACATATCTCTTGGACTTACAATTCCATCAATAGCAACTGAAACAAGGTTATATTTACCAGATGCATACACATATAGGTCTCCATTTATCTCAACCTCAATTGGGTCAAACCAGTTAGTTCCTGGCTCAACCCCTATTGTTCCACCACCTGCATAAAGCCCACTTGTTTTTCCTGCTTTTATATCATAGGGTGTTATAGCATCATTAACCAGATTGTCAACTATACTTCCACCAAGGGCATATAGATAGACAGAGCCAGTTGCTTCAACGAGTCCACTTATTGTCATATCTTCTGTTGTCTTAATATCTATGTTTCCATCAGCAGCAACAGCAAACCCACCTCCAAAATCTTTAAGGTTAAGGTCTCCTGTATTTACTATGTAGATATCTCCTGCTGATGTGCCTGCCTGTAGATTTGAAACCTGTGTCTCAATCGGGTCAATCTGTCCATTGTAGTTACCAATTCCCCTTCCTGCAAGCATTACAAGGTAAGTTGCTACGATATTCAGGTCATCTCCATTATTGTCATAGATTGCTCCATCTGCTTCCATAGATACAAGATTTGCTGCCTCAACATAACCAATCTGAATATTGTTGCCTGCTACCAGTTCAGCATTGTTTCCTGCAATTAGTTGAGAGTCAACTATTGTAATATTGTTTCCTGCGTCAACCGCAATATTATAAGCAGTAATTATAGATGGGTCAATAGTTACATCTCCTGTATCTGCTGTTATAAAAGTGTTATTACCAGAATTTATGTTAGTATCGGAGATATTCACATTGTTGCTACCATAAATACTAATATAACCTTCATCTGCCTCAATATCACCGCCAGTAATATTGATATTTCTTGTTGCATAGATTACTGTGTCATCAATAGAATAGATTTTTACATAACTTGGACCACCGAGAATGTTTATATCCCTACCCGCATAAAGAGAAAGAGAACCATCATCAGCAGAAACCATTGTTTCTTCATCGGCTACCCTTGTAATAATATTGATATCCCTGTTTGCATTAAGCGTTATGTCTCCATTATAGGATTCAACATAGGTATAATTATCAACAGTTATATCATTACCAGCGGTTAAATTAATATCTCCATTCGCGTAAATATCAGCGTAGTAATTTTGTCCAAGGTAGATGTTGTTACCGGCTGATAAGGTTACGCTTCCATTATTAGACCTAACCGCAGTAATATCATTGTCAGAGCCGGCAGTGATATTACCAGAAGCAACAAGAGTTACATCATCCAATGCCCGGATACCTCTACCACTTGTTCCAGGGATGTTTATTGAACCGGTATTAGATATTGTTACTGCACCGCCCTTATTCCTAACACCCCAGCCAGACAAGGAAGCAAAATCATCTATAGTAAGGTTACCGGTATTGGCTATATTAATATCCCCTGATGTAGAGTTGTAAGCATTAAGTCGGCTAACCTCTGTCTCAAGGGCATCCCCAGAACCAATACCAGTTGCTGCTTGAAGGATAAGGTCTGTTGCAGTTATATCTGTTTGTGAATCTGGTGTCTGTTCCTCTATTGAACCACCAGTTGTCCTGATATCAACTACTCTACCGTTAATTTCATTAAGGAGAATGTTTCCAGTTGCAGATATTGCCACATTTCCTGTTCCTGCATCTATCTTAGCAACTCCAATCTGTGTGAGTGATGCAACTGTCATATTTATGTCTCCACCTGAAGATATTATATCTGCCCAATTGCCCTGGATAACTCCTCCAGCAAGG
>JBMFMQ010000151.1:0-2343 GCA_049970595.1 Candidatus Ratteibacteria bacterium | reverse complement strand
CTGTCTCAAAGTCAATATTGCTTTTTAATGTTTCATATAAAACAGGTACAGATGTTCTGGTTCTTGCACCTACAATTTTAACGAGAGATAGTTCAAGAAATTCTTCTGGCTTTTTTAAATCACTGTCTCTAACATCAAGCCATCTTGTAAATTTGCCCATATTATAACTTTCTTCCTTTTTCATTTCTGTTAAACTTATTTTAAGTAAATCATCAAAATCTTTACCTTTTATTTTGCCAATTTTTTTCCTACTTAAAACAAATGTCAATACACCTGAAAGTATTGCACCTTTCAATGAACTACCTGGAATATAAACTTTTCCAGCAGTTTTTATATATTCTTTAACCTGAATTGGATTAAATTTTTCAGTAAACTTTGATATATCAAGAGAATAAAGAATGTGTTTTATTAACAATCTTTCATTTAAAATTTGTTCTATCCTTCTTATGTTTTTTGCTTTTTCTATAAATTTATCCGCTTCTTTTTCAAATTCAGGGTCAGAAAATAAACTTTCCATATCTATTCTATTAAATTTTTTATCTTTTATAAAATATTCAAGTGGACTTATTTCATTACCAGAACCTATATGAACTGGGCTCAAAGTTTTTATTTTAATTCTCATTTTTTACCTCTTTACATTTAAAATAAAAGGCAAATCCATATCTGTAAATTTTATGTTTATTAAATATTTCTGGAGTAATATCAATTAAAGTACCCTTTTTTACTCCTGGAAAAACAGAACCTTCTTTAAACATTTTTATTGATTTTCTTCTTAATGACTTTATATAGGGTGAATAAATATAACCTTTTCTTTCAACAATTTCATAATAGCCATCTTTTAAATCTGAAATCTCTGTTTCTGTTGGATAATAAAGAGAAAGGATGACACAATTTTTCCCTTCAGGTTCATTTATTTTTATTTCTTCTATTCCGTTAATTTCAAAATGCCCTTTCCCAACTGTCCTATCTCCTCCAATTCCTTCATCCTGCATCAATCTTAAAGTTGGAATAAATTTCTTTTCAATTTCTTTTTCTTTAAATTCCACAAGGAAAAACAATCCACAATCTTCTTTATAAAAAACTTCTCCAAAATGAAAATATGATTCTCCAGGGTGTGAGGATAATCTGCTCAACCCAACTCTTGGATTCTCAAGAATATCCCAGACTTTATTTTTTTCATTATTATAATCTTTTTCTCCTGCAAGCAAACCATTTTTATATATGAATTTATAATCCTTTAAATTCTCAATTTTTTCTCCTTCAAGCAATTTTTCAAAACCATTTTTTTCAATATATAAAATCTTTTTCATTTGTTTATCCTTAGGCATTTGATTTAATAGAACTGGGAAATATAATTCTTCATTCCGGAATGGGAAAAGAGAAGAAATAAGAAATGGTGGATTTCCATTTTTAAATTTATTTAATAGTCCCCCTAATTCATTTTCTCCATATAAAAGAAGAAAATTGAAACAAAAAGCAGAAAAGAAAGTATCGGAATGAATTATAAAATCTGTTTTTTCATAGATATTTTCTCTTTCACCTGTGTGAAAAGATGACTTGAATTTAAGTTTAAATATTTTAAATGTTTTCATTTTTTATCTTTTCTCTAATTTTCTCAAAATTTTTTACAATATCAGCAGGTTTTTCCGTTGTCTCATCATTTATTTTATTTTCGTTAAGTTTTCCACTTTCATAATCTTTTCTACTATTCCAGTAAATTTCAATCTTATCAAATTCAATCTTTCCATAACCACGAGAACCCATCCCTCCAAGATAATCATGTTCAAGAAGTTCCATTGCTTCAAATACTTTAATTAAAAGGTCTTTATCAGATTCTTCAAAAACATTATAAATCATCTCCATAGGTCTAAAAATTGCTCCTGGAGGTACCCTGTCAATTGGTCTTAAACTTCCTCTCAAAGCTGTTCCTTTAACTCTATCAATTGCTGTTTCAACCTTTACTTCTGTATACTCCAATTCTAAATTTCTTTTCATTTCTTCAGTAATAGATTCTTTAAATAAAAATGTATCCCTTACAAATAGGCGGGTGAAAGTTGGTTCATTTATTATTTTTTCTGAACTTAAAGTTCCCCATATTCTACATACAGGACACTTTTTATAATCCTCTATATTATCACATTCATGCCCATAAAATTCTTCAACTTCGGTGTCATCTTTAAGTTTACGTTTTCTTGATTTATTAAGTTTGACTTTTTCTTTTTTTTCTATCAGATTTCTCAGTTTACCTTTTAATGAAGAACCCGGAATATAAGGTATGCCTAAAGGGTCTGTAATTACTGGCTGGTCAATTCCTCCTACTTTTAATCCAGTTGTAGGCCCTCC
>JBMFMQ010000150.1:0-2363 GCA_049970595.1 Candidatus Ratteibacteria bacterium | reverse complement strand
GATATGAGGGTAGAAAAATAGAAAAAGTAAGTTAAAAAAGAAAAAATAAAAGAAAGGAGGAAAAATAAAATGGAAAGAAAAATAAAAAAATCTGGCTTCACTTTAATAGAGTTGCTGGTAGTAGTTGCGATAATTGCGATTTTAGCAGCGATGCTTTTGCCGGTTTTAAGAAATGTTATGGAAAAAGCAAGACAGGCAACATGTATGAACAATTTAAAACAGATAGGAATGGCTTATTTAATGTATACCCAGGACTGGAATGAGTATTTTCCCCCTTTGGCAGCAGGTCCTACTGCCGGCGAGGCTAGTTTTTGGTATAAAGGAATATGTCAGATGGGGTATATTCCACTAAACGAGTATTATAAACTTACTTTTCAAGCATCAGCAGGGAAAAACCCTAAAATGCCATGTGTGTGGGTATGTCCAACAGACCTTAAATTGAACAGGTATAAACTCGGTGCATCTAAAGATAATCTTTACTGGATGGGTGGTCAATATGGGAGTTATGGAGTTAATTGGTATATTATGGCAAGGGGTCCTGCTCCATATTATCAGTCATTGAAAATTTCAAAAATTAAAAATCCATCTCAGACATTGCTTGTTGGAGAATCTTCAATGACCGCTGATAGAGGATATGGAGCTTTACATATTGCCACATTATCTAATCAACCAACAAGATTCAAACACAACAATACCACAAACATATTTTTTGTAGATGGACATGTTGAAGCAGTTCCTTATACAAATTGTAAGTGGGTGATAATTGGGCCATTACCTTAGTTTACAGGAAAGGGAGATAGACTATGAAAAAAAGCGGGGGTTTGTTTTTTTTATTTTTTCTGGTTTCAGTAATATTTGCAAATGCGAATTTTGTTGTTCCTCTAATGGAAAAACAACCAAAAATTGATGGAAAAATAAGCGAATTTGAATGGAAAGAAGCAATAAGGTTTGATGGTTTTTGCTTTAATAATATTTTAGAACCAAGAAGATGCATAGGTTTTATTGGAGCAACAGATACAAAAATATATGTTGCAGTTTTGACTGAGAAATCTCCTGAGATTGGTTTACTTACTTTTTATAAAGAAAATACTGAAAAAATAATTTACGATGATGCAATATCTATATGGATTGACCCTCACCCGGAACAAGAAAATGGAAATATTTATAAAATGATATGTAACTCATCTGGCTTTGCTTATTATTCAGTTTATTCAAAAGAAAAAAATGAAGATGTGCAATGGTATGGGAAATATATAATAAAAAATGGTTTATCTGAAAAATATTGGCATTGTGAAATAGAAATACCTGTAAACAATATTGAAAAAAACAGAAAAACAGTTGTAGGACAGTGGAAAATAAATATTGTGAGAAATTTTAAACAACCTTCTTCTTCACCAGGCATAGGAAGTGAATTTAGCGCTTTTGTTTCAAAGAAAGAAAACATTTTCACATTTTCAAACGATAAAGGAATTATTGTCAGAGAAAAGCATTTAAATGACCCATTTTCAGGAGATATTGATTATGTTTGTGAACTTTATAATCCACTGAAAAAACAGGTAAAAATAGAAACAAATATTACATTAAAAAGAAGAGGAGATACAGAGGGATTAACAGAAAAAAAAGAGTTAATGCTTCAACCAGGGGATGAAACAATTATAGGATTGAAAAGAAAAGATACAGATGAAACAAAATTTTGGCTTGAGACATGTGTGAAAGACATTGAAAAAAATGAGATATTATTTCAAAGAGGACCTATTATATGGAAAAACTGGTCTGTTTTAAACTGGAAAGAACCAGAAGAAAAATGGTTGTTATATAATAAAAAAATTCCTGGTGCTGATTTTATGTTTTCCTATTATCCATATTTAAACAAAATGAAAATTTTGGTACAGATATCAAATGTTCTGGAAAAAACCAAAGTTGATAAAGTGAATTTTAAAATAAAAAATATAGAAACAGGAAAAACAGAGAGTGAATTTAATTTAGGTATTGATGAATTTAAAAATGGGATGTGTGAAAAATTCATTGACCTGCCACCTCTTTCTGGAAAATACAAGATTGCGATGAAGGTTAAAGGGGAGAATGTTCCAGGGGGAGAGATAGTGAAGAAGTTTGAGAGGAAGGTATTTGAATGGGAGGGTAATAATTTAGGGAAATCAAGAAAGGTTTATCCACCATTTACACCCATAAGAAAGGAAGGGAATAAATTATACACAGTTTTAAAGGAATACACGATAAATGATTTAGGTTTATTATCAAGTGTTATAACAGAAGACCAGCAGAAAATAAACAAAAAAGAAATACTTGCAGGAGAAATGAGATACATTGGCAAAATAGGGGATAAAGAAGTAAAATCGGGGAAA
>JBMFMQ010000149.1:0-2368 GCA_049970595.1 Candidatus Ratteibacteria bacterium | reverse complement strand
ATTTTTGTTTTTTCATTATATGGAGTAAGGACAATCTTAAGGAATTATGACTGGAAAGACCCAATAAGATTTTATGAAACTTCTCTTAAATATTTCCCTAACTCAAAAACATTAATCAGTAATTATGCTGTAAGTTTATCAATAAATAAAAAATATGAAAAGGCATTATATCAATTTATAAAATTAAATAAATTATATCCAGAGGAAAAAAAAGGTCTTTTAGGTATTGCTAAATGTTATTTTATGCTTGGAGATTATGATAAAGCAGAAAAATATTATAAAAAAGTATTGGAAATAGACCCTTTAAATTTTCCTTCATTTTTTGACCTTGGTTTAATTTATGAAAAAAAAGATGATATAGAAAAAGCATTAATTTTTTTAAATAAAGCAATTGAAATAAATCCCTACTATCAACCTGCATATATTTTAATTGGAAAAATTTATTTTAATAAAAAAAACTATAACTTATCAGAAAAATATTTAAAAAAATGTCTTCAATTAAATCCAGAAAATGAAGTTTTATATTTTTATCTTGGTTTAATTTATTTTAAAAAGGGAGATTTAGATACTGCTCTTTTGTATTTTTTAAATGGACATAAATTAAAACCCGATAATAAAGAATTTATTTTAAATATTGCGAAAATATTTCAATTAACAAATAGACATAAACAAGCAATTTTTTATTTTGAAAAACTTCTTAAAATAGAGCCAGAAAATATAAATATTTTAAATGATTATGCAATATCTTTAAATGAAACTGGTGAAAAAGAAAAAGCAATAAAAATACTTAAAAAGATATTAAAAATAAAGCCAGATTTTAAGCCAGCAAAAATAAACTTAAAGATAATATCTGAAAATTAATTGAAAGTATATGAAAAAAATAAAAAAGCCCCCGGCAAAAACCGGGGGCTTTCTTAATTATAATGGATTTCTCACCTTTGCTATAGCCCCAGTAGCATTATCAACATTCGGGAACATCTCTGTTCTGGTTGCCTTTCCAACTGGTATCCATTTTACATGCCCATCTATATAACAAGCATTAACTCCATCATTCTTGTGGTTGAGGAGTCCAACTGGAACTGCACTTGTTCCACCTGGCATTGAAGATGCTCCTCCTTTTAAAGCAGAATAATCCCACCATGTTCCTGGTCCACCAGTAACCACCGCAGAAGCAGGAATTGCCTTATCAACCACAAGAACAGTATCTATATCAATCTCTTCACTGCACCATAAAGCATAAGCATATGAAAGACCTCTTCCATCTGTATCTCCTGTTGTATCAACAAGTATGTCTGTAATTCCCTGTGAAATTTCTGCTGAATTAAGAGATACTGTTGTATGAGATAGGTCAGATGGGCAAACAAATGTCTTCTGTGCTGATACATAGTTGGGATATAATAATCCAAGGCAACCAGGTGCTGTCTGGTTTCCTCCTGCTGATGTTATTGGGAAAAACTCTCTGTAGTCCTGGCTATACATTCTTAATGCAAGACCAATCTGTTTTAAATTAGATATGCATACACTTCTTCTTGCCTGCTCCCTTGCTCTTGCAAGTGCTGGTAGTAACATCGCTGCAAGAATCGCAATGATAGCAATTACCACCAGCAACTCAATCAATGTAAAACCTTTTCTTTTCATTTTTTTCACCTCCTTTCTATATATATTATACCACAAATTTTCAAAATTTAAAATGGCTCAGTACCTCCAGCTCCTGGGTTTCTTATTCTTTCAACAGTTGTATTTGTTGTTAACTGGTCTCCTCCAATTTTATCTTTTGGTAGCCAGTATGAAGTTCCACTTCTATATGTTGCAACCCAGGAGACATTTCCACTAACATATAAAACATTTATTCCATCTAATCCATGATTATCTGCTGTCTGAACATAAGGAGAAGTATTCCATACTCCACCAACAGTAAACAATTGTAATCTATCTGCACATACAACACTTTCATCTTTACTCTGTTCATGAAGTCCAGGTGCATAAGCATAAGAAAGTGTTCCGGTTGCAAGAGGTAATTGGGCTGCTGTTACATTGGTGTTCCCCTGAGAATCAACATTTCTTTCAAGGTCAATCCAAGTTGGTGATTTTGTATCAGAAGAAGATGGGCATACAAATATTCCAGTATCTTTTACATATTTAGGGATTAAGAGAGAAAGTGACTGACCTGCTCCACAATCAACAATTGAAAATCCACCATTATAATCGTATGCTGGGAAGTTTTCATCATAGTCCTGTGCATACATGTGAATTCCAAGACCAATCTGCTTTAAATTACTTATACAAACACCTCTTCTTGCCTGCTCCCTTGCTCTTGCAAGTGCTGGTAGTAACATCGCTGCAAGAATCGCAATGATAGCAATTACCA
>JBMFMQ010000148.1:0-2428 GCA_049970595.1 Candidatus Ratteibacteria bacterium | reverse complement strand
TTGATACCTTTTGGGGATTTTAAAGGGGTTTAAACCCCTTTAAGAAACAAACATAAGAATGTGGTATAATATAAAAACAGAAGATAACCAATGGGGTTCAGTAAAAACTTACAATTATTAAAATGAAAAAGAGCGAAAAATTTATTCTGATTTTTTTGTTTTCTTTTTTTATTTTGCTTTTAGTTTTTTTAGTTTTTTTGAAAGTTAAAGAGAAATTTTTGAAATATTCAAGTGTTTATATTTTTTTAATCAAACAGGAAAAAGAAACTTCATATCTTATTCCTGTTGTTAGAAATATTGGTTTTTATAAAAAAAGAATAGAAGATAGGATAGAATATGCTATTAAAGAATTGTTAAAAGGACCAACAACAGAGGAAAAAGGAATGGGTTTTTCAACGGCAATAGATGAAAATATAAAATTATTGGATGTAAGTTTAGAAGATGGTATTGTCAATTTAAATTTTTCAAAAGAAGTTGAAGAAGGTGGAGGAACTTTATTAATGGAAACAAGAATTTCTCAAATTGTCTGTACTGCTACACAATTTCCTGAAGTAAAAAAGGTAAGATTTTTAATAGAAGGGAAAACTATTCAATATTTTAGTGGAGAAGGTATAACATTAGTAGAAAAACCAATTGGAAGAGAGGACTTGAAAGAATTTGAAATAAAAATAATCAAGGAGGAAGAATATGAAAAAGGGGATTCATCCGGAATATAGACAAGCAACTATTGTATGTGCATGTGGAAACATAGTCAAAACCCGTTCAACAAAATCAGAAATAAAAATAGAAATCTGCAATAAATGCCATCCATATTTTACAGGTAAACAAAAATTTGTTGATAGCACAGGAAGAGTAGAAAAATTTAAAAAGAAATATGGTGGATAAAAAAATAGAAGAAATAAAGAAAAAATATAAGGAATGCCTTGAATATATTTCTCAGGATAAAAAAGACCCTGAAAAACTGAAGGATATGTTAATAAAAATTTCTTTTTATGAAGAAATATTAAGTTTATACCAGAAGAGAGAACAAATAATAAAAAAATTAAAAGAAGATAGAGAAATAGTTGAAAAAGAAACCAGTGATAGAGAGTTAAAAGATATTGCAGAAGAAGAAATTAAAATTTTATCAGAAGAAAAAGAAAAAATAGAAAGAAAAATAATAGATCTACTTAATCCTAAAAGGAAGCAGGATGAAAAAAATGCAATAGTTGAAATAAGGGCAGGAATAGGAGGAGAAGAAGCATCCCTTTTTGCAGGTGATTTATTCAGAATGTATTCAAAATACTGTGAAAATAATAATTACCAAATTGAAATTCTTGATTCACATCCAACTTCTCTTGGTGGGTTTAAGGAAATAATTTTTCTTGTCAAAGGGAAAGGTGCATATGGAAAATTGAAATATGAAAGTGGTGTCCATAGAGTTCAGAGAGTACCAAAAACAGAAAGTTATGGAAGAATTCATACTTCTGCTGCAACTGTCGCTGTTTTTCCTGAAATAGAAGAAAGGGAGATTAAAATAAATCCTGAGGAATTAAAAATAGAAACTTTCAGAGCAAGTGGACATGGCGGTCAACATGTAAATAAGACATCTTCGGCAGTTAGAATTACCCATATCCCAACTGGAATTTCTGTAAGTTGTCAGGATGACAGGTCTCAAATTAAAAACAGAGAAAAAGCAATGAAAATATTGAGAGCAAGATTAAAGAATTACTATGAAAGAGAAAAAAGAGAAAAAATTGATGCAGAAAGGAAAAAATATGTAAAAAGTGGTGATAGAAGTGAAAAAATAAGAACATATAATTTCCCACAGAATAGAGTAACAGACCACAGGATAAATTATACTACTTACAATCTTGATAAAATTATGGATGGAGAAATAGATGAATTGATTGAAAAATTAAAAGAATCATTGACATCTGAAAATATTTAAAGGTATTATTTAAATGGGAGGGATAATATGAAATTAAAAATTTTAATATTTTTACTAATAAATTTTTTATTTTTTTCATATGGTAAAGAAGTTATTGACCTTATAAATGAAGGAGTTATTGCATTAAAAATCGGCGATTATGAAAAGTCAATTAAATTATTTGAAGAGGCAAAAAGAATTTCCCCTACCAATTCTGATATATACTATTATTTGGGAGAAACATATTTCAGAAATGGAGATATAGATAAGGCGATTTTAAATTTACAAAAAGCAATTGATATTAATCCAGAAAAACCTGCCTATTATTATACACTTGCTCTCGTTTACATTTCACAGAATAAAAATAAAGAAGGTATTGAATTACTTGATAAAATTATAAAAACTTTTCCACTTTCAATTTATGGAAAGGATGCAGAAAGATTGAAAAAAGAAATTGAGAATAGAAATAAAGAGATTGAAATAGTAAAAAAATGGGAAAAACTTGAAATAGAGGAAAGA
>JBMFMQ010000147.1:0-2498 GCA_049970595.1 Candidatus Ratteibacteria bacterium | reverse complement strand
GTAAATATATACTGTCGCAATCCCCTTAAAACGGGTCAAGGCATTCTGACTTAACAATAATTAAAACTGAAACATTAACTACTATAGAATCTTTGTCGCAATCCCCTTAAAACGGGTCAAGGCATTCTGACCGCAGGTTGTCAAAGAGCAAGTATATCAATCGTTTTATACCCTTTTTCCGCAAATCCCCATTTTTTCAATCTAATTTTTTTATAACATAAATACCTAATTTTGTCAAGTCCTTTGTCTCTCAATTATTCCCTATTTCCGCAAATCCCCCCTACTTTTTACCTAAAACCACATTTGCGCTTAAATTATATAAAAATCCATATCTTTTGTTATCTCTCCTATTCCTATTATTTCAATTTTTTTAAGACATGCTTCACATATAATATAAAACCTTATGCTGTCATTCTCTTTGTCAATTATATTTTTTGTTTTTTCTTTTATCTCTTTAAGTTGCTGGTCTGTTATTATACATTCAAAAACACTATACTGAACCCTTGTTCCAAAATTTTCAAGAATCTGGCTAACCTTATATCTCTTTTTATCGTCCTGAATGTCATAACTAATCACAACAAACATTTTATTTTAACTCAAATGGCTTATATTCTTTATTTTCAATTATTGTTTTTTCAAATTTTCTTATCTGATGGTGTATAAGTTTTCTGTAATTTATTGTTTCATCTTCGTAAGTTATTTCAGTTAACATTCTTTTTTCATACTGGGCTAAAAATTCTTTGATTGATTTTTCATTTAGATAAATTTTCCCTTCATCTTCTTTAAATCCATCCTCTTTTATTATTTCCTTATTTATTATTTCAAGAACAAGCCGGTCTATAATTGGTTGTCTAAATTCCTCCATTAAATCAAGTGCAAGTGCTGGCCTTCCATATTCAACAGTATGAAAAAATCCAAGATAGGGGTCCAACCCAATTGCAGATAAAATTGAAAAAAGTTCACTTACCAAAAGAGAATATCCAAAACTTAAAAGGGAATTTACAGGGTCTTTTGGATTTCTTGGTTGCCTTTTTTCAAATATAAAATTTTTAAGTATCATTTTGCCAAAACACTCAAAATATATTGCAGATGCTCTTCCTTCAACACCCATTATTGATGAAATGGAGTTTTTTCTATTTAATTCTTCTAATGTTCTATCCAGTCCCTCTATATATGGTAAAAAATTTACTTCTGGATGGTTTCTTTGATATTTAAGGATAAAGTTTTTTGCATTTTTTATCTTTCCTTCAACAAACCTTTTTGATATTTCTACTTTAAATTCTTCTGATTTATATTTCTCAAACTGATTTATTCTTAAAAATATATTCTTTGATTCTACTGGCTGAAGTTTTCCAATAAATTTCCCGTAAATTGTAAAAAATGAAGTATCAATTCCAGATGTTAGTAAAAATTTTAATGCCTGAGTTGTAATTTGAATATTTCCAAAAATAAAAACTTTTTCTACCTTAAAATCCGGAATTTCAAAAATAACACTATCTTCCTTCTCAATAACAAATCTTTTATCCTCTTTTTTTAATTTAGCACCCTGTTCAGTTATATATAGACAAGCCAATTATTTAAATTTTATAAATTTATAATCTTTTAGTTTTTCTTTAAAATTTTTATCAATTTTTGAAACCCACATTTCCACATATTTCTTAAATCTCTCATATTCATCTTTTGTAATATGTCTGTTTTTGTGTTCAATCCACAATAAATCTCTTACTTCAATTTGGTTTCTCATACCTTTTAAAAATTCTATTTTTTCATTTTTAACAATCTCATCTTTAAGACAATACAATAAAATCCAACCATGCAGTAAGGCAATTCTATCGGGTATTTCAGATTCTGCTCCAAATATTTCTTTTGTGATTTTTTTGAATTCCTCATTATATTTTTCTTTTATTTCTTGTTGAACTTTAGATGTGTCTATATTATGTTGGGCAAGTTTTATCTGTGAAATAAGTTCAAGTGTTCTATAAAGAAGTATTACAGCAAAATCAAAGTGTCCAATTTCAGCATATATTTCTGATTGAGAGATTAAAGTAAGGAGGATTTTTTCAGAGAACTGATGGTCCTTTAAAAGAGAAAAATAATTTGAATTTTGAGTATCATTTCGTTTTAAAATTTCAAGGATTTCAATTTGTTTTTTTATATGACTTTCAAATTCTTTTAATATTTCAAACTGATTTATCTTCCTTAATGCCTCTGAAAGTGAATTATGTGCTTTTTCAAAAGAAAACTGTAAGTAGTAGTTTAATCCCTCTGCAATAAGTTTTTTTATTTCAGTTTTTCTTGGGTCAGATAACTTTTCTGAAAGAAAACTATAAATACCTATAGCAGGAGTAAAATTATATTCATTGAAAAGTTTATCTGCTTTTAATTCTTCAAGAAAACCTGTTTGGTCATAAGCATTACCAATATTTACAAGTTTCATATTTTCAGGGTCAGGTTTTCCATCTTTATATGGTGCATCAACATAAATCATAACAAGTCCT
>JBMFMQ010000146.1:0-2510 GCA_049970595.1 Candidatus Ratteibacteria bacterium | reverse complement strand
GATTTTCTCTTGTTAAAATTGATTATCGCTTTAAAGAAGTAATCCCCGGCAAACGAAAACCTGTAGAAGAATTCACCCCTGCAAAAAGATGGTCTTTCTTGGTTGGCAAAAACGAAAAAAGCCACACCGCTCAATCAAGATTTTTGCCAATTCTTGAAAATGATAATTGGAAGCCCACGCTTGAAGATTTAGAAAAAGCCTTCGATGTTGAAGTCGTTACCAAAGAGTTTTTTGAGAAATACAGAGACCTTTTTATAAGAACAAAACTTGAGCTTGATAAAATTGTTAATAGAGACAAGAAAGTAAAAGAAGAATTTGAGCGGAAGAACATTAATACGGTTGATTTTGCTAAAAAACTTCTCGGGCAAATTGTTTTTCTTTATTTCTTACAAAAGAAAGGATGGTTTGGCGTTGAAAGAGGAAAACCTTGGGGGACAGGTCCAAAAGATTTTATAAGAAGATTATTTAATAAAGAATTCGGAGATTACAAAAACTTTTATAACGACATTCTTGAACCACTTTTTTATGAAGCGTTAAGAACAGATAGAGGAGCAGATGATCATTATTACAGCAGATTTAATTGTAAAATTCCTTTTTTAAATGGTGGGCTTTTTGACCCATTAAATAATTTTGACTGGGTTGATGTTGATATTCTTTTACCAAATGAACTTTTCTCAAATTCAAACAGAACAAAAGAAGGTGATATCGGAGACGGCATCCTTGATGTTTTTGACAGATATAATTTCACAGTTAATGAAGAAGAACCACTTGAAAAAGAAGTTGCCCTTGACCCTGAACTACTCGGAAAAATCTATGAAAAACTGAATGCCATTCGTCCGGATAATTTTGATGAATATGTAAAAGTTTTAAAATCAGGTAAAAAGGGCGAAGAGACAAAATTCAACAAAGAATATGGTGTCTATTATACACCAAGAGAGATTGTCCATTATATGTGCCAAGAGAGTTTGATAAATTATCTTGAAACGGAACTAAGTGGAAAAGTAAGAAGGGAAGATATTGAGAAATTTGTAAAATATGCAGATTTAATTTTAGAGTATGAAAGAACTGCCCTTGAAAAGAGAAACAAGATTGAGAGAAGTGAACAAAAAGAAACAAAGTATGAACATAAAATGCCTGAAAGCATAATTGAAAATGCAGAAGAAATTGACAGATTACTTGCTGATATAAAGGTATGCGACCCAGCGGTTGGTTCTGGTGCCTTTCCCATAGGTATGATGCATGAAATTGTAAAATTAAGAAGTTTGCTTTCCATTTATCTTAAAAGAAAATTAAACACATATGAACTCAAAAGACATTGTATTGAGAACTCACTTTATGGCGTTGATATTGACCCCGGAGCAGTTGAAATATGTAAATTAAGATTCTGGCTTTCCCTTGTCGTTGATGAAGAAGATTTTTATAACATAAAACCACTTCCAAATCTTGATTATAAGGTTGTATGTGGAGATTCGCTTTTAGGAGTTGAGAAGAATTTATTTAATGCTGATGCAATTAGAAAACTTGAAGAGTTAAAATCAAAGTACTTTAATGAGACAAATCCTAGTAAAAAGCAAGAATTAAAAAAAGAAATTGATAGATTGATTTTTGAAATTACGAATGGACATAAAGAATTTGATTTTGAGGTTTATTTTTCAGAGGTTTTTCATCAGAAAGGTGGCTTTGATATAGTAATTGCTAATCCACCGTATGTCTCTACAAAAGGAGTAAAAGAAAATTACAAAGCCTTATTAAAAAAGCAGTATGGTTTTGCTGACGACTTATACAATCATTTTTATTTTAAAGGATTGGGAATTCTTAAAGAAAAAGGAATTCTTGCCTTTATATCATCAAAAACTTTTTGGACTATCCAAACCAAAAGAAATTTAAGGGAACTATTACTTAAAAACAAACTGCTTAAATTGGTAGATACCGCCAACCCTTTTGAAAGTGCTATGGTGGATACCTGTATTACTATTGTTCAGAAAACGCAGAGCAATAATCACATTATTAAATTTATTGATGCTAAAAGTGGATTTGATAAAAAACAGGAATATAAAATAGAAGCACAGGTTTATAAAAATGTGGTAAATAATGTTTTCTTTATTCCGAGCGAATTCAATCTAAAAGTTTATGAACGATTGGGTAAGGCGGTAAAAACTTTAATGGATAAATGGTGGGATAAAATTTCTACCAGCAAGAACATTGAAAAATACAAACGAGAACTGAAACAATATCGTCAATCACTTAAACCTGGTGATATTACACTGCTGGGATTGATTACTGAAGGCGGACAAGGATTAGCAACAGGCGACAACGGAAAGTATATAGGAGTATTAGAAGGCACTAAATGGGCAGAAAAAGTAAGAAAGGAAAGACCTGAAAAACTTCTACTGGCAACTGAATTTTGTAAGGAACAAGGTATTAAAAACAAAGCAGATGCACAGGCATTCTTAGAAAAATTAAGTGAGAAGGAAATAAGACAACTTTTTGACAGCCTCAAAGAAAAATAC
>JBMFMQ010000145.1:0-2560 GCA_049970595.1 Candidatus Ratteibacteria bacterium | reverse complement strand
TTCTCAACAATTTCCTTCTCAGCCATCCATTGACTGTAAAGTTCTTTTCTTTCTTCATTCAATTCTTTTAATTCTTTTTCAAGTTTTTCAAGTCGTTCCTTTACTTCAGGAGAATTTTCCTTTTTTAATGCCTGTCTTTCTATCTCAAGTTGTGTTATTTTTCTTTCTATTTCATCAAGTTGACTTGGCATACTTTCAATTTCCATCTTTAGTTTACTTGCTGCTTCGTCAATAAGGTCAATTGCTTTATCTGGCAAAAATCTTCCACTTATGTATCTATTTGAAAGAACTGCTGCAGATACAATTGCACTATCAGTTATTTTAACTCCATGATGAACTTCATATTTTTCTTTCAGACCCCTTAAAATTGAAATTGTTTCTTCAACACTTGGTTCTCTTACAAAAATTGGCTGAAATCTTCTTTCAAGTGCTCTATCCTTTTCTATATACTTTCTATATTCATCAAGAGTTGTGGCTCCAATACACCTTAATGTCCCTCTTGCAAGTGCTGGTTTTAACATATTTGAAGCATCAATTGCTCCTTCAGCAGCCCCTGCTCCAACAAGTGTATGTAATTCATCAATAAATAGTATAATTTCATTCTCTCTTTTTTCAATCTCTTTTAAAAGTGCTTTTAATCTATCTTCAAACTCTCCTCTATACTTTGTCCCTGCAACAAGAGCACCGAGGTCAAGACCAAGTATTCTTTTATTTTTAAGTGTATCTGGAACATCTCCAGAAACAATTCTTCTTGCAAGTCCTTCAACTATAGCTGTCTTACCAACTCCTGCCTCTCCAATTAAAACAGGATTATTTTTTGTCCTTCTTGATAAAACCTGAATAACTCTCCTTATCTCTTCATCCCTTCCTATAACAGGGTCAAGTTTTCCTTTACTTGCAAGTTCAGTGAGGTCTCTTGTATATTTTTCAAGAACTTTATAGTGCGTTTCTGCTTCTTTATCAGTTATTCTCTCTCCATTTCTTAATTTCTGAATAATCTTTATAATTCTTTCTTTGAATATATTATATTTTTGAAAAATACCTTTGACTTTTGTATCAACATCACATAAAGCAATCAATAAATGTTCAACACTTATATACTCATCCCCAAATGTTTTACTGTAATTCTGACATTTATATAGGACCTGATTTAAATCCGGACTTATATAAATGGCTGATTTTGAACCTGAAATTTTTGGAAGATTATCAATTTCATCTTTAATATCTCTTTTTAAACTTTCTATTTTAACACCAAGTGTATTTAAAATATCAATGGTTAGTTCATCATTATCAATCAAAGCATAAGCTAAATGTAAAGCATCAACTTCATTATTTTTATTTTCCTGTGCAATTGCCTGGGCATTCATTAATGCTTCTTGTGCCTTTATAGTAAATTTTTCAAGATTCATAACTTTTCTCCTTTGTATATTTTAGATGAGTTGAAAAATTTTAAGTTTCAAAAAATTTACAGACAATAGAACCAAATCTTATTTCATCATTATCAGCAAGTTTATATGGCTTTTTCACCTCAAGGCGTGCCATATTTACATAAGTTCCATACTGGCTTCCAAGTCCATGTGAACCAATGTCTTCAATATACCAGCCATCGCTTTTCCTTGTAATCCTTGCATGTATTCTTGAAACTTTCATCAATGTATCTATATATAATCTCTGTGTATGTTGAGGTAAATTTTTAAAACAAATATAGTCGGGAATAGTGATATCATTTGTATTCTGTCTTCCTATAAAAATAACATCTTTTTTCAATTCATATTCTTTTCTCATAAAAGGATAATCAAAAACAAGCTTTGCCATCTTTTTCACCTCCTTTCTTTAAAATTTTTGTTATAATAAAAATTCCTGTTCCAATAAAAATAAATATTGCTATTATTTGAGTTGTATATAAACCAAAAAATGTCTCTTTCAGGTCTCCTCTTAAGAAATCAATAAAGTATCTGATTAATGAAAAACCAAACATATAAGTTGCAAAAATAAATCCTTCTCTTTTTTTAATTTTAACTGAAACTTTCTTAAGAATTAAAAAAAGTATGAAATATGAAAATGAATAGTAAAGTTGAGTTGGATGAACTTTTTTTCCAAGAAATGGGAATTTTACACCAAATAAAAAATTCGTATATTTACCATAACAGCAGCCATTAAAAAAACACCCTATCCTTCCTATTGCCTGACCAAGAGGAACAAAAATTGAAATAATATCAAGGAGATGGATTGTTGAAATATTTTTTATTTTTGTATATATAATGAGAAAAAATAAAGAAAAAATTATAGCACCTTCAACTGCAAGACCTCCATTTCTTATTTTAATTATTTCCAATGGATGAAAATAATAATAAGGGAAATTCACCAAAATATGTAAAAATCTTGCACCAATTATCCCCCAGAAAATTATCCAGAAAATAATCTTTGAAATAATTTTTTCATCAAACCCTTCCTTAATAGATTCTTTTTGAAAAAAATAAATTGATGTAAAAACTCCAGTAGCAACAAATACTCCATACCAGTAAATAACAAAATTCCCAATTTTTAAAAAAACAGGATG
>JBMFMQ010000144.1:0-2582 GCA_049970595.1 Candidatus Ratteibacteria bacterium | reverse complement strand
CATAATTTAGGGAGATTGAGAGAAAGAGAGGTAAAGACAATAAAGAGTTTACTTTCATTAAAAGATATACCAGAAGATAGTTTTTTCACATATTGGGATGATATAAAAATAAAAGGTAGTTATGAATATTTGTCTGTTATGATACTAGATAGGTTATGGTATCTATGGGGACTGGATAGGGTTTTAGAAATTGGGAGTGATAGTAAAGTTTCATATTCAATTATATCAGAAATACTTGTTTTAAATCGTGCAATAAGTCCGATGAGCGAGTTTAAAGTATGTGATTGGTATAGAGAGACGATATTGTCAAGGATATTTAAGATTCCACCTGATTTAGTCAATCCCACAAGGATATATAGGACACTTGATAAACTATTTGAAAAAGAAAAACAGATTCAACAGCATATAAGCAAAAAGATATCTTTATTAGGAGTAGATGATTTTTCATTAGTTTTTTATGATATAACAAGTAGTTATTACCAAGGCAGCAGTTGTAGTTTAGCAGAGTATGGATTAAGTAGAGATAGAAGGAAAGACAAGAAGCAACTACTTTTGGCATTAGGGGTAACAAAAGAAGGGTTTCCATTCTATTGGAAAGTTCTGCCTGGAGGAGTTGGTGATTGTTTAAGAGTTTCTAAAGCGGTGGATTGTTTTAAAAGAGATATAAGGATAGAAAACTTTATTGTGGTAATGGATAAAGGGATGCTAAGTAATGAGAATATAGAATTTTTAGAAAAGAAAGGCATTTTTTATATAACTACCATTGGGAAACACAGAATAAGGAAATTGGCTGATTTTCCTTTTGATTTATTAAAAGAGATAGGGGAAAAGATAGAAAAAAACAAAAATATAGAAGAAATAATGAAAGATTATCCTTATTTTAATTATTTTTCGACGAGAGCATATTATAAGGAATTAAGCCAACAAGGCAAAAGGAGATACATTTTATGTTTTAATCCAGAGAAATTACTTAAAGAAGGCAAAGAGAAGAGAAAATAAAGTCAATTTGCAGGTATTTAGAAAAATGGAATAAGAAATTAAAAAAGGCAAGATATAAAAAAGATGAAAAGAAAATAGAAAAAGAGATTTATGCATATTTGAAAAAAACAAGAGCGAAAATTATTTTAAGATAAAATTTGAAAGGAATAAGATAAACTGGCAACTTAACTATGAAAAATTACAAAAGATAGAACTACAAGATGGGATATGGTGTATCTTAACAAATTTACCAAAAGATAAAAAAGTTGATTTTTTAATTTCATCTTATTTAAAAAGGAGGAAAGGCCAAGTACCATTCCATTATTTAAAAGGGTTTATAGAGATTAGACCATTTTATCATCATAAAGAAGAACCAGTTAAGGCACATATTACCCTCTGTATATTGGCTTATCTTTTAGAAGTGTCATTAGAGTATTTATTAAAAGAGAGTGGATACAAATTTACATATCAGGAGTTTATGGATAGAGTGAGAAATATAAAAGCAGTAGAAGTGGAGATAAAAAGTAGAAAAGAAAAAAATATAAAATTAACAGAAATACCGGAAGAGATAAATGAGATATTAATGACTTTGAAAATTGGAGAAATAAATGAAGAAAACTTTATAAAGAAGTTGATATAGTGAAATGCTTTTTTTCTTAAAATTGGCACAACTTGACGAGTTTAACAAATAGTGGTGAATTTGACTTGTCAAGTCAAGTTCTCTTTTGTGTTAGGAAATATTATCTTAATGTAAGTATTTACCGAATCCTATTAGTTATTTCCTTTTTTATATTATACTACATTCTTAAGTTTGTTTCTTAAAGGGATTTAAACCCCTTTAAAATCCCCAATTTGTTTTCCCTTCCATACTCTCTATTAACCCGGTGTCTATGGCTCCGGTGGTAGGATTCGAACCTACAACCTTGCGGTTAACAGCCGCCTGCTCTACCGTTGAGCTACACCGGAAACTATATATTATTATAATAATGAAATTCTAAAATATTGTCAAGGATAGAGGTTAAACTAATTTAAGATATTCTTTAGGAAAAATGTTGTCAAGACATAGGATACAGAAAGGGTCAAAAATTTTTTTAATTTTTGCCATTTCAAGGATTCCTTTTTTTCCATACATTATTTCAAGGTATTTATGTTTTATTTTTCCTATTCCATGTTCTGCAAATCCTGTTCCACCAAGTGAAATTGCTTTTTTTACTGATTCTTCATATATTTTCCATACCCTTTCTTTCTGTTTTTCATCTTTCGGAAAAAGGTTAAAATGTAAGTGATTTTCTCCTATATGACCAAAAAGTATTGTATGTATATCTTTGTTTTCCTCCATAATTTTCCTGTAAAATCTATAAAATTCTTCAAATTTATCTTCAGGAACTGCTGCATCAACTGCAACCTTTATAATTCCAATTTTTTTAAAATAAGTATTCACATTTTCAGGAAGTTTATGTCTGAAATCAATAAGTTTTTTATAATTCTGTATATCCTCTCCTATAACTGAATCCACAACATCAAATTTTTCCAGCATTTCAAGATATTTTTCCATTTTTTCAGTATCATTTGTTCCCTCAATATATATTGCACATGTATCTTCT
>JBMFMQ010000143.1:0-2635 GCA_049970595.1 Candidatus Ratteibacteria bacterium | reverse complement strand
GATACCTTTTGGGGATTTTAAAGGGGTTTAAACCCCTTTAAGAAACAAACTTAAGAATGTGGTATAATATAAAAAAGAGAAGATAACTAACTGGATTTAGTAATACTTACAATTTTTTATATGAAAGTCGCATATTTAATTGGGAAAAAGAAAATTATTTTTGAAGAAATAAATACTCCTGAGATTAAGAGAGATGATGATGTTCTTGTAAGAATAAAAAGTGTTGGAATTTGTGGTTCAGATGTTCATTACTATCTTGAGGGTAGGATAGGACACCAAATAGTAGAGAATAAAATTATTTTAGGACATGAGGCAAGTGGGGAAGTTGTTGAAGTAGGAAAATGTGTAAAAAATTTGAAAAGAGGAGATAAAGTTGCTATTGAACCTGGTATAAGTTGTGGTGTCTGTGAATTATGTATAAAGGGGAAACCGAATCTATGCCCGGATGTTAAATTTCTTGGAACTCCTCCAATTGACGGTGCTTTTAGAGAATATTTAGTTATGCCTGAGAAAAATCTTATTAAATTACCGAATGGATTAAATTTTGAAGATGGGGTTTTATCTGAACCTCTCGCAATTGGAATCTATGCAATTAAATTAAGTAAAATTGAGATAGGAGATGATGTTGTAATTATTGGAGCAGGACCTATTGGACTTTCCATACTTTTTGCTGCAAGGGAAAGTGGAGCAAATAGAATCTTTATTTCTGACCTGATTGAGGAAAGATTGAAGTTTGCCCAAAAATTAAGTGCTGACTTTATTGTTGATGCCAAAAAAGATGATATCACAGAAATTGTAAATTCTTTCACAAAGGGTAGGGGAGTTGATATATCTTTTGAAGCAGCAGGAAAAAAAGAAACATTTAGGCAGGTAGTCCATACTTCAAAAATTGGGGGTAAATGTTTACTTGTTGGTATTCCTTCCCAAGATACTGTTGAATTTGATGTTCATATAATGAGGAGAAAAGAATTGCAATTATTAAATGTAAGAAGAAGTGCCTTTTGCACAGAAATTGCCCTTAATATGCTTAAAAAGTCAAAACTTCCATTTAAAGATATGGTTACACATAGATATCCATTTGAGAAACTTGAAGAATGTTTAAATCTTGTAGCAGAATATAAAAATGGGGTTATAAAATGTATAATTAACATATAAAGGAGTTTAAAATGATAAAACTGGGAGTGAATATAGACCATATTGCAACTTTAAGACAGGCAAGAAAAGGAAAATACCCTGACCCTGTTGAAGGAGCAATACTTGCTGAACTTGCAGGTTGCGATTCAATAGTATGTCATTTAAGAGAAGATAGAAGGCATATTCAGGAAAGAGATGTGTATTTGTTAAGAAAGGTTATAAAAACAAAATTTAATCTTGAAATGGCTCTTCACCAAGACATTATAAAAATTGCTCTTGATGTAAAACCAGATCAGGTAACTTTTGTTCCTGAAAGAAGAGAAGAATTGACAACAGAAGGTGGACTTGATGTAATAAAATTCTCAGAAAAAATAAAGGAAAACATAAAAACTTTTAAGGATAAAGGTATTAAAGTTAGTTTATTTATAGAACCTGATTTAGAACAGATTGAAGAAAGTAAAAGGGTAGGGGCTGATTTTATAGAAATACATACTGGAAGATATGCTGATGCAATAACAGAAGAAGAAATGTATAATGAGTTGAATAAAATTATAAAGGCAACTGAATATGGTATTTCAATAGGTTTGAGAGTAAATGCTGGTCATGGTCTTGATTATAAAAATGTAGGGAAAATCTGTAAAATTAAAGGAATAGAAGAACTGAATATTGGATATAGTATAATATGCAGGTCTGTTTATGTAGGAATCTATCAAGCAGTTAAGGAAATGAAAGAAATTATAGAAAAAAATGAGGAAGAAAATAATTGAATCATTTAAACAACCTCTCCATAAAAAAAATCTTATGAATTTTGTAATAGGTAGCATTTTTATGTTTTTCCCATTATTTAATTTTATTTCTTTAGGCTATATTACAGAGAAATTGAAGTCAGGAATTCTTTTGGAAAAAAAGGATATAAAGTGGGACGAAAATTTCAAAAATTTATTTATTAAAGGATTTTATTTATTCATACTGATTATAGGTTATTTTATAATCCCTCTTTTTTTTCTCTTTTTAGGGCTTTTCTTTATATCTTACCTTTCCCATGGTGAGATCGTGTCTTTATTTTTGTTTAGAGGGCTGATTTTAATTATATTTTCTACTATATTATCCTTAATTGCAATTTATTTTTTGTTATTTGGTATCTGTGTGTATCTTGAAGAAAATTCACTAAAAAAAGCGTTTGATATAAAAATAATTATTGAAAAAATATTTTTGATTCCAAAAGAGTATACAATTATATACATTCTGGTTGTTGGAGTTATTATGGTTTCAATTGTAATTTTAACTTTAATTTTAAACTGGGTTACAGGTCTACTATTTAGCGGCTTTTTATTATTCTATGACCTTCTTGTAATCTCAAACCTTCTCATAAAATTTTATCCGAGAAAATCAGTTGAAGTAAAATTGCCATTTTAAATAAAAATATAGTAAATACTAACTGAACCACATATAAAGCACTGGGGTTAGAAACAACCCCAAGTGCTTTTTCTGGCGTTTTTTG
>JBMFMQ010000142.1:0-2648 GCA_049970595.1 Candidatus Ratteibacteria bacterium | reverse complement strand
GGACTTCTTATAAACTTTGATTTTTCAACTGATTGTCTTGAAGAAGTTATTCCAGATGTAGAGTCCTTGCTTCCTGTTAGTTTACCTGGTGTAATAAAAGAACTTATAAAAGATGCTGGTTTTTATTTTCCTGTTTATAATGCAAGGGGTAAAAAGATAGTTGTTGGAATATATGATAGAGCAGGTAACATTGGATATTTAAGGGCTCATCCTATCTATTTTGAAAATATGGCAGAAGAAGTTCCTTTATATGTTGATACAATACCTCCAAGGACAAGAATTCAATTTGCAACTGATGACCCAAACTATCTTCCTATATGGCCTACAATTCCACAAAAAGATGTTGGTATTCCTGTTGACCAGGTTGACCAAGATGATGGGATTAACAGAAGATGGTACTGGGGAATAAACAATATTGGATTTTTCAGACCTGAAGATGCAACTCCTCCAAGTGGTTATCCTTTAAATTATATTGAGCATATGTTTTTTGCCTCTTCTGAAAATATCTTAAGACCACCAACAAAGTTTAGATTAGTTTCAACAGATACTCCAAGATATATTTTAACACCTTTTGAGTGGTCTTTATGGCCTGGCTGGTCTGACAGGAAATATCCAAACCATTATAAATACAGACCTGAATATGACCCAAGATTTTCTGATTTTTCACCAACAAACTATGGTTCAGGAGTAAGCGATGATTTCCAAGCCCCAAGATATAGAAGAAGTACAAATTTAGATGAAGATATAAGAGTAGATACAGAAAATTTAGGACCAGGTCAAAATAAATGGGAAACTGACTGGCAGAGGTCAAATAAATTTTATTCCTTACAGAATGTTATATATGAAGATTTTTCACCAAACCCAATAAATGACTGGGCTACTGTAACTGATTGGTTTATGCTTCCTTCAAATATTACATCATTGGAATATTTTGCACTTGATAATGCTGGAAATGAAGAGGTTTACCCTTACTGGGGAGATTTTAATAATGATGGAACTATTGATGACCCACCGGTTCTTACACACCATTTAATTGTTGATGAAGGAGGAGGTCTTATTAAAGGAAGGGATATTACTGATATTGGTAAAAGTAATATGAGAGCAGATGATTCTGTTCCTGACCCTGATATAATTATTACACCTTCTTCTTATGATGGAGAAAATGGATGGTATATAACACCTGTAACAGTTGAATTAACTTATAAGGACCTGAATAAATGGAAAGACCTATTACCATCAGGAGAGCCTGGAAGTGGGATTAAAAAGTTCCAATATGCTTTTAAGAATAATTCTTCTTCACCAAATGAAAATGAGTTTATTGATTATACATATGGAAGGAAATTCACTTTGACAGATGGAATTACATGGGTTTATTATAGAGCAATTGATAATCTTGGAAATAGAAGTGGAAATATAGCAAGACCTTATATTCCATATGAAAAAAATCCTATAAGAGTTGACACTGTTCCTCCTTTAACAACTATAAATGTTTCAGGTGCAAATATAACTTTAACTGCAACAGATGTTGGTTCTGGTGTTTCAAGTATATCTTACAGAACAAAAGCAAATCTATCCGATAATACATTATGGGAAACTACACCTTCCAACAATGTGAGTTTTGTTTTACCTGAGGGACATAAAATTGTAGAATATTATGCAAAGGATATAGCAGGAAATTATGAACCTGTGAGAATCAGTAATCTTGGCGAACAGGATACAACACCACCACAAACATTTATAACATATACAGGACCTTATTATAATGATGGAACAAATACATACATAACTTCTGAAACTAATTCAAATCCAACAAGGTTTTCCCTTACTGCAACTGATGGTGCTGGTAGTGGAATAAGAACTGGATACCCAAAATATAAAAAACTCCGATCTGATACTGAATACTCGTGGACAGGAACACCCTTTTCATTACCAAAAACTTCAACTGGAATAGAATACTGGTCAAAGGATGTTGTTGATAATGAGGAATTACCGCATAAATTATTCCCTGTAACAGGTAGTTTAATTATTGATGATACTCCTCCAGAAATTACTTTTACAAGAGATAAAGCGCCTTCTGAAACAGGATGGTATAATATTTCAACTGGCTCACCGACTATAACAATAACTGCAACTGACCCGATTTTTGATACTTTATTTTATGATACTTCTGGTGGAACTCCAAATACTCGTGCACCTTCTTCTCCTTTTGATTTAACATTGACAAGTGATGGAATTTATAATATTGTAGCAAAAGCAAGTGATAAACTCGGAAATACCTCTCAAAATATAAATTATCAGTATAATCCTGTTAAAGTGGATTTAACTGCTTCAATTTCAAGTTTAAGTTTAAATAATGGGATATTTACTTTAACTGCGAGTGATAATCTTTCTGGAGTTAAAACATTATACTGGAAATTTATTTTTTCAGACAATACTTCTTCTGATACATATTCTTATAATGGTTCTTCAACTACATTTACATCTCCTTCAGGAACAAAAAGCATTGAATACTGGGCAGTTGATAATGCAGGAAATGAGGAGATACATAAAATATGGAATTCTTCTTCTGCAGATGATACTCCACCAACAACAAATATTTCCTATTCTTCTCCAAATTATATTAAAAGTGGGAATTTATATGTAACTTC
>JBMFMQ010000141.1:0-2668 GCA_049970595.1 Candidatus Ratteibacteria bacterium | reverse complement strand
GGATGCCTTTCATTTAAAAAATATATCGGACATAAACTCTGAGGAAGGGTTTGGATTAAGTTTAGTGGGGGAGGTGAAACTATGAAAAAAGTAATCACAATGGTTGGGACATCATTATTTGAAAATTATCTTGAAAAGAATGATGATAGGAATTTTAAAAATGCCTATAACCATTTCAAGAATAAAAAAATCAATGCTGAAAATCTTGATAGTGAATTGGATAGAAGAAGAAATATTGAAAGAGCATTAAACGAAACATGGTTTAGAAAAAACAAACAAAACGTTTCAGCTGAAATCAAGAGTTTAATAAAATTAAAAGAAGAACTCAATGAAGATTTTGAAATACATCTCTTATATTCTGATACCGCTTTAAGTCGTCTTGCTGCTGAAATTTTACAAAAAGTTATAACTCAATATTATGATGAATTTAAAAAGGACAAAGTTGAAATAAAAAAGATTGAAAATTTGCAAATCTGGGATAGAGATAAATTTATTAAAGACGGAATGACTAATCTGATAAAAACTATTTATGACATTGCAAATTATGACTGGCAAAATGTTATTATCAACATTACAGGCGGATATAAGGCAACAATTCCCTATTTAACGATTCTTGGACAGGTCAATAAATGCCCCATTTACTATATTTTTGAAGATACAGATGCAACCATAAAAATTCCTTATGTTCCAATTGATATAAAGTGGAGAGTTTTTGAAGAGAATGAGGGATTCTTTATGGATTTGGAAAGGAAAAACATAAGCGAGTTACCAGCTGGAATAAATTTTAGAGATGAAGTTCAGTCACTTTTAGAGATAGTAGATAATTTATATACTTTGAATCCATTAGGTGTTACTTTATGGGAAAAATATAAAGAAGGATTTGTTTTGTTTTATATTTCGCCTGTTATTGATAACTATATCCAGAAGAATCAAGAGAGAAAAACTATTATTGAAAAATCATTTTTAGAATTGCATAGAAGATTATATTCAAATCCAGATAACCCAGATTTAGACCATAAAATTTCCGGTTGGCAACCACCAGAGCGTTTTAAGATCTTTAAACACAAGGAAGAAAATCTACAGGTAAGGATTCTTTATAGAGCGGATAAGTGGAAAACCATATATGGTAGCATGGAATATTCTATTTATATCGGTTTAATTGCTATAGGACAAGAAGTTCATAATGTTGAGAGTGAATACATTGAAAGTTTTAAGCAAAATCAAAAAAGAATAGAAAATTTAAATGAATATAAGATTTATAAAATTAAAAAGGAGGTAAGCCATGTTTAAAAAATCAAAAATATTTTTTCTAATCGCTGAAACGCCACTTCACCCTGGAAGTGGTGGCGGAATAGGACTTGTTGATTTACCAATACAAAGAGAAAGGTATACCGACTTTCCAAAGATTGAGGCATCGGGGCTGAAAGGATGCATTAGAGAGGCATTTGAAAGTTCAACTAAAACAATTAAACTAAATTCTCAAACTATAAATGTAAACGATAAAAATTTAATATCACTTGTTTTTGGTCCTGAAGCTGAAGCTGAAGAAGCTCATGCTGGCGCCCTTGCTTTTACTGATGCAAGGATTTTGTTATTTCCTGTAAAATCATTAAAAGGTGTCTTTGCCTGGATTACCTGTCCTATGGTTTTAGAAAGGTTTAAGGAAGACTTAAGACTTGCCGGGGAAATTCCATATGAACTCAATATTGATTTTTCAACTTTAGAAAATACTTTGCCTCAACAAACAAATATTTGTATTGAGTCAAAGGTAGTTCTTGAAGAATACACTTTTGAAGTAAGAGAATCTGAAACAACTTCCAAAATAGCAAATGTTCTTGCTAAAAAAATTTTCCCAAAAAGAGACACAGATGACCCATATGAATTCTGGAGAGTAAAACTTGAAAAAGACCTTGTAATCCTCTCTGATGATGATTTTACCCAATTTGTTAAGACATCTACTGAAATAATCACAAGGACAAAAATAGATAACAAAACTGGAACTGTTGCATCAGGTGCACTCTGGACAGAGGAATATTTACCTCAGGATACAATTCTTTACTCCCTTGCTATGGCATCACCATTAAGGGTTGAGAAAGAAGAGGCAAAAGGTGTTTTAAAAGGAAATAATCAAGAAGAGGAAGCAAAAAAAGTTTTGGAATTCTTTGAATCAGGATGTCCTGAGGTCCTTCAAATTGGTGGAAATCAGACAATAGGGAAAGGTTTAGTAAGAATTCAAATTTTTAAATAGGAGGATAGAATGGGTGAAAAAGAAACATTTATAACCAAACTTGAAAAAGGAAGGGCAGAATTTGCATATAGGTGTGCTGAACAAGGTAAAAAAATTATTTCAAAAACAAAAATTGATGAAGAGTGGTATCAAGACGATAAATACAAGTCCTATGTCAAGAAATTATCTTCAATGATTTTATCAAATGGGCTCGGACAATCACTTGCTTTTGTAGTTTCAAAAAGAGTTAAGCCTAAAAAAGAAAAAGAAAAAATGTTACCTCCTGGCGACGAAAAAAATCCTAAAAATGCTTATGACTTAATTTACAAACAATTAACAGAATATATGAAAAGCAATCACACTACAAGAATTTCTATGCCACAGAGTGAAACTGATCTCGTTAAATGGGTTATCTCTTGCAATTCTGAAGATTACCGCTAT
>JBMFMQ010000140.1:0-2686 GCA_049970595.1 Candidatus Ratteibacteria bacterium | reverse complement strand
GGAGAGATGATATTGGGAGTTGGGTAATTGGGCCTTGTCACTATAAAGGATTTGAAAGTACTGATGCTTATGCAAATGAAAGTTCTTGGATATTTTCAACTTATCCATGTATTGATTATATCACCAATCTCTATAAATATAAAAAAGATAAAAGATACATAAAACTTTCACTAAAGGCTATTGAATGGACTTTTAAAAATTGCCAATTTGATGATGGAAGTTGTGGAATATGTGGGAGAGATGATAAATGGTTAGGTGCTACTGGATGTAGTGTATTTCAAGTAATTGCAGTAAAAAGGATAATTAAAAATGAATTTCCTGATAATTTATTGAAATGTGCAAAATTCGCATATAAATATTTATGTGAAAACCTACCAAGGTCAAAAGTAGAAAACCATGGTGTGATATGGATTAATTATAAAACAACTATAGACCCACTTGTTAATGTTGGATGGTTATGGTTATTAGCTCTAAGAGGTTATTTAGAAGGAGAAGAATTGTATAAATGAGGTTTAAAAATGATTATAGATGCACATGTTCATGTAGGCAATTTTGGGAAAAATTATCCATATGTAGAGAGTAATTTAGATAAAATATTTCAAATATTGAAAAAAGAAAAGATAGATTATGCTATTGTTAGTTCAGGAAGTGCTCTTGTTTCTTTTGACTGCTCTTTTGGGAATCAAGAGGCTTTAATGGCTTGTAAAAAATATAAAAATCTTTTCCCTTTATTAGTTTGTAATCCTCGCAATTTAGAAGAAACTATGAACTCATTAAAAAATATTAGAAAAAAAGGGTTTGTTGGTGTAAAATTGCATCCTGAATTACATAATTATCCTCTAAATTCCTGGATTTCAGAACCTATTTTGAAATTTTGTGAAGAAGAAAAAATTCCTATCCTTACACATTCAACCGGACAAAGTCCATTATGTGGAGCAAATGCGATAAAAGATGTGGCAGAAAAATTTCCTAATTTAAAACTTATAATTGGACACGGTGGAATTTTTTCTGATAGAGATGTTGCAAAAGTTTCTAAGGATTACTCTAATTTATATATTGAGATTTCTGTTGAGTATGAATGTAAAAAGTTGGAAGAAACAATTGAAATTGTTGGTTTTAATAAAATAATTTTTGGTTCTGATTATCCTTTTCATCACCCAAGTGTTATGCTTCAAAGAATAAAAGTAATAGAGTTACCCAAGGAAATAGAGGAAAAAATATTATGGAAAAATGCAAAAGAGGTGTTTTCTCTTAAAATTTAACTAGGAGGTAAAATGTACAACTTTAAAAAATACCCGAATTCAGAAAAAATTTATGAAGAAGCAAAAGAAATATTTGCAATGGGAGTTGGCTCACAAGTTCAGAGTTTTCGTAAGCCACATCCTATTTATATGGTTAGAGGGGAAAGAAGTAAAATTTATGATGTAGATGGAAATGAGTATATTGATTATTTATTAAACTACGGACCATTAATTTTAGGGCATTCTCCTGAAGAAGTTTATAAGGCTGTGAAAGAGCAATTAAAAAAAGGGATGGGATTTGGAGAACCTCATTTATTGCAAATAGAACTATCAAAACTTCTTGTTGAAATAGTTCCATGTTTTGAAATGGTAAATTTTAATAATACAGGAACAGAAGCAGTTCAAGCTAGTTTAAGGTTGGCAAGAGCATATACAGGAAGAACAAAGTTTATAAAATTTGAAGGTCATTATCATGGATGGGTAGATAATGTTTTTTTTAGTTTTCATCCAGAAAAAGATGAAGATTTTGGAACGAGAGAAAATCCTAAACCAGTCATTCATGGATATTCTAAAGGTATACCAAAAAATATCCTTGAAAATGTAATTGTTTTGCCATGGAACAATTTAGAATATGTAAAAAAAGCTTTTAAAGAACATAGAAATGAAATAGCCTGTGTTATAACGGAACCAATAATGAGTAACTGTGGGGTTATATTTCCAAAACCAGGATATTTAGAAGGTTTGAAAAAAATATGTGATGAAAATGGGGCACTGTTAATATTTGATGAAACAATAACTGGAGGAAGGGTATCATTGGGTGGGGCTCAAGAATTTTTTGGTGTTACTCCTCATATTAGTTTGGGATGGAAATCTCTTGGTGGAGGGATTCCAATTTTTTGTTATGGTTCAACAAAAGAAATTATGAGGCCTGTTTCAGAAAGACTTGTTGTTCATGCAGGGACTTTTAATGCAAATCCTATTGGATGTGCAGCAGCAATAGCAACACTAAAAACACTTAAAAAAAATAAATGTGAAAAAATAAAAAAAATAAATGAATTTGGGAAATATATGATGAAAGAAATAAAAAGGATGGGTAAAAAGTATAATATAAGCATTCGTGTAGAAGGTCCTGGTTCATTTTTCGGTATATCATTTCATGATAAAGAAATTTTTGATATGAGGGATTTCTTTTCTGTTGATGTGAGTGATAAATATTATATATTTTCTCAACTTCTTCTTGATAGAGGGATACATATATTTCCAACTGATAAAGGGTTATTGTATCTATCCACTGCACATACAGAAAAAGATATAGAAAAAACTCTTGATGTAATTAATGATGTATTTAAAATAATGGGAAAATGAAAACAAAAATTGGTGCTGCAGTTATTGGTGTAGGGATATATGGAGAAGTACATGTGAGAGCATATAAGAAAAATAAGAAT
>JBMFMQ010000139.1:0-2785 GCA_049970595.1 Candidatus Ratteibacteria bacterium | reverse complement strand
AAAAAAATTTATTGAAAAAGCAAAAGAAAGAGATATAATTGTTGTTCAAAGTTTTGAATGGTAAAAGGAGATAATATAAAGTGTATAATAAAAAAATAGGAGGATGGAGGATGAGAAAATTGATTTTATTTCTGATTTTATTTACCTTTCTTTTTGCATTTTCTGAAGATAGATGGGAAAAAAAGAAGTTGGAGATGGAATATGTCAATGATGAAATTATAGTTAAATTTAGGAGTTCAGATGCAGTAGATTCAATATGCCAAAAATATAATCTTGAAATAAAAAGTTCATTTACCATTGTTCAGAATCTATATGTTTTGAAAATTAAGGATGGAATGAGTGTTGAGGATAAAATTAAATATTTGAAGAAAGAAAATGTTGAATATGCTGAACCAAACTATATTATGAAATTTTTTGCTACACCAAATGACCTGTCTTTCAATCAACAATGGGGACTTAAAAAAATTAAAGCAGAACAAGCATGGGATATAACAACAGGTGATACTTCAATTATTGTTTCTATTCTTGATACTGGAATTGATTATACACCTGCTCCAATGACAGGAAGTATTGATAGAATTCATCCTGATTTAAAGGATAATTTGTGGATAAATAAAGGAGAATTATTATTTGGACTTGTAAATTATAATAGAATTGACAATGATAAAGATGGATATGTTGATGATTTTTATGGAATAAATCCTACAATTGGAACTTTTGATTATCTAAGAGGAGCACCATCTGAATTTATTGAACCAACTCCTCGAGGACCTTTTTTAGGTCATGGAACTCGTGTTGCAGGAATAATTGGAGCAGTTGGAAATAATGGAATTGGTGTATCTGGAGTTAACTGGAGGGTTTCACTTATGCCTATAAAAATAGGAACTTCTTCTGGACTTATAACTGTTGATTGGGTTCTTGAAGGTATTCAATATATTATTCAAATGAAAGATAGAGGAGAAAATATTGTTGCTGTTAATGCTTCTTTTGGTTTTTATGGAAGAATAGAGGCACTTGAAGATGCAATAAAAAAATTAATGGAAAAGGGTATTTTATTTATAGCAGCAGCAGGAGGTCTACCAGAACCAGTATATGATGTCATTTTGAATATTGATTATCACCCAGTTTATCCTGCAGGAATTTATCTTCCAAATGTAATATCAGTTCTTGCAACTGATATAGACGATAAACCAGCAACTTTCACCCAACTTGGTAATGGAACAAATTATGGAAAATATAAGGTTCATGTAGGAGCCCCTGGAAAAGATATTTACAGCACATTCCCAACGGATTCCTATGGGTATTATAGTGGAACAAGTATGGCAGCAGCATTTGTTACTGGTCTTTCTGCCTTAATAAAATCAAAATTTAAAAATTATGACTGGATTAAAATAAAAAATTTAATATTGAGTTCAGGAGATGATATTACTTATGATACTCCGATAATCCATATAGGAAAACAAATAAATTCTTTAAAAGATATTTCAATTACAGGAAAAAGAATAAATGCATATGATAGTGTTTTGCCCCAAAGGAAAAATGTTTTTTCAAGATTAAGACCTATAGGAGATAAAGTTTCTTGTTATTATAAGGAATATCTTGAGATTTCTGCTTTAAATATATCTGGTGAGGATGGAGCAGGAAATGTTAATTTGAATGTTGATGGAGAGACATTTACACTTTATGATGATGGGACAGGTTTTGATATAATGAGAGATGATGGCATTTATTCAGGAAGATATCTTTATAATAATATAGGAAAAAAGACATTTACTTTACCATATGGAGATTCTTTTGAATGTTATTTTTTAAAGGGCTATAACTATTATCAAACTGATTTTACCTGGGAAGATATTACAAATTCTGAAACAAATTTATCTTTAATAGATGAAGAAGTTGTAAAAATAACATCTCCTTTCCCAATTAAATTTGGTGATTATTCTCCTGGTTTTACAGATATTTATATAGATTCAAATGGAATTATAAGTTTTTTTGAAGATGTTAAATATTATTATTGGACAAACAATTCATTTTTTGGAATTCCAGACCAGTCCTTAAATGTTCAGATTGCTCCTTTTAGAGATGATTTACTTCCTACATTTGGAAATAATAATGTTTACTATGGAGTTATTGGAGAAAGTCCAAATAGAAAACTTGTCATAGAATGGAGAAATGTTGTCCATAAAAATGTTGGTGGAACAAATGGTATAACTTTTCAGGTTGTATTTTTTGAAGACAAATCTGATATACTTTTTAATTATAAGGATGTAGAATTTGGAAATCCAAATTATAATTATGGAAATAATGCAGTTGTTGGTATTCAAGTTAGTAATAAAGCAGGAAGATTATATAGTTATCGTTCACCCTTCTTAACAAACGAAATGTCCCTTTACTGGTTTACTGGTGATTTACCTACTCAATTACAAACACCTACAGGACTTACTGCAACCGGAGGAGAAAGAAGTGTATATTTAAGATGGGACCCATTATCTTTTTCAACACATACTGGCTTTGAAATAGAAAGAAAACACCCAACAATAGCAAATCCCAACCCAGATTATTCATTAATTAAAACAGTTGCTGCAGATGATATTATTTATGTTGATTCTCCTTTATATCCAGATAGCAGACCTTATTATTACAGGATAAGAGCGGTTAATCGGCAAACAGGACAAAAGAGTTCATATTCAAATGAGGTATACGCTGTTCCAACTGCATTTCCATTTAATGAAAATCCAAGTAATTTACAGGCATTTGGTGGTTGGAATTCAATTGTTGTTAGATT
>JBMFMQ010000138.1:0-2831 GCA_049970595.1 Candidatus Ratteibacteria bacterium | reverse complement strand
TTTTGTTCCTGAAGGGGATGTAAATGTAGTTGAAGAACCATTATAAGAATATGTATCTGAGGATGTATTATCTGAAAAAATAAATTTCCAGTATAATGTTTTAACTCCAGAAAGATTATCAGTTGCACTTAAAGTAAATATCCCATTATTTAAACTTAAATTTGAAATTGGTTTTATTGAATCAACCTTAATAGGATTTTGTGGATAGATGATATAATTATGTTCAAAAGTTCCAGATATATTACCAATATTATCAATTGCCCTATAGTATAAATACCAAATACCTTCATTTAAAGTCAATGGTGTTCCATAGTTATAATCAATAAACTCGCTTTCACTTGGTAAAACGGAACTGTTTTTTAATACATATTGAAATTTTTTAATACCACTTCCTAACTCACCAGTTAGTAATGGGTCTTTCCAATTATTTGTATCATTATATACTAAATGGATTGTAACAGAACTTTTATACCAATTATTTTCACCAATAGTCCCAAGAATTTCTATATCAGGTGGAGGAACAGAATCATCTGCTCTTAAATTTGCAGAGCCATCAACCTGACTACTACCAGTTGGTGTCCTTTTATAAGGACCTGCTCCATTTCCTAATTCTATAGTTTTATTATTATAACCAGAATGGTCTTCTTCATTTCCAACATTATCCATAGCATAATATTCTATAGCAACAACATTTTTATTTAAAGTGAATTCAGTTGTTTCTGCTTTTCTATAGCCACCAGCAGATTGGTCAAAATAATTTGTTGTAGGATATATCCAGTCCTGCCACAAATTTGTATCATATCTTAAATCCTGATTTATAACATAACTAACTCTATATTTTGGCATATTAAAATCTATAGATATACCTGAAGAACCTTTACCATCACTTACATTATTATTAGGCGGAGTATCATCAACAATTAGTTTAAATTTTGTTGGGTTTGTTTTTAAATCTGAATTAAAATATAAATAATCTATATAATTTTGTGGATAACCAGAAGGAGGAGTTGCCCATTCAGGAACAGGTAATAAAGGATTTCCTGGGTATTGCCAAGGATCTGGAGAAGGAGATTTTGGCCAGTAATTTCCAGAAGTTATTTGTATTATTGTTTTTGGAGCAAAAGTATCTACATAGATTATAGGAGTAGTTGTAATAAGATGCCAATTTCCAAGTGGATCATAATAACCTATATTAACATCATAAAAATTCTCACTAATATTTCCAAAATAATCTTTTGCTTTAACCTTTATTCTTGTTTCACAATTTTTAAGATTAAACTCTGGATTATCATCAGATGTACTTGTATTTATCTCATACCAAATACCCCCTCCCTCAAATAAATACCAACTTTTATAAACACCTGATGCATCACTAATTTTAATTATTATAGGGACAGATTCCTTAAACCAGTATTTTCCATTTATATATTTAACTTTATTTGTGTCATATCCGCCACTTGGAAGTAAAAAATTAGAAACATCTGCTCTTACTATAACTGTTGGAGCAGTAGTATCATCTGAAATTTCAAAATTTGACCAATCAATTGTTTCATTTCCTTTATCTGAACTATCTTTAGCATCATCCCAAATCTTTATCCTTACCCAAAAGTATTTATAATTATTTGCAGCAATTTGGTACAATATTGAACTTTTTAAATCAAAACTTCCTTTATAAATTCCATTATTAGAGCCAGTAAGTTCTGTATCTGGTTTTGTAACATCATCAAGATAAACTGCAGTAGATGTATCATTTGTTGTATTTGCATAAAATTTTGCCTCTATAACATGTATAGGAACTGAAAGATTATCACTCCAACTACCACTATAAGAATTTCCGGTACTTTTAATTTTAGTTGGTATCAATATATCTGAATTAGGCCGTGTATTATCTATTGTGAAGAAATTAGATGGCTTACCACTTCTTTCTTCGTTTGTAAAATAAGCCATAATATAAATTTTAGCTGTATTTACATTGACATTAGGAATATTCCAATTAAAACTCCCGCCATTTTGATTATTGCCACCACTGCCTAAATATACCCAATCGCCTTCCGGATTAGAAGGATTATTAGGTTGTCCTGTGCCTGTTGGTGAATAATATACTTCCCATTCAGAAAGTGTTCTTGTTTCTCCAGTCCAATCTGCAGTCCATTGTATCGGTAATGTATATGGAACTTTTAATTTTTCAGCACCATTCGGGGTTATTATTTTAATATTAATTGTCCAGCCTAAAAGAGGAAATAAAAATAAAGAAAGAACTACAAATTTAAAATTTTTCATTTTCACTCCTTTTTAAAATAATTTTACTATAATAATTTCCCCTATCAAAATTTTTCAAAATTAATTATCTCATGTAAGAGGCAACAAGTAATATTTTATTTTTCTTTGCAATTTCAGTAGCAGATGGATGAATATAGAATCCAAAAAGAACCTTTATTACATTTTTCTCTCCAAATTTTTCAACAAGAACTAAACTCTCACTTATAAATTTTTGCACATCCCTTTCATATATTCTTGATTTTGCCTCTCCTATAAGATATATTTTCCTTTTTCCTTTTTTACCTTCTGCATAAAGATTGATTTCTATTTCTTTTCCATCTGTCTGGAAAAATCTTCTCTCAATTTCTCCCAATTTTATTTTGAAGTGCCTCTCAAGATATCCAGGTAAAACAACTTTTGCAACATCTTCTATTCCATATCCAATTGTATCTGAAAGTTTTGTTATTTCTATCTGTAAGTTTCTCTGTGTTTCTTCTAATTTTCCTAATCTTTCCTCTGTTTTCCTCTGTGCCTCTGCTAATTTCTCCATCGCTTCCTCTAATCTTGTCAAC
>JBMFMQ010000137.1:0-2884 GCA_049970595.1 Candidatus Ratteibacteria bacterium | reverse complement strand
CTTCAATCAAATTTTTTCTTTCCTCATTTCCAAATATAGGCCAGTTTGTCCATGGTTTTTTGTTAATATCTCTTACAGGTTTCCCTCCATTTATTGCAAGTTTTCCCATTTTTTCCCCTTTTTAAACATTTTTTTTGTTTCTTTTAAGAATATTTTTTCTATTTCTGATTTAAAAGGGAAATAATTGTATACTTTTGGTGCCAAATAACAGGCATAATCTTTTTTATTTTTATATGCTTTTTTTGTTGGAATATATCCTATATCTCCATTACTATAACCAAACAAAAATAATGGGCCATATTTTTTCCTTAATTTTAAACCAATTTCACAAAAAACTTCTCCAGGATAACCAATAATTTTTATTTCTCCTATTTCACCTGTCCATACAGGTATATTTTTAATATAAGGATTTTTTAATAGTTCAGGGAGTTTTTCTTTTGTTTCTTCATACCAGTTTTCTACCCATTTTATAAAATTTTCATTTTTTGTATTTTTCAATAACTCATTTTTTTCTTCTTTGATTTCTTCTTTAACTTCTAATGGCAAATTTATTCTCTTTTCATAACATCTTATTTCTTCTTTCTTTAAAGAAAAAGCCTCTTGTTCAATCTTAAAAACTCTATCAGAAATATGTTTCCCATAAAAATCAATGTCTTTTTCTTCGCCTGAACCCCATTTGATTTTATTAACAAAAGGGTCTATGTCTCCACAGAAACCTTGAAAAAATATTCCCTTATTTCCTTTTTTCTCAATTTCTTTTATAATCCTTCCTGGAAAATCTGCTGAAATTTCTTTGTTAATTCCTAAAGTTACAGGATGGCAGGAATAATTTACTATATAAGTTTTTTCTCTTTTTTTATTTAAAACAATTATCCCAAGATTTAAATCAATTGGTTCTAATGACCATTTCACTCTGTTAAATCCTATTGGTTCTATTTCTTTTATATTCCATTTTATTTCTGTTTCTTCACCATTTTTTATTGCTTCTTCTGTTGCCTCTTTTAATCTTTCTTTCAAAAACCCCATGTAATCAAAATTAATCTCTCCTGCACCTCTCAAAAATATTGTTGCAGGTCCTGAATGAGTATGAATACATGAAATTAAAATATTTTTAAAAGGTAAATTAAATTTTTCTGAAATTTCTCTTCTCAATTTATCAGAAAACTCAACAGAAAAACCTATAAGGTCAAAACTGGAAAGTAAAATAGAATTTTCTTTTTTATCTTTTATAAAAACAACCCTTACCTTTAAATCATCTAAAATGTTTTCCGGAAATCTTTCAAGATAAAAACCATACCCTGAAAGATGACAGGTCATTGGAGGGTTTATTATTTTCTCTCCATATCCCGAAATCATTTTTCTCTCCAATTTAAAAACATATTACCATATTTTTCAAGCCCAGAAAAGAATATTACCTGTTTTTCTTGTAAAAAAATCAACAATAAGAAATAATCCACTTATGACGAACTGCCCAACTATAAGACCAATAAATGAACTTTTAAATTTCTCATAAATTTTGGGACCTCCATATCTTAAAATTAAAACCTTAATAAGCCATGAGATAAAAATAGAAAACCATAAAGCATTTGTCATCATTATCGTGGAAAAAGCAAAACCAAGTGGATGAAGTGGAAAATTAAAAAATTTCATCCTCATTACAAACAAAAAGATTGTAAATAAAGCACCTATACCCGTAAATCCAATATATTGCCAGTCAGGACCTTTGGGATTTTTAATTTTATCAGCAATATATCTTAAAGGATACTGGGGACCATGGACAAAAAACCATTGATTGGCATTTATCCCTCCATATTTATAACACAGAATTATAGTTGCCCATATTGATGAAAACAAGGTAATAAAAATTGAAATTATTATTGCCCAGAAAACAATCTTTTTTTTCTTTTTAACATTTTCAGCAATCTTTAATCCATTCGCAACTGAAGCCATAACAAATGTTCTAACATCTGAAGCATAAACAAAAGTCAAACCTAATCCAACAAGATTAGAAGGGCCAAGATATGAAGAACCAAGAAAAGAATTTGTTATAACAGGAGCTATTACAGGCGCCCTTGTTGCTGCAAGTCCTCCTTCACATATTACTCTTGTTATTCCAATATAAATTAAAAAAGAAAAAAATAAAAATACAAAAGCAGGTAAAAGAGAAAGTCCAGAATATAATAACCACACATAAATAAATAAAAATGAAAGAATTGAACCCACGAATGCAGCCTTTGGTGAAATAATCTCATTTCCATCTTTTGCCTTTATAATACTCATCAAATTTTTCCTTGAAATCACTAATCCATACAAAACAATAACAATTAAAGAACCAAGTGATTGCCATCCAAGTAAAGGTCTATCTGAATTATAAGGTAAAAATTCCTGACTTCCAAAACCAGTAATATTAAAAAAACCCTGTTCAACAGTTGTTAGAAGACAGAAAAACCACAGAGAAAATGAAAGTGATAAATTTACAAAATATGTAAATCCAATCATGGGAAAACTCACTCTAAATTGTAAACTCAATGTTCTCCTGAATATTGATAAATCTTTTGTAAGTTCAATTACAGGAATATTTGGAAAATAAAAATGTAATCCATTTATAAGTCCAATCATAAAAGGAATTAAAAATCCAGACCAGAAAAGGCCATTTTTAAAAATATTATTTTTTTCACAATTTATAAGTTCAATTGGTGTCTTTGTCATTGGATAGTTTAATCTTTCATTTTCCGACCATTGCTTATGTAGTATTACCATTATAAATATCATTGCAAGATAAACAAAAAGATTTAAAGGAATCCATAAGGAAAGGGGTTTAATCCAAGCCACCCACGGTATTTTTTCTCCTTTGGGTATCCCCTCAAAAAACCATGTTATTGCT
>JBMFMQ010000136.1:0-2899 GCA_049970595.1 Candidatus Ratteibacteria bacterium | reverse complement strand
AAGGTAAAATAGGAGCATATGTCCATACAAATGGGAAAATAGGTGTTTTGGTTGAGGTAAATTGTGAATCTGATTTTGTGGCAAAAAATAGTGAATTTGAGGAACTTGTAAAAAATATATGTCTTCAAATTGCTGCTATGAAACCAAAATGGATTGATATTGAATCAATTCCTAATGAAATAATAAATGAAAAAATAAATGAGTTTAAAGAAGCATTTAAAGATAAACCTGAAAATGTAATAGAAAAAATTGTTGAAGGAAAGATGAAGGAATTTTATAAAGAAAATGTTCTTTTAAAACAAATTTTTATAAAAGATGATAGTTTAACAGTAGAAGAATACATAAAATCAAAAATTGCAAAACTGGGAGAAAATATTAAAATAAAAAGGTTTGTAAGGTTTGAAATTGGAGAATAGAAAGGAGGAAATATGGAATTTGAAGTTGGATACATGTTGGCGCTTATAATAATAGGTATTAGTTTCTTGGGATTTTTTCTATCTATGATGATTGATGAGGTTAACAGAAAAAAGGCAGTTGTGATTTTTACCTTATCTTTAATTCTCTTTGGATTGGGAGTGTATTATTATTATTTGGTTGGATTATGGCAAAGACAAAAAGGCGGTCAATCAGTTAATAAACTCAACTATTATTTATATTTATATAGACCAACAACAGAACCGGAAAATCCACAAATACCATTTCAACCAGAAAAATAAAAATTGATGAATTTGAAAAAGAATTTTTTGATTTTTATTTTATTTTTTATTATTTCTATATGTTACTCACAGGAAGAAGGTGCAATATATTTAGTTGATTTTGCTTCAGTCAAAGTATATTCAAATTACAATAAAGAAACTACTGTATATCAGAAGATAAAAATTGAAAGTGAAAAAGGGAAAAAACTTGCCCATTTACAAATCCCTTTCGATTCAGAAAGAGAAAAAGTTGAGTTTATTAAAGGATATACAATTCTTCCATCAGGAAGAAAAATAATAATAACATCAAAAGATATAAAAATAGTTACACCTGCTGAATTTACTGAATATACTTCTCTTTACCCTGGATATAAAGTAATAAGCATAAACTTTCCAGGAGTTGAGGTAGGAAGTACTGTTGAATATGAATACAAAATCTATACATATAAACCATTAATTGAAAACCATTTCTGGGATGGATTTTATTTCCAATCAACAGAACCTTTTGCTCTTTCAAAATATGAATTAAAAGTTCCTAAAAAATTTAAAATCCAAATTTATGAAAAAGATATAAAATTAAGTGAAAAAAAAGAAAAATTTGGATTTATAACTTATACTTGGGAGAAGAAAAATGTACCAGGAATAATTGAAGAAATTTTAATGCCACCTTTGAGCGAAATAGTTCCAAAAGTTTATGTTTCAACTTTTAAATCATGGGAAGAAATTGGTAGATGGTTTTACGAAATTTCAAAGAATGAAAAAAGTAAAGATGATATATTGATTGAAACAACAGATGAAATAATAAAAAACAAAAAAACAGAGGAAGAAAAAATTATTGCTCTTTATAATTATGTCAGTACAAATATTAGATATGTTGGTCTGGAAATGGGAATACATGGATATAAACCTCATAATCCAGAAGATGTTTTAAAATCAAAATATGGTGATTGTAAGGATAAAGCAAACCTATTAAAAAGAATGCTTGAAATCGCTGGAATTAAGTCATATATTGCTCTTATAAATACAGAAAGTAAAATAGAAAAAGATATCCCTTTTCCGGGACAATTCAATCATGCTATCATTGCAATACCCATGGAAAATTCATTTTTATTTCTTGACCCAACAACAGAAGTAATGAGATATCCAGATATTCCACCATTTGAACAGGGAAAAATATCACTTATATGTAGTGAAACTCCTTGTCTTTATGAAATACCAGTTTTCTCTACTGAAAGGAATTCAAGAAAAAGAAAAATTACTGCATTTATTGATAAAGAAGGAAATTTAAATGCTGATGTTATGGTAATTCTCAAAGGTATTTTTGAAGCAAGTTTAAGAAGTGCATTTAGATATATGAGACCTATTGAAAGGGAAAGAAGTTTATTAAAAGAACTAAACATGTTAATTCCTGGGACAAAATTAATTACACTTGAAATTACAGGACTTGAAACACTGGATAATCAACTTATTGAAAAATATAAATTTTATGCTCCAAGATATGGTATAAAAGTTTCAGACAAAATTATCTTTCAACCAATATTAATTGATAAACTTACTGACCTTTCAATTGTTTCTCTTGAAGAAAGAAATTATCCACTTAAAATAGGTTATAATTTCAAAAAAGAGGAAGAGATAGATTATAAATTTGAAGAAGGAATAGAAATAGAAACAATTCCCCCTGAAGTTAAAATTGAAAATGAATTTGGAAGTTTTTCCATTAAGATTGAAAAGATAGAAACCGGGTTTAAATATAAAAGGATATTAGAAATTAATAAACTTGAAATTCAACCAGCAGAGTATAAAAAATTTAAAGAATTTTATGAAAAAATTTCATATTATGATAAACTACCTATCATTTTGTCTATAAAAAAAGAATAAATTTTTTATTTAAATTTTAGTTTTTTTGATGGTTTAAATATTAATTTTAATCGCTCTGGAATAATAATTTCTTCTTTTGTTTTAGGATTTCTCGCTTTTTTTGACTTTATTTTTTTAAAATAAAAAACTCCAAAATTCCTTAATTCAACTCTCTCTTTATTTTCAAAACAATTAAACACAACTGATAGAAAATCATCTATTACTTTTTTCACAATTACTTTATTTAATCCAGTCCTTTCTACTACCTTTTCAACTATATCCTTTTTTATCATTGTTTTAAATAATAATTGCCGGAGGAGGGAGTCGAACCCTCACGGAGTTTTAAT
>JBMFMQ010000135.1:0-2902 GCA_049970595.1 Candidatus Ratteibacteria bacterium | reverse complement strand
CTCGTCAGAAAAAACAAATCCTACATCAAATCCCTTTTCTTTTATTGCATTATAAACTTTCTTCTGTCTTTCAATAAACTCTTCTTTTGGAATTGAAAAATTTTTATCAATAACCGGACATTTACTTAATATTTTTTCAATAAGTTTAAATTCCTTTTTAAATTCTTCTAATCTTGTCCTACCAAGTCCTTTCATATTACCTCCTTGATAGAAATTTTAAACATTCTTCAAGTATTTTTAATGACTTTATATTTTCTTTTAATGTTAATCCCATCACTTCATCATCAAATTTTCCATCAAGTGCCTTTTTAAATTTATCAAGTGTCCATAAAAGAGAATCTTTAAATTCTTCTTTTGGAATTGGTAGATATTCAATTTTATCTGGATTTAACGGGTCTTCCTTCCCATCAATATAAAAAACTTTTCCTTCTTTTAAATATAAAATACCCATTTCTCCTTCAATTATCCATTCACCTGTCCAATCTGTCTGTTTCCCTTTTCCAATCCATGTTGCATAATAATTTACATTTATATCTTCAAAAAATTCCATAATTACATTAACACATGCATCTCCTTTATAAAAACTATAATTTGGATTAAATGTATGAACAAATTTAACTTCTTTCAATTCTTTCTGTAAAACATATCTTAAATCGTCAAAATGGTAAATACTCATGTCAAATAAAACTGGTTGTGAAATTTGTTCTCTCCAGTCATAAGTTCTCATAAAACGGGAAAAATAAATCAAAATATAAGAAATTCTACCAAGTTTACCATCTTTTATAAAATCTCTTATAACTTTTAAATGTGGAATGCTTCTCTGATTTTGATTAACGAGGAAAATAACTTTATTCTCTTCTACAATTTTAATAATCTCTTCAATCTCATTGAAATTTAATGTTAGAGGTTTCTCACATAAAATGTTCATTCCTTTTAAAATTGCCTTTTTTGATATTTGAAGATGTGTTTCAGGAGGGGTAACAATAAGACAAGCATCTATTTTTTCATTTATTTCATCTATATCCTCATAAACAGGAACTTTATATTTCTCTCTAATCTGGTCTCTTACTTTTTCAGAATTATCAATAACACCCTTAATTTCCCAATTTTCTTCTTCATTTATATATTCAATCCATCTTTTCCCAAGTTTTCCAGCACCAACAACAATAATACTTTTCATATTTACCTACCTAAAATTTTTTCAATTTTTCCAGATGAGCATATTCCTATTAATTTTACAATTTTCCCTTTATCAATAATAATTTCTCCTTCTTCAGGAATTTGTTTTTTTTCTCCATCAATCTCAATATATACTTCTGGTAAAAATTCTTTCTTTGCTTTTTCTATTGATACAAAAAATTCTTCTGGTTTCCCATCAATTAGATTTGGAGTAAATGGTTTTATTTCACCTTTTTTTATCCTTTCTTCCATCTCTTCTCTCTTTTTCTTATCCATCCAATTATATTCATACCATCCATAACCAGGTGTATATGATTGTCTATAAATCCAGATATAATCACAGTATGAATCTTTTAAAAGAGGAACAATTTTTTCATACATACCTGCATCAGGTCTTTCTCTTCCAGGTGCTTCATATGTATTTGCTCTTCCACCAACTTGTTCATGAATAAAAATCTTTTCAGGAGATAAATTATATTGGTCTTTTATATAAGGTAAAACATTTAAGAAAAACCATGTATTCCTTAAAGGTCCATTTATTGTATCTCCAATATGGGCAGAATATTCACCATTTATTATTTTTGTATTTCCTTTTGCTCCATATAACATTCCTGATAAAAATGAATAAAATAATCTTGCCTTCATCTCTGGATGAAAATAACCGGGATATGCAGATGATTTTTCAAGATTTCCCCAGTGAAATTGGAAAATACTCCTTCCAAGAGCAACCATTCTTGAACCATCAACACTTATAACAACAATATCAGGAAACTCTTTTTGTAAAATTTCAATAATCTCTTTTCCTCTTTCAAATGCTTTCCTATCGCAATCTTCAAATTTATAATTTTCTTTATAATATCCCATATATGTAAAAATATGTGTTTTTTTACCAGGTGTTTCACAATCAAGGAAAATACCTTTACATCCTGTTTCTTTTGCAATTCTTCCAATTACTTTAAAATTTTCTTTTATTTTTTCCCATATTTTTTCGTCAAACAACCAGTCAACATTATCTTCACTCCTAAAATATGCAGATACCCATAAAAAATTATTTTTCCATCTTTTAAAATTTAAATTTTTCAATATCTCTATTTGTGGTTTCAATTTTTCATAATCAATCATAATAGAATATGAAAATGGCCAGAAACCACCATATGGAACAATATTATCAACAGGGTCAAATCTTATTGTAATTCCATCAAAATACCAGTATTTTTCTTCAAGTTTCCCAATATTTTCTTTAATCTGTGAAACTGTTAATCCACCCCATCCACTTTCAATTATCTTTGGTTCAGAGTAAGGATGGCAAAACTCATATTTTAATTTCCATTTTCCATCTTTTAAATCTAAGATTTCTGTTTTAAAGTAAGGTAATGGATTTATAAATGATAATTTTTTTATTTCTCCTTCATATCCAAGAGAAAAATAACTATCTTTTTTAACTTGTTTTTTTATCAAAATCAAATTCCAGTTTTTCTTCAAATTACAACCACCATTTATTTCTTTTCCATTTAAAAAAATTTTAAAATTTCCATCTGTAAGAACTTTAAAATTCTCTTTTCTATCATCTTCTGAAAAAATCCATAATGAAAGATAATAAATACCTTCTTCATAATTATCAAACTTTATAGAATCTTCAATCGTCCCTATAAATTTCCATTCACCTATTGCTGGATAAACATTTTTTACATCTATATATTCTTTTTCAAAATCTCCCTTATAT
>JBMFMQ010000134.1:0-2985 GCA_049970595.1 Candidatus Ratteibacteria bacterium | reverse complement strand
GGAAAGGAAACATAAAATACAAAGAAGTATCAGAAGACAGAGTAATTATAGAAAGTAAATTTAACATAGGGGAAATACCAGCCAGTTCAATAACATATCTTGATTATGATGGAATGTTAAAGGTTGACCTGACATTAAATCCAATAAAAGAAAAAATAGATGAACTTATACTTGAAATACCAATAAGAAATGATATAGCAACATTGATGCATGCAATGGCAGATGGAATAAGAACTCCTATTTTTACAGGGAAAATTCCATCAGGAAATGGAAAAATATGGGATGCAACAAAGATTATGCCTTCTGCTTTTCCTCCAAATTTTTGTAGTTATATCTATTTAGGGAATGAACACAGGGGGATAAGTTGGTTTGCTGAAAATGATAAAGGATGGAGTTGGGACAGTTCAAAACCGAATTTACAGATTATAAGAGAAAAAGACACTTTAAAGTTGCAGATAAACCTGATAAATAAGCCGGTAGTAATAACAGAACCAAGAACCATAACATTTGGGATACTTGCTGCGCCAGTAAAACCAAAATTAGAAGGATGGAGACACAGATGGGTAAGTGAGAAATTTCAACTTGTAGCGACAGATTCTGTGTGGTTTGGATATCCAAGTTGTTGCAGTGTATATCCATTAGGAAGGGATACATATTTCTGGGAAATAGCAAGTAAGCCACGCAGAGGTCAAAAGATTACAGATGAAGATATAAATATGATGAAAGAGAAAATAAAAAAATATACAGAGCCGATGGGAAAAGAAATGGTGGAAAGATATCTTGGAAGTATACAAGCAAAAATAAATATAATGAACAGTAGAAATCCAATATTTTATTATAATAGAGCATCATTTCCTGCTGCTGAAGAATTCCAGACATTTATGGATGAATGGTGTTTGCATGAATATAACACCTATTTGAGAAATGCAAATTTTGTAGCAGAAATAATGATAGTTCCTTCAGAGTCCTATATAGAGCATGCATTATGGTGGTATAAAAAATCATTTGAGATAGCAGGTAATACAGGAGTTTACTGGGACAATTACTTTTTCATTCCCACCTATAATACAATGATGACATCTGCTTATAAAAAAGAAGATGGTAGTATTATGCCATCGACAGGACTGTGGGGATTAAGGGAACTGGTTAAAAGGACATTTATAATGATGAATGAACTTGGAATGGAACCAAGGACAATGGTACATATGACAAGCACTCAAATTTTACCATTATATTCATTTGCGACAATTCAGTATGATTTAGAATGGAAGTATGGAGAAGGAGATATGCAAACCAGGTTTAGTAGAGAATATTTAAGATTAGTATCAAGTGGAGATTTAGCAGGAACCTGGCCAATACTGATAGGAGATATGGGTCAAGTAAAACCAGAGGATAGATACAGAATACAGAAATCATACATAGGAGTTTCATTGGTGCATGATTTAATGGATAGACCAATGACAGAACTATTTTATAAGTACAGAGGACCATTTATAGACATGGCGAAAAACAATAAAGATTTAGTTGTATACAGATACTGGGATGAAAGGAAACAGCCAGTATATACAAATAATCCTGATTTACCAGGGATAGTATATTCAGTTGCTGGTAAAGAAGCACTATATGGAGTTGTTTCATATTTAAAAGAAGATGCCCAAGAAACAGTTTATATTATTCCTGAGATACTGGGATTTGACAAATATAAAGTGATAGACATTGAAACAAACCAGCAAATACCAGTTGAAAATAATTCCTTTAAATTAAATATTAAAAAACATGACTTGAGGGTATTTAAAATTACAAGGGGTGAATAAAAAATTTCTGATGTTTTTTTGTAAATTTTTATTTTTTAGATGTTGGTCAATTTTACAGGCAGACAAAAGTGATATGAAAATAAAAGAAAAAAATAAAATTAAAATTGGAGAAGATAATACTATCTTTGTTAATGGTAAACCATTTTTTCCTATTGGTTTATGGAAATTACCAGGTATAAACGAACCATATCTTTGTGAATTAAAAAAAAATGGGTTCAATCTTTTTATGACAGTTTATGAAAAAGAAGATACTTTTTTCCTTCTTAATCTTGCAGAAAAATATAATTTTAAGGTTATTATAGGCGCGTGTGGAAACTGGTATAAATTAATATGCCAATCAGAAAACATATCTGAATATTTAGAAAAAGAAAAACATATTATAAAAGAAGAAATTCAAAAATACAGGAACCACCCTGCATTATTTGGATATTTTATTGCTGATGAGCCTGTCTGGACTAAAACACCTCTAAACCCGATATTATTTATTTATCAGTTTCACAAAAAATACGACCCTTCACATCCTGTATATATGAATCATGCACCAAGAAATAAGATTGAAGAACTTGCAGAATATAATAAGGCATGTGATATTACAGGTGCTGATATTTACCCTGTTCCAGCAGAAATAGGACACTCGGATTTGCAGGACAAAACAGTTTCTTGTGTTGGTAAATATACAGAAAAAATGCGAGCCAGTGTTGAAAATCAAAAACCTGTCTGGATGACTTTACAGGGCTTTTCCTGGGCACATTTTTATAATCTTAAAAATGAAGGTAAATATCCCACATTTGAAGAAATGAAATTTATGTGTTATGACTCTATTGTCCATGGAGCAAAAGGAATATTTTTCTGGGGAACACATTACATTGCAGAATCTTCTTTCTGGAAAACCATTTTCAGAATATCTTCAGAAATAGGCTCAATTTCCCATATTCTTACAAGTAAAACAATATTCCCTTCCCGGGTTAAAATTGAAAACGATGATATTGCTTTACTTCACAAGGTTTATAATGGAAAAGATTACTTAATTGCAATTAATGAGAAAAACAACAAATATAAGGTTAATTTCCAAACCAATTTTTTTGACAGTCAATTACAAGTAGTTTTTGAAAATAGAGCCGTTACTTTAAATAATGGAATATTTTCTGATGTTTTTTTGCCTTATGAAGTC
>JBMFMQ010000133.1:0-3001 GCA_049970595.1 Candidatus Ratteibacteria bacterium | reverse complement strand
CCATTTAAATCAATTTCATCTCCTTGAAAACTTACTCTCCAGTTATCCAAAAAACAATCAAATTCTCTATTATCTTTATCAATTTCCCAGATTGCTTCCTCAACACCTATTTTTGCAAAATTTTTCGCTTCTTTACCAAAAATTATTTTCCCAGTTGTTTTTGTCCAGAAATTAAAAAGAATAAGGGAAGTTGAAGTAAAAAGGAATATTAATAATAAAACAAGAATCACAAGAATAATTACATCGCCTCTATTTCCAGCCAATTTTAACAACCTTCCTAAATTCTTTTTCAACTTCTCTCCCTTCTATTTTCCCTTTTGAAACAACAATTTTAATTTCTACCATTTCAGGTAGTTTTGGTTCTTCCATATTTTCAGTATCCCATGTATCTTGCCATTCTTCCCCATCAAAATATTTTAAAGAAAAATGTTTTACATCTTCTCCAAGAATCTGTGCTCCTGGAAAACCATCAAAAAAAGTAAAATCAGGATTAGATTTATCAATTCTTACCATTTCAGCCATTATTTTATCATCTTTCCAGTAAACTCCAAATTTTACCAAATCACTCTCTTTACCTTCAGAAAATGGACATACAAATTTTACCCAATCATTTCCTCCTTTAAAATTCATTCTATATTTACCATTAAGGTCATTTATCATTGCATTGGAAATTTTACTTTCAATAAATTCTGTTATATAAACAAATTCTTTCAAAATATCTTTTTCTACTGTCTTTTTCCTTGAGGATAAAAGAGAATTTTTCAAAATTAAAACTGCAGAAAGGCACACAAATGTAAAAATAAAAATTGCAATCAGAACTTCTAAAAGTGTCATCCCTTTATCTTCTTCTGAGAACAGAAACAAAATATTTTTTTTCATCCCTACCCTCTTTTTTCCAGAATATCTCAAGTTCAACCCTGTATAAATCTACCTTTTCTTCAACAAAATTGAGTTTATATTTATAATCAGGAAATTCTGAAAGAGTTCCTTCAATTGTCTCTGGTAATTCAATATCTTTATCTTCATAAATTTCAATTTGTGTAAATATTTTATCTGCAATAAAGGAAACATTAACTGAATTTTTACTCTTCTCACTTAAACCCATTATTACTGGATAAACTCTTATTAATGTAACAATTCCACATGCAAGAATAAAAAGTCCAATGAGAATACTTATTAAAGTAAAACCATTTTTTATCCTTCTATTACACATTTTCCTGTGACATTATGAACTTTTATTTTTTTTATTTTTTTAGAAATCTCATCTATCAAAATTAAATATCCTGCTTCTTTTGCAGTTCCATCAGGTAAAAAAATTAAAGGGTCCATACCTTCTGATTTTTCCTTTATTTTAATATTTTCTGGCAATTTTATTTCCTTCCATATTAAAATTTTTTCGTTTTCTCCTACTTTGAATATTTTAAAACTTCTCTCATCAAAAATTACAGAAAAATTGCACCTTTCGTTTATTGCACATTCTCTTGCAAAGTTTATTCCCTCAACAATTTTAGCGGATGAAGAATTCAAAAGGTATGATTGATGATATCTCTGGACAACAAGTGTAACAGGAATTAAAAAAATTGAAAAAATAAAAATAACTATTAAAATTTCAAGAAAAGTAAATCCGTTTTTAAACATATAAAATTTAAATTTTCTATTCTATAAATTCTCTATGCAATTCAGTTAATGCTTTCTGTCCCTCTTTTTTCCTTATAACACATGAAATTTTTATTTCCGATGTGCTTATCATTTCAATGTTTATTCCATTTTTAGCAAGGCAATTAAACATTTTTCCAGCAACTCCAGGTTGATTCATCATACCTATCCCAATAATAGAAACTTTGCATATATCAGGGTCAACTATAACTCCCTTTGCACCTAATTCTTTCCCTATTTTTTCAACTATATTTTTTGCCTTATCCATATCGTTTATATTTACAGTAAATGAGATATCAGCATAATTTTCTCTACTAACATTTTGAACAATCATATCAACATTAATGCCCGCATCTCCAAGTGCTTTAAAAATTTTAGCAGCAACCCCAGGTCTATCAGGGACTTGAAAAATTGAAATTTTTGCTTGATTTTCGTCTATTGAAACAGAAGAAACAATCGCTCCTTCTTTAAGTTCAATTTCCTTAACCATTGTTCCCTCCCCATCTTTAAAAGTAGATTTTACTGAAAAAGGAATTTTATATTTTTTTGCAAATTCAACAGCCCTTGATTGCATTACTTTTGCTCCACTACTTGCCATTTCAAGAAGTTCTTCATAAGAAATAATAGGTATCAATTTTGCATTTTTTACTCTATTTGGGTCTGCAGAAAAAACACCCTCCACATCAGTATAAATTTCACATATATCTGCTTTTAAAGCCCCTGCAAGTGCTATTGCTGTTAAATCAGAACCTCCTCTTCCTAAAGTTGTTATTGAATTTTGAGAACTTATCCCTTGAAAACCAGCAACAACAACAATCTTATCTTTCTTTAATTCTTCTATGATTTTTGAAGGCTCAATTTTCTGTATTCTTGCTTTTGTATGTAATGTATCAGTTTTAATCCCTGCAAAATATCCTGGAAAACCTTCTGCCTGTTCTCCATAACTTTCAATTGCCATACATAAAAGAGCAACTGAAACGATTTCTCCTGTTGAAAGCAAAAGGTCAAGTTCTTTTTCAGGGGGTTCTGGCATTATCTGTTTTGCAAGGGAAATTAAATTATCAGTGGTTTTCCCCATTGCTGAAACAACAACTACCACTTTATTCCCTTTTCTTTTTGTATCAACTACCTTTTTGGCAACAAATTTTATCTTTTCAATATCAGCTACTGAACTTCCTCCATATTTCTGAACAATTAAAGCCATTTTTACTCCTTTAATTTTTTATTAATTATAACATACGTAAGTTTTTACTGAATCCATTAGTTATTTCCCTTTTTATATTATACCACATTCTTATGTTTGTTTCTTAAAGGGGTTTAAACCCCTTTAAAATCCCCAAAAGGT
>JBMFMQ010000132.1:0-3030 GCA_049970595.1 Candidatus Ratteibacteria bacterium | reverse complement strand
CATATCTTTTCCAATTTCCCTTATAAATCTTCTTAAAGCACTATCAGTCGGATTTTCTTTTGCAAGTAAGTGTGGCCTTAAATGAAATCTTATCAATCTTCCAATAAATTTAGCATTTTCTTCACTTATTTTTAATCTTCGGCAGATATTATATGATAATTTTTCTCCAACAAATTCATGTCTGTGAAAACTGACTTTACCCTTTTCAATTTTAAGTGTGTATGGTTTGCCAATATCGTGTAATAAAGCAGAAAGCCGTATATAAATATTTTTTGTCCTTTTTGAAGTATTATCCAGAGTTTTTAATGTATGTTCAAACAGGTCTTTACATGGATGGTCTGTTCCTTTTTCTTTTAAATTTGCAATTTCTGGCAATATAATTTCAAGTAATCCAGTTCTATCAAGCAATTCAAACCCAATAGAGGGTAGAGAGCATTCAAGAATTTTTATAATTTCATCTGCTATTCTTTCCTGACTAACTATTTTAATTCTTTCTCTATTTTTTTTCATACCTAAAAGAGTCCTTTCTTCTATATTAAATTTAAATTTTGTTGCAAACCTTATACCTCTTAAAATTCTTAAAGGGTCATCATAAAATGTTTTATCTGGGTCAATAGGAGTTCTTATTATTTTCCTTTTTATATCAGTTCTTCCGCCAAATGGGTCAAGAATTTCTCCTGTAATCAGATTTTTTGCTATTGCATTTATTGTAAAATCTCTCCTTTCAAGGTCTTGGTAAATGGTTGCTTTTTCTACATATGGTTTCCTTGAATCTTCAGGATAACTTTCTTTTCTTGCTGTTGCAAATTCAAGTTTTATTCCATCAATTTCAATCATTGCTGTCCCAAATCTTCCATAAAAAACAGGTTTTGGTAAATTATACATTTGGGAAAATTCATCTGCTATTTTAAGCGCATCTTCTTCCATTACAAAATCAATATCATTACTTTTTCTTTTTAAAATAGAATCCCTTATGTATCCACCAACAAGAAAAACAACAATATTTCTTTTTATTGAAAATTCCCTCATTTTTAATATAATTTCTTCAGGATTAATTTTTTTATTTTCCATTTTTTTATCCATAAATCAAACACTTCTTTTTTTATTAAAAATAAAAGATGTAAGAAAACATAAAGCAATTATTTCACATAATCCAGTATAAAAACAAATAATTTTTAAATTTTGCTGATATAAAAACCCAATAATCCATCCAGAAATTAAAAAACCTAAACCATATATTGTATTAAATAATCCATATGCAAATCCTCTTTTATTCAAAAAAACTATATCTGCAATTGCTGCTCGCAAAATTGTTTCATGACATCCAATAATTATACCGAAAAAAATTATTCCTAGTATAATAAGATAAATGATATCTGAAAAGATTAAAAATGGTAAGATGAAGGTTAAGAAAGGAATTATCAATAAAATCTTGAATTTTAAAATATCATATAATCTTCCGACAACAAAAGCAATAATTCCATCAACTCCCATAGCAATCAGATACAAAATTGGAATAAATGCCTCATGAAAAATATTTTTATTTTTTATATGATAGGATATAAGTTGAAAATTCACCAGCCCGCATACAGAAAAAAGAACAAAGAGAATATACAAAAAAAATTTTTTGTTTCGAAAGACGAACTGATAAGTTTTTTCATCTTTTAATTCTCCATCGTATGTATATTTTTTCTTTAGAATTATAAGAAGAGAAATTAAAATAATCAAAGGTATCCACATTATATTAAAACCATATCTATAACTTTTAAATTTTGAAAGAGAAATAAAAAAGATAAGTGGTCCTATCATTGCTCCTATCTGGTCAAAAAGTTCGTGAATTCCAAAACTCCTACCAACTCCTATTTTTTTTCCTACAATGGAAATCAATGTATCTCTTGAAGGAGTTCTTATTGCTTTCCCTGTCCTTTCAAGTAAAAGTAAAAAAATAACAATTTTCCATGAATCTGTATATCCACAAAACGGTAATAAGCAAATAAACAAATACCCAGTAATCATAAGAGGTAGGTAATTTTTTTTCTTGTCAGATATATAACCAAATAACAATCTTAAACTTTGTGTCAAAAATTCACCAAGCCCTGAAAAAAAACCAATAATTAAAGATGTTGCTCCAAGTGTTGCAAGAAAAGGACCTGATATACTTCTAACTCCTTCATAAACAATATCTCCAAGTAAACTTATAATCCCAAATAGAATAATAATTAAAAAAAAATTATTGCATATTGATTTCATATAAAATTCCTTCCTTTGAAAGTTGTAATTTATTATTTTCTTTTTTAAGGAGTTTATATCCTTCCACGACATCTCCGATTGTTACTCTATATGTTCTCTTTGCTCCTTCAATAAAGAAATATTCAACTCCTTCAAGAATCATCTTCCCCCTATAAATAAGAGGGCATTCTTTTTCAGGTATAACAAAAGGAGTAATTTCAACTTTTGAAACTTTTTCAATTTCTGATAATTTAGAAGATATAGAAACTTCTTCTACCTTTGAAATTTTTGGTTTCTCTAAAGAAGAAATTTTTGGTGGAGTTAGCGTTTCTGGTTTTGTAATTTTTTCTTCTGGTTTCAAAATACTTATAAATTTAGGTGTTTTTATAATTGATATAACCTCCGGCTTTTTAGCAAGTATTATATTTGTAGGAGCAGGTTTTTTCATCACTTCCATTGTTAATCTTCCTGTAGAAAAGGGATCCCTTTTCCCCTCTATATCAATTTTCTCTTTTGTCCAATAAACAAGTTCTTCTTTTTCTTCTACAATCTTCTTTTCTACTGGTTTCCTTTCCTCAGGTGTTTCTCCTATAATCATTTTCAATCTTTCTTCTCCAGAAATCAAAGACTTCTTCATGTACATAAATAATTCAAAAAGCCATACAAATAAAAGTATAATAAAAACAAATTTGAAAATATTTCTCCTTAAAAATACACCAAACTGAAATGGTTCTCTGTAAATAACTGGTTTTGCTGGTTTTATTTCAGGAACAATTTTTTCAGAAATAACTTTTGGTGGTT
>JBMFMQ010000131.1:0-3147 GCA_049970595.1 Candidatus Ratteibacteria bacterium | reverse complement strand
CCTTTAAAATCCCCAAAAGGTATCAACTCCCCCAAACCCCCTCATTCTTGAGGGGAGTTTAAGGTATTTTTATCTATTCTGGGCAAAAAACGCCAGAAAAAGCACTTGGAATTTTTCAAATTCTAGTGCTTTATATTTGGTTGAGTTAGTATTTACTAAATTTCTTAAACAGCATCTATTATATATATTTTACTTCCACAGTGCTTACATTTTACCTCTTTCCCTTCCTCTATTTGGTATGTATCAACCATAAAACATTTTCTACATCTTATTGTAATCTTCTTTTTCTTTTCCATTTTTTTCATATTAATTTTATTATAATATTTTCTACAATTTTTGTCAATTTAGGTTCAGCAGAATTTGCAACTTCTACAATTTCTTCAAAGGATACCGGTTTTAAGGCATCTGGAAGACACATATCAGTTATGACTGAAAAACCCAAGACAGGTAAAGAAAGATGAACTGCTGCAATTACTTCTATAACTGTTGACATCGTTACCATATCTGCTCCTATTAATCTTAAGAATCTGTATTCTGCTCTTGTTTCAAGATTTGGCCCAAGTAATCCAACAAGAACTCCCTTTTTCAATTGTATTTTTTCTTCAATTCCCACTTCTTCGGCAATTTTTATTAATTTTTCAGAATAGGGAGATGACATATCAGGAAATCTTGGTCCAAATCTCTCATCATTTTCTCCAATAAGTGGATTATGTCCTGTTAAATTTATATGGTCTGTAATGATAACAATATCTCCTTTATTAAAAAAGGGATTTAAGCCACCTGCTGCATTTGATTCAATCAATGTATTTATTCCAAGAAATTTCATAACCCTTATTGGAAATACAACCTGATATGATGTATATCCTTCATATAAATGAAACCTTCCCTGCATAGCCACAACATTTTTTCCTCCAAGAGTTCCTATAACTAAATTTCCAATATGACTTTCAACTGTTGAAATAGGGAAATATGGTATTTCCTTATACGGAATTACAACCCTATTTTCAATTTTTTCTCCAAGGCCACTTAGACCTGTACCAAGAATTATTCCGATTTCCGGTTTTATATCTACTTTTTTCTTTATAAAATTTACTGCTTCCATAACCTTATCAAATTCTTTCATTTTTCACCCCCATTTTTATATGGAAATATTATTGTTGTAAATTTTTTCAACAAGTTCCATTGTTTTTACAGCATCACCAAAATTACATTCAGGTTGTTTATCTTCCTTAAGACATTCAATAAAATGTCTATTTTCATCGTAATATCCATAAAACCTATGCAATTTATCACTCCCTGCAATATTAAAGGAAGAAAGTGTTATTGGTTCTTCTTTATTATCTTTAAAAATCAGTGCTTTATCATTACAATCAATAAAGGCAGAAATCCCAACAGAATGTATTTCAAATGTATGAAATCTTTTCCCAACAGTCCAGTTTGTTAATAAAACGCCAGTTGCTCCTTTTTCAAACTCCATAATTGCGTTAAAAGCATTTGGTGTTTCTGAATAATATGATTTTACAATACTTTTTACATTTTTTACTTCACCACATAACCATCTTAAAACATCAACAGAATGAATTGCATCACATGTTAAAATATCTATCGCTCCATTATAATAAAGGAAATCAGGATACATATTTTTATAAAAAGTTGAAACTGCCTGAATTATTGGTCCTCTTTCTTCTACAATTTCTCTAACCTTTCTCAATAAAGGTATAAATCTCCTATTAAATCCGACCATTGTTTTGCATCCATTTTTTTCTGCCAGATTTGCAAGATTTTTTGTCTGGAAACTTGTTAATCCAGGTGGTTTTTCAATAAAAACGTTCAATTTCCTTCTTAATGCATTTACAACAATATCATATAAGTGATGAGGTGGCATAATTACATAAACAGCATCCAATTCTATATCTTCAAACATTTTTTTATAGTCGGTATATCTTTTTTCTATTTTATATTTTTCTCCTGTATTTTTAAGTTTTTCTTTGTCAATATCACATATCGCAGATATTTCAACATCTTCAATTTCACTTAACGAAGGATAATGAACCATATTTGAAAAATTTCCACATCCAATAAAACCTATCTTAACTTTACCAGATTTTTCCATTTTTTCTCTTTCATTTAAAAAAATTCTTTGACAAAACTTCTTATCGCATCATCCCAAGACCTTATATCTATATTTAAAGAAGAAAGTAGTTCAGTTGATAATGGAGAAAATTTTGGTCTTTTTGCAGGTATATTAAATATTTTTGAAAATTCATCAAAACTCATCCCTTTAATTTCTATATTTGATTTTAATATTTCTTTCATTTTTTTACCAAACTCATACCATGAACACCATCCTCTATTACAGATATTTATTATTCCATATATTTCTTTTTCAATCAATTTTACAATACAATCTGCAAGGTCAAATGCATAGGTTGGTGAATTAATTATATCTGTTGTTAAAATGACCTCATTTTTCTCTTTCATAATTTCAGGCAATTTACATCCAAAACTCCTTCCATTTTTTCCGAATATCCTTGAAGTTCTTATTATAAGATGTTTTCTGCATTCCTTTACAAACTCTTCTCCTTTAAGTTTACTTTTCCCATAAACATTTACTGGATTTGGCATATCTTTTTCAGTATAAGGAAGTCCCTTTTTCCCATCAAAAACAAAATCTGTGCTTAAATAAATTAAAAAAGAATTCAGTTCAGCAGAAATTTCTGAAATATTTTTAGTTCCTTCAGCATTTATTTTATAAGCGATATTTGGGTTTTTTTCACACTTATCCACATCTGTTAAAGCACCAAGATGAATTACTATATCCGGTTTTATCTCTTTAAAAATTTTAAAACAAGAATCCTTTTCTGTTATATCAAGTTTATCTTTCCCAAAAGAAAAAAATTCATAATTTTTTAAAAAAAGCGATTTACCCAGATATCTTCCTACAAGTCCATTTCCACCGGTTATTAATATTTTTTTCATCTTTCTTCTTAAATATTTTATTTTGATTTTTGACAAAAACAAAATTTTTAATTAAAATAAAAAAAATCTTAACTACATATAAAGCACTGGGGTTAGAAATAACCCCAAGTGCTTTTTCTGGCGTTTTTTGCCCAGAATAGATAAAAATACCTTTAACTCCCTTCAAGA
>JBMFMQ010000130.1:0-3245 GCA_049970595.1 Candidatus Ratteibacteria bacterium | reverse complement strand
TTCATCTTTTAAATTTTCATTTTTCAACTTTTTTGCCTTTTCTATTAGTAATGATAATGTATAAATATATTTTAAATCATCAATCCCTTCCCTTAATGCTTCCCAATAAGGAGTTGGTAAAGGACCTTCTTTTGTTGGAAATACATAATAGTATCTCCCTTGATCTTTAATATCAAATATACTCATTCCTTTACTTTCGGTATAGTAAATCCATTGGTATATACCTTTTGCTCCTGTTTTAAATAAATAAAACCCATAATAATATCTATCAACTAATGGTGGGTCTGTTCCCATAGCACCACTTCCACCATTATAAGTATACAAAATTTTGCCTCTTTTTTTAGTATCTTCAATAACTTTTGGACTAATATAATTGTAACAATGATGGGTTAAATAAGGACCAAGTATTTCACTATCATCAATATTTCCCCATAATCCATTCAATGTACATATCGTTTTAACCCCAGATTCATGTAATAGTTTGTAATTACGTATGGCTTCTTTCATTTCTTCTCTACTATTAGCTGGTTCATCTACATCCCAAAAAATAAATTCCAATCCCTTTTTTCTTGCATATTCATCTATCTTTTTTGTTATTTCTTTAAAATAATACTCCTTTTTTTCTTCATTTATTTCTTCCTCATCTTTAATCATTTCTTTTATTGAAGTTGGATGTAAAATTCCCCAATGTCCATATTCCCATGACCCATGATATAATATAGAACCAGTTAACCCACTCTCTTTATATATATCTACAAATTTTTCTAAACTCATTGCATCCCAATATCTTCCAGGAACTGAAAAATCTAACTTTATATTTCCTTTTTCTATCTCTATTTTTGGTGATATATTTGTTACGACTGAGTTTAATCCATGGGATTTCATATCTAAAAAATATTTTTTTAAGTTTTCAGGATAAAAAGTTGCTTTCATCCGAGTATCCAAGGAAAAAAACATTCCCCTATCAATCTCAGGGTCTTTTAATTTTATTGGTAAAACTTTTAATAATACATTTATTTCATCTTTTCTTTTTGAAGTTTGAAATATTATTTTTCCTTTATAATCACTTGGGTTTATATTTTCAGGAACATAAATTGTAAGCCAAAATTCTGTTGTAAAGTCTTTTGGAATATCTATTTTTTCTTTTTTTTCAAGAACATGATGGACAACTTTATATTTTCCTTCTTTCCCACGATATAAATACCTTACTACTCTTATATCAACATTCTCTTTTTCTATTTTCTCACCTTTTTCATCTGTTAAATCTGTTATATCCACTTTTACATCTTTTAATTCTTCTATGGGATAAACACAAAAAGTGATAGGTTCATATTCGCCAATTGAAGCAAATAAATAAAGATCCTTTGTAATTTGATATTTCCTTGGAACTGTTGTAGGATAAATAAGATTAAGATAATTATTCCTGAAAATTATATATCCTTCCTTTTCTATTTCAGGCAATGATTCTTTTGGTAATGAAATTTCTTCCCATCCTTCAGGAATAATTTGTCTTTCTCCTTCTTTCCCTAAAACACTAAAACCTTCAGGTATTTCTCCATATACAAAAAAACTTAAAATTAAAAATAAAAAATATACTTTTTTCATAATCCCCCCTTTTATTCAAACCACTCCTTTTCTCTTATTTCTCTTATTTCTTTCCCTTTTTCTTGCACCTTCTCTAATTTTAAATTTAAATCAGGTTTAAATATTATATCATCAAAATATACACTTCCTATACCTTTCCATATTTCAATTTGAATTACTACATATCTTGCATTTAGTGGAAATGAACAAATTGTCCTAAATTTCTCCCATTCTTCTTTTTGTTTATTCCCTCCAGGAAGACCTATCTGACCTAAACACTTTTTTTCATTATCATAATATATTGCAAAACCTATTCCTAAAGACCCTCCCTCTCTTTCTGCACTTCCTATTTTATATTTTGAAGTTTTACTCCAGTACTCAAAAATATATTTATAAGAAGGATAAATAATTATTGGAGATGTAATTTGAGTATTTACAATCCCTAATGTCTTCCTTTCTAAGTATATACTTTTCTTACCTGTATGAAATTGCTCTTTATCCCATTTTATTACCAACTCATCATTTTCTAATTCTTTACCTGTCCAACCAATTGGCCATTGATTCCCATCTTCAAATGAACCATTTATAATCAAATTACTACTTGGTAAAATTTTATATAAAGGTCTTGTTTTTCTCCCATTTTCTATTGTATCAAAATATATCTCATATTTCCTTATTTGATTTTCTAATGTTTTACCCTCCATTATCCACTCTATTGTAAATCTCCCTTCATCAATCTTATTAATACTATAAGGCACTTCTTTATTATTTTCTATAATCCTTATTGAATTTATATCTAAATTACCTTTTATATTCAAAAAAGAAAAAATTTTTGAAAAATTTATATTTATCTCTATAGGAAAATTTTCTCTTTCAAAATTCACTGATGGAATCTCTATTATACCTCTATAATGCCAACTTTCATTCCACCAATCATCTCCATAAGTTAAAAAAATAAAAAAGAAAAAAAATAAAAAAAATCCCTTTCTCATAATTAAAAACATCTTTCACCTCCTCTATATTTTTAATATTCATAATAATATAAAGGACTTCCTATATTTCTATTTTTAGCATAACCTATAACAGTATCTAATTTCAACCATTTACAACTCATATCAAAATAAAGTGCATTCATCCCTCCATTATGAAAAGCCCTATATTGCCACTGTGCTACAAGGACATCTTCAGGACCAGGATTTATATAATAACTATCAGGAAAACCTGTTTGATATCCTTTTCCATCTATAATCCATATTTTTTCTGATGGTCTTTTAATTCTACTATACTTCATCCTCCTTACTCCATCCGGTTGTATTGAACCAAAAGCAGAATAAATTGAAGGACCATAACTTGAAAGTGGATAAGTAGTACTTGTTGGGTAATATTTTTTTATATAGTTTAAAAGTTCTTTAGATATAGTTGGGCAAACAAATAGATGAGGATAAGGAAGTCCTTTATATCCATCACCTTCATATTTACCCACCCCACTATAACCTAAAGGAGGATAATTAACATATTTAGCAAGATTATTATAAATTACATGAAATACTGAACGTTTATCTGTTTCTTTTAAAAAGGTTGATAGTATTTCATATGCTTTATTCTTATTTCTAGGATAAATTGCTTTAAATGTAAATTCAACTTTTTTAGTTATTTTTGCA
>JBMFMQ010000129.1:0-3253 GCA_049970595.1 Candidatus Ratteibacteria bacterium | reverse complement strand
CTCAAGAATGAGGGACTTTGCGGAGTTGATACCTTTTGGGGATTTTAAAGGGGTTTAAACCCCTTTAAGAAACAAACTTAAGAATGTGGTATAATATAAAAAAGGGGAAATAACTAATGGGATTCAGTAAAAACTTACGAATTTTTTATGGTAAAATTTAAATTTAAATGGAAGAGAAAATAATTTTTATCGGCGATAGATTAAGTATTGAGTTTTTTTCTGTTTTTAATATTGAAACATTTTTTTCAAATTCAGTTGAAGAAACAGAAAAAATTCTTGAAAATATTAATTTAAAAGAAACTCTCTGCATTTTTATTACAGAGGATGTTTTTGATGAAAATAAATTTAAAAAATATGTGAATTTAAAAAAAATGATGGTTATTCCAAGTTTGAAAAGTAAAGAGAAAAAAGGGATTAAACTTATTAATGAACTAATTAAAAAAGCAACTGGACTGAAAGGAGTGTAAAATGGATATAGGAAAGATTATTAAAGTTTCTGGACCTCTTGTTCAGGCAAGTGGGATGAAAAAAAGTAAAATGTTTGATGTTGTGAGAGTTGGTGAAGAAAAATTAATAGGAGAAATTATACGACTTGAAGGAGATATTGCATCAATACAGGTTTATGAAGAGACAGAAGGACTTAAAGTAAAAGACCCTGTTTTTGGAACCGGAATGCCTCTTATGGTTGAACTTGGACCGGGATTACTTAAAAATATTTTTGATGGAATACAGAGACCATTATCTCAAATAGAAAAAACAGGTGATTTTATAATAAGGGGAATTGATATACCTGCTCTTGATAGAAGTATTAAATGGAGTTTTAAACCAGTTGTTAAAAAAGGAGATATTGTTGAAGAAGGAGACATTATTGGAATTGTGAATGAAACACCACTTATAAATCACAAAATTATGGTTCCTTATGGAGTTTGTGGTGAAATTATTGATATAAAAGAAGGGAATTTTAAAGTTGAAGAAGAAATAGGGAAATTGAAAACAAAAGATGGTTTGGTTCCTTTATATTTAATGCAAAAATGGCCTGTAAGGAAACCAAGACCATTTAAGAAAAGATTGAATCCAGATACCCCCCTTGTAACAGGTCAGAGAGTTATTGATACATTATTTCCTATTTTAAAAGGAGGAACTGCCTGTATTCCTGGTCCTTTTGGAAGTGGTAAAACTGTTGTTCTTCATCAAATTGCTAAATGGGCTGATAGTGAAATTGTTGTATATATTGGATGTGGAGAAAGGGGAAATGAAATGGCTGATGTTTTGATTGAATTCCCGAGGTTAAAAGACCCAACTTCTGGAAGACCATTATTGGAAAGAACATGTCTTATAGCAAATACTTCAAATATGCCTGTTGCTGCAAGAGAAGCAAGTATTTATACAGGAGTTACAATTGGAGAATATTTCAGGGATATGGGCTATTCAGTTGCACTAATGGCTGATTCAACGAGTAGATGGGCTGAAGCATTAAGAGAAATATCTGGAAGAATGGAAGAGATGCCTGGGGAGGAAGGTTATCCTGCATATCTTGGAACCCGTGTAGCATCATTTTATGAAAGGGCTGGAAAAGTAATTTGTCTTGGTAATGATAATAGAATTGGTTCATTATCTTTACTTGGAGCAGTGAGCCCACCTGGAGGTGATTTAACAGACCCTGTGGTTCAGATGACTTTAAGAGTTGTTAAGGTTTTCTGGGGACTTGATGATAAACTTGCCTATCAAAGACATTTCCCTGCGATTAACTGGCTTACAAGTTATTCCCTTTATGAAAAAAATATTGAAAAATTCTTAAAAGAAAATATAGCATCTGATTTTATGGAAATAAGAAACCAAGCAATATTTTTGCTTGAAAAAGAAGCAGAATTACTTGAAATTGTCCGGCTTGTTGGTATGGAAACACTTTCTCTTTCAGATAGATTAATTCTTGAAATTGCTCGTTCAATAAGGGAGGACTTTTTACATCAAAGTGCTTTTGATGAAATGGATGCATATACAACTTTAAAGAAACAATATCTCATCCTTAAAACAATCATTTTATTTTATCATGTATCCCTTAAAGCAATAGAAAAAGGAAGAACCCTTGAAGAAATCCTTAAAAATCCTATAAGAGAAGAAATTGCAAAAATGAAGTATATTTCTGAAAATAATCTTGATGAATTTACAAAACTTCATGAAAAAATAAAAAACTTATTTTAAAATTTTTATTTATGAACTCTTTCAATATACTGGTTTGTTTTTGTTGAAATTCTTACAATATCTCCTTCCTTTATAAATTGAGGAACCAATATCTCCATACCATTTTCTAAAGTTGCGCTTTTCCAGGTGCTGTCTGTTCCTCCTTTTATACCTTCACCTGTATTTATAACCTTCAAATCTACATATTCAGGAATTACAACACTCACAGGATTTCCTTCATATACCTGAACTTTTAATTTAACTCCCTCTTTCAAATATTTTTTAAAATCACCAATTGTATATGATGGAAGTTCAATAATTTCAAAAGTTTCAGGATGTATAAAATAGAAACTTTCTCCATTTTGATAACTATATTCCATTTCTATTTCTTCTATATCAACATTTTCTATCTTTTCATCCGGAGAAATTCTTAAATCATAAACATGTCCTGTTTTCAAATCCTGAAGTTTTAAATGTGTATAACTTGAAAATTGAGCGGTTCTTGCCTTTGTCTCTGCCTCAAGAACTTTATATAATTTGCCTTCTCTTTTTATTATCATTCCTTCTTTCAAATCAGATGCATTTACCATTTTTTACCCCATTAAAATATTTTACCACATTTTTAAAAGATTGACTATAAGGAAAAACAAAGTATAATAAATATATACCTCTTCAAAAACAACCTGTGATATATAAAAAGGAGGACTTATGGGAAAATCAAAGGAAGAATTGAGGAAAATTTATCACAGGAAAAAAGAGAAGGCAAGACATCAATTAAAATTACTTGAAGAAGGGAAAATAACCTATGAACAGTTAAATAGAGTTGCCAAAAAATTGTTTTATAAAAGAATAAAAGCAGGTTATCAGTTCCCAAAAACAGTATTTTTTAAACAATTAGAGATAGAAACAAAAGACCGAATACAGGGAGGGGTCGCATAGTGGCCGAGTGCGCACGCTTGGAAAGCGTGTATCCGCGATGAGCGGATCGTGGGTTCAAATCCCACCCCCTCCGAATTATCTCAGGAGGGGTGCTTCCCCCTTCCTGATATTCTCCCCCCGAAACGAAAAAAAC
>JBMFMQ010000128.1:0-3379 GCA_049970595.1 Candidatus Ratteibacteria bacterium | reverse complement strand
CCTGCTTTTCAAGATGTGGTTACAAGTTCTGTTGCCAGAACTTTGAATATTTACTGAAACACATTATTTTTATTTTACCTTTTTTCTTTTCAAATTTTTCTTTTTTATTATATCACATCTTTATTATACGCCCAAAAAAGAATTTCTCAAGAGATGTAAAAGCCATTGATACACAATAGATTTAAGGATTCTCAGAAAAACTTGACAATTTCAAAATAAATATTTCATTCTTTTTTATATCGAATAATAAAATCAAAAATGGCGGACATCTCAATCCCTTCCCTTTATATCCAAACCATTCCATTATCTCTTTTATCTCAAATATCCCAAAATGTGGATTGTGGATATGCATAAATAACCACTATATTACCTATTAAATTTTTTGCTTAGAAAATTTGAAGGGAAAGTGTTACCCATGGAACTGAGTTGTGCACCAATGGAAAGGAAAAAAATGTCAACTTTTTCCGAACAGTTTCCACCAGGATAGTTTAATGATTGATAGAAGAAACTCACAATTTTTCATTTCTTCTCATAAATTCTTCTCCCATTATTCAATAATTCTATTGCTTTTATAAATCTATCATAATATTTTTTTATTACTGGTCTCCAAACTGTTTGTAAGAAACCTAAGAGATTAAAATCAGATATACTTTTCTTACAAAAATCGACAAGGAGAGGGAAATTCTTTTCTGTTAACCAATTACTTCCTGTTGGAATCTGGTGATATCCTTTCTCTTCAAGTTCAAGGAATGCTCTCACATATACAATATCATCCTTAAATTCTGTGTTATAGTACCAATTACTTTGTAAAACTGATTTTGGCATTTTTTTAAAAAATTCATTTCTATAATGCCATAGGTAATCACTCCATATCCAGGCTCTAACATTTCTTTTTTCAACTTCATTTACAAAAAAATAAAAATCTTTCCACCACAAATCATACTGTCTTACAACAACATATTCATAATGGAACTGATGATTATAAGTTTCTTCATCCATTCCAAGATGAAAGTATTTAGGTTTGAAAATTTCTATAACCTCTTCAATTAAATCTTTACATACACCATAATAGATATCTGTTGAAACCATTTTTGAGTACTTACCAAGCCAGTTATCATGGGCTGTTGAAAAATTGAGTAGCGGAACAACTTCAATTCCTGCGTCCTTCAACTTCTTTATCTCTTTCTCAATCTCTTTTTTAGTCCAGGAACCTTTGACTGCTATTTCAGGGTGACTTTCATATTTTATTCCTTCGCCAATTTCAATAACAACCATATTTATTTTTTCTTCAATAACTTTGTCAATTATTTTATCCCATACTTCCTTCTCACATCTTAGATAATCGGTTGAAGTGATATCATATGATGAATAATCCGGATTTTCCCAGTCAAGCCACATATTATATCCAAGATGAATTAAATATCCCCAATATTTTCCCATGTTCTCCCCCTTTAAACTTCATATCTGTGTGGAATTAGTTTTATTGAATTTATAAAATTTTTTACAACATCGTACTGCATTGTTCCTTTGAGCGGTGTTGTATAAACAAAGCAAATTCCCGCCTGTTTATATGAAATTTCTATTGCTTTTTCAAGATATTCTTTTGTTGGTCTTCCTTTTGGCCATGAGGGATGGCGAGTAAAATAAATGCAAGGAATTAAAATTTTACCAGGACATAGCTTATAATAAGTGTTTATCTCAAAAGGTAAGCTTTTTGCTGAAACACCACAATCAGGCCACTTCTTGTATGACCATTGGTATCCCCATAATACTGCATCAAAATATAGAAGGTAACCTTTATCAGTAAGGTCCTTTATTACATCATAATAAGAACAAACACCAAAAAGTAATTTAGGATTTATTTCTTTTGTTTTTTCATATATTTTTCTTGTATAATCAAGTGTAAAAAGAGTTAAATTGTGTCCACCAAAATCATCTATCATCCATAAGGTTAAATTTTGATGTGATACTGATATTTTTGAAATCTCTTCTGCCCATTTTAAATAATCCATATCAAAAGGTGGGTATTTTCTTTCCTGAATTGGTTTATCTAATCCTATCGGTGCTTCACTTGGTGGTACTATATAAACCCATACTTCTAATCCTTCTTTTTCTGCTTTTTTTAAAAATTCTGGTAAAAATTCAAATTCTTTTTCTGATTCTGTCCAAATTAAATAAGTATAACAATTCGCACCTAAATCCTTTATTCTTTCTATATCCACATTACGGAATGTATGCAATTCTGCATCATGATGTGCAAAGGAAGGAGGTATACCTCTGTCTTCTGCATAGAGAGAAAATATACCTCTTGCAAATGGATTTTTTGTCTTTCTCTTTTTTTCAAGTATTTCCATATTTTCTTTTTCTATATCTTTTAGTTCCATATTCCTTCCCTCCTTTCTTAACTATTATTTTGGAGATTTACATCAGAAAACCTTAATATTTACCTCTGTCTGCCACGACTTTTTTGGGTTAAGTTCAACTTCATTATAAATAAATTCAACTGTTGGTATTTTTCCAAACCAAATATAAACTTTATCTGTTTTTTCTTTTTCAAAAACAAATTTAAGTTTTCCATTAACTAATTTACTGAGGGAATATTCTATTTCATTTGAGAACACATCTTTAACAGGAATAAAATAGTCATATTCTTTTGCAGTATCTTTATTCAATACTAAATTTTTATCTAAAAGTGGGATAGAAATCTCCGCATCTTTAGATGAAAGAACAGGTTGTGAATGACACCAGAAAGAAAAACTTAATTTATTTTCTGTCAGATTTTCTATAGTATATTCCACTTTTATCTCATAACTTTCATGATTTAGAACATAATTTTTTTTAATAACAAGACCCTTCAATTTCTCAAACTTAAGTTTCCTTTCAAACTTTAATACAAGATTTTTATTCTCAAATTCCCACCCTTTGAATTCATAATTTGCATCTTCTTCTCCTGTCCATCTTGCTTCTGTTGGCTGCCAAAATAAATCCCTGAAAAAACCGCTTCCCCTTTCTTCTGAACGAAAATGTATTATTTCTTTACCGTCTATCTTAAAACTTCCTATTATTCCGCCATTTTCAGGTAAAATTGAAACTTCATAAACAGGATTTTTTATCAATATTTTTTGCGGATGTTCTTCTTTCCACTCGCATTTCCAGATATCATTTTTGGGAAGAGATAACTTTTTTTTTCTTTCTTTTTCTGTTCTTTCTTTCTATTTCAATTTTTTTACCTTCTTTCTGCAAGATGTCATACTCAATGAGTATAAATCTTACATCAAGAGGGTTTAACCTGAAAGGGATTTTTTCAATTTTTTCATTTTCCCATAAGATTTTTCCTTTCTCATAAGAATAAACAATAATTTTGGTCGGTTCGGAAATA
>JBMFMQ010000127.1:0-3476 GCA_049970595.1 Candidatus Ratteibacteria bacterium | reverse complement strand
AGAATAACTTTTTTTTCTTTTTCTCTTGCCCTTTCTTCTTTTTTCTTTTTTATAAATTCTATCAATTTTCTTTTTTTCTCTTCTCTTTCCATTAAATTATCCTGTTTGATTTTTGTCAACTTTTAATAAAATAGCATTTAAATCAATATCTGCTTTATAAAAATTTTCGCCTATATTTGTGATTAAAACATTTTCAACTGTAAAATAAGAGGAAGGATTATCAAAATATTTAATGCACCTTATTATTTCATTGCTTGTCCCACTAATTGTTAATTTAATAGGAATTGTTTCATAAAAAGCCACTTTTTGAGGAACCCCAGGGGTTAAATTTGATACTACTGTTACTCCAGAATCTATTATTAATCTAACAAGGTCCTTAATAACTTCAAACTGGAGTGTTAAAATTGGAATTTGATTTATATCAACCAGACCAGTTTTTGGAAATCCAAAAGATGAAGGAATGGAAACATTTCTATTTTTTGCAATTTTCTGCAATTTATCTTCATAGAAGTAAATATATTCTTTAAATTCTATAGATGGATATTTTTTAAATTCAGGAGGTAATGGATATATTGTAGAAAAATTATTCAACATAATATCAAATTGTTTTTCATAAAATTCCTTCTTTTTCGTTAATTTCCCGATTAATTCAGGAGATGGTGCCTTTTCTTTTTCAGTTTCATATTTTTTTACTTCCTCATATATTTTTCTAATTTCATCTTCTGTTTTTTTTATTACTTCTTTATTTTTTTTATTCAAGAACTGTCCAAGACCAATAATCAAACCCACAAAAATCAGTGAGAAAATCATCAAATTCTTTTTAAAAAAACTTAAAATTTTCATTTTAAACTCAAAATAAGAGAAAAATCAATTTTATTTTTTTCCTGATTTACTTCACAAGAAGATATATCAACTTTCTGAATAAAATCAAGTTTACTCAATTTATCAATGAAATCCTTAAAATCTTTAAAAGCAGTTTTTATATCTCCAATAATTACCTCTCCTGAAATTGTAAAAACATTAGTGCTTTCAATTTTAACTTCTTTAGGAGACGGTTGTTCCGCAGGCTTTTCAGGTGGTGCAGAAGGTCCAGGTGGTTGCATTTCAGGAGGTGCCCCTGGAGCTGGAGGTCCTGGAGGAGCACCCGGCTGTGGTTGAACTATCCCTCCTTCAGGTTTTGCAGGAGATACAGTTCCAGGTGTAATCAATGTAATATAAATTTTACTACTCGGTAATGCTTCTCCAATTTCAAGCAATCTTTTCAACCAGATATTCTTTTTATCAAGTAATCCTTTTACAACAGTAACCTTTCCTTTTATTTCATTTATTTCTTTCTCAAGTTTTTCAACCTCTGGTTTATATTTCTCAAACTGACTTCTTGAAACATCCAATTCTTTCTTAATTCCTTCAAGCATCACTCTTTCCCATCTATAGAAAGGTAAAGGAGTTATTGAAATAATTCCTGCCATTAAAACAGAAAGATATATATATGGTCTATTAATTCTAAATTCTCTAATCCTCTCAATTTCTTCAGGCAAAAAATTTATATTTACAAAAACAGGAATTACTTTTCTCAATCCTATACCAACAACTGTAGCAAGTTCAACATCTTTTTCTTTTAAATATGTATATTTTTCATCAACATCTAAATATTCTAAAGGTTTAAAATAATGGACAGGAAATCGTCCTTTTTCTTCCAAATATTCTTTAAAACCTTTTAATTGTGAAGTGCCACCACATATATAAAATTCTTCAAGTTCAGGACCTTTTAAAGTGAATCTCCAGTAATCTATAGAATTCTGAAGTTCTGTATTTAAACTATCAAGTGCACTTATAACCGACTTACTCTGAATTCCCATTTCTTTCTTCTCAATTTCTGCTTCAATAAAGGACTTTCCCTCTGTTTCAGAAATTATAGAAGTAATTGTATTCCCTGAAACAGTCAAAGACCTTACAAGAAATTTTTCTTTATAATTAATTATTAAGTTTGAAGTATTTGCACCTATTTCAAGTAATCCAATACATTTATCTCTTGCTAAGTTTTTGAAGGATATAAGTAAATTTATAATTGCAAAATGGTCGGAATCAAGAAAATAAGGGTCTATACCTAAGGAAGTAATTTTTCCAATTTGTTCATTTAATATTTCCCTTTTTATTGCTCCAAGTAAAACATTATAATTCTGTGGAGTTTCCTCAAAAATTTGATATTTCCATACAACTACTTCCAAGGGGAAAGGAATTTGCTGTTGAACTTCATATTTAAGAATATCCTTTAATTTTTTTATAGGGACCTTAGGAACAGTTAACCCTCTTATAAGAACCCCTCTTCCATGAATTGAAACATAGAAATTTTTGGCAGGTAAGTTCTGAATAAAACTTTTCCCTTCTGTTCTTAAAAAATTTTCGCTTTCTTCTGGAGGAATATGAGTCATATCAAATTCATTATAATAAGTTAGGGTGATTTTCCCATTGATAAATTCTAAATCTACAACTCTTATTTTTGTACTTCCTATATCCAATATTAGATTTCTTCTACCCCCCAGTTTCACTTTCTCTCCTGTTAAAATTTAAATTTGCGGGGGGCCGATTCGAACGGCCGACCTCCAGGTTATGGGCCTGGCGAGCTACCACTGCTCCACCCCGCACATAAATATATATAATACAATTTTTTTCATTTCTGTCAAGATTTTACCATTAATTCTATCTCTTTTTCTATTTCTTCTATTTTTTCTTTTATAACTTTCCTGTCTTGGTGGTTTTTTGCTATCTCTTTTTTAAGATTGTAGATAACCTCATATAGTTCAATTAAAAAAACAATAAGAATATCAACTTTATCAAATGTTTTATATTGCTGTTCTAATTGTCTATACTTTTCGTTGATTTCTCTAACAATCTTATTTATCTCATTAGAAGGCAATGTTGAATAAATAAAATATGTTTTCCCGAAAATATTTATTTTATACATTTTTAGTATCTCATTTTTCCTTTAAATTCTTTCTCAATAAAATTAACAATTTTTTCTGAAAACTCGTTTATTTCTGTATTTTCAAGCGTTCTCAATGGAGAACGGAAAATAACTGAAAAACTTACACTTATTTTATTTTCGGGAAGATTTTTACTCTTATATATATCAAAAACCTCAATTTTTTCTATTGGCAAATCAAGTTTCAAAATTCCTTTTTCTATATCTTGCCAATTAATATCAAAAGAAAATAAAAATGAAAAGTCCCTTTTTGATGATGGGTATTTTGGTAATTGTTTGAATTTTTTTTCAAAACTTATATATTTCAAAAATTTATCAAATAAAATCTCACATACATAAATTTCTCCTTTTATATCAAAAAATTCCTTAAGAAAATCCGAAACGAAAAATAAATTACCTATTTTTTCATTAGAATAATAAAAACTATAATTTGTTTCCTCAATAGCAAATTTATTTTCCTCTTTCTTGTAATTTAAATTATCAAAACCATATT
>JBMFMQ010000126.1:0-3669 GCA_049970595.1 Candidatus Ratteibacteria bacterium | reverse complement strand
TTCAAGTTTGTAATTTAAAATTTCTGAAATTTTATTTGTTAAATTCAAAATTTTTTCTTCATTTTTTCTTTCATTCTTTTCAAGTTTTTCAAAAATTATTTTTATTGGTTTATTCCACTTTCTTACAAAGACAGTCCTTCCACCAATTTCTTTTATAAAATTCTCTGCTATCTCTTTTTTCCTTTTTCTGAATAAAATTAAATACAATGCCTCTTTTTTGTTTTCTCCAATTTTTTCAATATATAAATCCTCAATATCTTTTTTTATCTCTTTCTTATGAGGTAAGGAAAAAACCAAAAAATCAAAATGTAAAAGTGTAAAAAGTTCTGAAAATGTTATCTGGGTATCTAAAAGGGGATTTAATTCATCTTTTATTTTTTCTATTTTCTGAATAATTTTCTTTCTTTTTTCAATTTCCTGGTATATTTTTAAAAAATAATTGTATATACCCTCCAGTGAAAAATTATTTAAAATTTCATTTTCTTTTTTTTCGTCTATATAAATTTTTTCGCCCATCTTTTCTCTTTCAAATAAAATTTTTCTCAAAAACTCTATTTTTTTAATCTTCTCTTCTATTTCATCTTTTAAAATCTTTTGATTTTCAAATCCTTCTAAGGACGTATTTTCAATTTCAACTATTCCAAGTTTTTGCAGTTTATCCAGTAATTTTGTTTCATCTCCAACAAAAAAAATGGTAAATTTTTTAATTCTGCTTATCATGAATACTCCTTATTTATTTTTACATAATCTTCTGTCAAATCACATCCCCATGCTGTAGCAGTGAAATTGCCTCTTTTTAAATCTATTTCAATTTTTATTTCTTTTCCTTTTATCAATTGTATCAATTTTTCTTTATCATAATGGGTAGGTTCTCCTTCAAATACCTTTATTCCACATATTTTAACTTCTATATTTTTTTTATTCAATCTTGCATTTGTAGAACCAATAGCAGCAATAATTCTTCCCCAGTTTGGGCTACTTCCTGCAATAGCAGTTTTAACAAGCAAAGAACCTGCTACTTTTTTTGCAACTTTCCTCACATCTTTTTTGCACCATCCGCCTTTAACATTAACTTCAATTAATTTTTTTGCGCCTTCTCCATCTAAAACTATTTTTTTTGCCAGTTCTATACATAAATTTTTTAAAGATTCAGAAAAAATTTTAAAATCAGGTGTATCAAGATGGATTGTTCTGTTTCTTGCAAGTCCATTTGCAAGGCAGATAACAGTATCATTTGTACTTGTATCATTATCAACTGTAATCATGTTAAAAGATTCTTCAACTGCCTCTTTTAAAGCAAAATCAAGTGCTTTTTTATCTATTACTGCATCAGTTGTTATGAAACAGAGCATTGTAGCCATTAACGGATTTATCATTCCAGCACCTTTTGCCATTCCCCCTATGAATACTTCCTTTTTTCTTCCTTTAATTTGTGTATTTATTTGGTATTCTTTTGGGAATGTATCGGTTGTCATTATTCCTCTTGCTGCCTTAAGATTATTTTCAGATGATAAATTTTTAATTAAATTATCTAATCCATCAATAATTTTTTCATATGGTAGTTCAACCCCAATTATACCTGTAGATGCAAAAAGAACAGATTCTTTTTCAATTTTTAGTTTTTCTGAAAGTTTTTCCATAATCTTTTTTGTTAATTCCCAGTTTTTTGAACTATTACAAGCATTTGCATTTCCACTGTTTATTAGAATTGCCCTTATTTCATTTTTTATATTTTTTATAGACCACAAAAGACTGTATGATTTAAACTGATTTGTTGTGAATTTTCCTGAAGCGACACAGGGAGAAATAGAATAAATCAGAGATAAATCCTCTTTTCCATTTTTTTTAATTCCACAATTTATTCCATTTGCATAAAAACCAAAAGGATATGTTATTCCTTTTCCCATTTTTTAATCAAAAATTCAGCAAAAATTAAATCTTCTGGATATGTTATTTTTATATTTGTTCTTTCTCCTTCTACACAGTAAATCTTTTCATAACCAATATTTTCAAGAAAGAATGAATCATCTGGGCCTTTTAGATTTTTTCTATAACATTCATAATAAGCATTTTTTATTAAATCTGGCTTAAATCCTTGAGGCGTCTGGACAATAAATATTTTTTCTCTTTCAAGTGTCTTTTTAACAAAATTTCTATCTACTTCTTTTAATGTATCTGTCATTTTTAAAATTGGAATACAAGCACCAAATTTTTCAGTTCCATCAATTATTTTTTTTATTAATTTTTCACTTACAAAGGGTCTTGCAACATCATGAATTAAAACCATTTTATTTTCTTCCCCAAGTTGATTTAGACAATTTAAAACACTATCCTGTCTTCTTTCTCCTCCTTTCACTATAATAACTTTTTTGTATTTCTTTTCAACAATATCTTTGCCTCTTTCTATATACTCTTCTGGTAATGCAAGAAATATTTTTTCAACCAATTTATAAAATTTTTCTATTGAATATAAGAATAACTCTTTACCACAAATTTTCAAAAAAGATTTTGGAATAGATAAACCCAATCTTTCTCCTTTTCCGGCACCAGCAAGTATAAGAGATATCATTTTAATTTGGCAAAAATAATTCTGCCTGTTGGAGTTTGAATTGCACTATCTATCACTATATCAACAACTTTACCAACATATTTTGAAGCATTTTCCACAACAATCATAGTTCCATCTTCAAGATATCCAACTCCCTGACCTGCTTCTTTCCCCTCTTTTATAATTTTCAAAGATATCTCTTCTCCACTCATCAATCTTGGTCTCATAAGATTTGCAAGAGTATTCAAATTTAATACTTTAATATTCTGAACTTTAGCAACTTTTGTAAGATTAAAATCATTTGTAAGAATTGCTGCCTTAATTTCCAAAGCAAGTTTTACAAGTTTTGCATCAACTGCTTCTATTTCAGGATAATCTATGTCATAAATTTTTGCTTCAATTTCATTGTCATCTCTTAATTTATTTAAAACTTCAAGTCCCCTTCTACCTCTTTGTCTTTTCAAATCACTTGAACAATCAGCAAGTTCCTGTAACTCCTTTATTATAAATTTTGGAATAACAAGTTTATAATCAATAAATCCACTTTTCATAAGTTCATAAACTCTTCCATCAATTAAAACACTTGTATCAACAATTAAAAGTTTTTCTCCTTCCTTTATTCCACCAAAAATTGGGAGGATAAAACCGAGTTTTTCAACACCTTTTATTCCAATCATAATACCAAGATAAGAAAATGCAAAATAAAGAGCAAATCTTATTAAATTTTCTGTTTTCTGGTCTTCAAATGGAATTAAAAGAAAAAAATTTGCAACAAGAATTGCAGTTATAAGTCCTAAAATCAATCCCAAAATGGCAAACATTAATTTTTTTGCCGGTATTTTGCTTAATAATATTTCAATACCGATTACTACTGAAGAACCTAAAAGTCCTATTCCAATACCCATTATTTTTGCATTTGGTAAACTATAAAAACCTGCAAGAACACAAAGGATTAAAAAGAAACTTCTCACTACCCAAAAGCCCATTTTTCACCTCCTTCTAATATTTAGTAAGTTTTTACCGAACCCCATTAGTTATTTTCTCTTTATTATATTTTACCACATTCTTAAGTTTGTTTCTTAAAGGGGTTTAAACCCCTTTAAAATCCCCAAAAGGTATCA
>JBMFMQ010000125.1:0-3822 GCA_049970595.1 Candidatus Ratteibacteria bacterium | reverse complement strand
AGTAGAATAAAAAATAAGAGACAACAACCTATATGCAAAAAGATATTTAAAAGATGGTAAGGTATTGGATTTAATTTGAAAAATTTGTATATTAAAGAATAAGATAATGCCTGTAAAGGTCTATAAAATGTTGATAATGAATTTGCTCCTTTATAAAGATCTGTTTTAAAGAAGACAAAGAAATTCTTTAAACTCTTTATAAGATAATTTTCTTTTATTAAAGAAAGGTCATCCCATATTAAAGGGTTTAAGATAGAATTTATATAAACAAAAAAAGAAACCAAAAACAAAACTATTAATTTCTTATTTCTTCTTATAAAATTTAACATATTCTTGGAAACTGTTCGCCTAATGGTGTTTCAACAATTCTTATAGAACCTGTTATTGTCTCCATTAAAACTTTACCTTCTGGTTTTTTTACAATTTCACCTATTATTTTTGCATCTTTACCATATTCTGTCTTTCTCATTTCATTTAATATTTTCTCAGAATCTTTTTTCTTGCATATAATAATAACTTTTCCTTCATTTGCTATATTTAGAGGGTCAAAACCAAGCAATTCACATATTGATAAAACTTCTTCTTTTATAGGTATTTTATCTTCATAAATAACTATTCCAAAACTTTTATTATTAACAATCTCATTTAAAGTTGCAGAAATCCCTCCCCTTGTTGGATCTCTCATAAATTTAATACTTTCAGAATATTTAAGAATTTTTCCAATAAGTTTATTTAAAGGAGCACAATCACTTTTTATATTACTTTTTATTTTAAAATCATCCCTTGAAATTAAAACAGATATCCCGTGTTCAGCAATATGACCATTTATTATAATAACATCTCCTTCTTCTATAAATTCAGTTCCAAGTTTTATTTTTTTATCTTTTATTCCAATTCCTGAAGTATTAATAAAAATTTTATCCACTTTCCCTTTTTCAATAACTTTTGTATCTCCTGTAATTATTTTAACTCCACATATCTCTGCAGTTTTTTTCATTGAATTTACTATTTTTTCAAGTTCTTTAATTTCAAATCCTTCTTCAATAATAAAAGCAGTAGATATATATGATGGAATTGCACCTGAAACAGATAAATCATTTATTGTTCCACAGATAGAAAGTTTACCTATATCCCCTCCAGGGAAGAAAATTGGATTTATAGTATATGAGTCAGTTGTAAAACAGATATCAAAATCTTCAAACTTAATTACTGCAGAATCGTTTAATTTTTCAAGTATTTCATTTTTAAAATTTTTAAGAAAAATATTATTTATTAAAGCATGCATTAATTTACCACCACTTCCATGAGAAAGGATTATTCTATCTTTTTTCATATTTATAATAAGCGCTACATGTTCCTTCAGAAGATACCATACATGGACCAACTGGATTTTCTGGATTACATACCTTTTCAAATAATGAACAATCAAAAGGTATTTTCTTTCCTTTCAAAATTTCACCACATAAACAATTTACCTTCCTTTCTTTTTTTTCAAATTTTATCTCAAATCTATTTTCAGCATCAAATTCCCTATATTCTTCTTTTAACTTTAATCCACTTCTTTCAACAATTCCTATCCCTCTCCATTCTGAATCAACCTTTTCAAATACATCATATATTATTTCTCTTGCCTTTTTATTCCCAGATTTACTAACAGCCCTTTTATACTCATTAATGACATCCGGTTTTTCTTCAATTATATTTCTTAAGATTAAAAAAATTGAATAAATGATGTCAGATGGCTCAAATCCACTTATTACACATGAGATATTATACTTTTCAGGAATAAATCTATAAGGTTCCTCTCCTATAATTACACTTACATGGCCTGGACATATAAATCCATCTATTTTTGTATCTTTTTCTTTCAATAAGAATTCCATAACAGGTGGAATAAGTTTATTTCCGCATAAAATAAAAAAATTTTTAATTTTCTTTTCTTTTGCTATCTTAATTGTCATTGCAATTGAAGGAGTAGTTGTTTCAAATCCAACTGCAAGGAAAATTACTTTTTTATTTTTATTTTTTTCTGCAATATTTAAAGCATCAAGAGGTGAATAAACAACAAAAATTTCAGAACCATTTGCCTTTTCTTTTTCAAGAGAAGAAAAAGAACCCGGGACCTTCACCATATCTCCAAAAGTTGTGATTATTACATCATTTGTTTTTGATAGTTGGATAGAAGTATCAATATACCATGAAGGAGTAACACATACAGGACATCCAGGACCAGAAATCAATTTTATATTTTCAGGCATCAATCTCCTTATTCCATATCTACCTATTTGCATTGTATGAGTTCCACATACCTCCATCAAATTTATTTCTTTTTTCAATCGAGAAGCATATATTTTTATCTTTTTAATTATCTCTTTTAGTATCTCAGGTTTTCTGTATTCAAATATATATTTCATTTTAGAGTTTCAAGTATTTCAATTGTTTTTTTTGCTTCCTTTTTATCAAGTTTCTCAATAGCAAAACCAGCATGAACAATTAAATAATCGCCCTTTTTTACATTTTCAACAAAAGAAATATTAACTTTTCTTTTAACATTTCCAATAGAAACAATGGCAAATTTCCCAATTATCTTTTCAACCTTCATTGGAATTGCAAGGCACATTCTTTCTCCTATTTTATATTAGAAACTAAATTTTTGATTATTTCGTTTACATTATTATCTTTTTCTAAATCAATTTTCTGAACTTGATTTAAAATTAATTTTGCCATTCCAAGTGGAACCTTACCTTCAAAAAAAACAACCTTTTTCTCGTCTTTTGTTATTAAAATGTCAAGTTTCCCATCTTTGAATTTCTCCTTTTCACTTCTTGCAACTGGCTCAATTACAAATACTTCTTTATTCTGGCCATCTGGAAGTTTTTGAGTTTTAATACCTTTAAAATTAATCTTTACATACCATTTTTCAGTTAAAGCAACAAGAAATTCCTTATTTTGAATATTTTCAAAATTTGAATCTCTTAAAAAATAAAATAAAGAAAGGGGGTCAAAAATATCTCCATCAAACTTAATTACTTTCCTTTTGGTTGAATATAGTTTTTTATTTTCATATTTTCTTTCTATGCATGTATATTGTTTAGCAGTCCAATTAAAAAATATTTCTGTTGTTTTTTCTTTTCTTCCTGTTTTTGTATATAAATAAAAATATTTTGGTTTTCCTGTTTTTTTATCAACAAAAGTATCAACCCTATTATATCCATAACCAATCCTTGCAGGCAATTCTTCTGGTATAGTAATTCCAGCAAGGTGAAAATTTTCTTTTTCTTCAAGAGATATAACTATTGCTTTACCAAAATTTACCAAATTCCACTTCATATTATAAATAAGACACTCTCCATTCCATTTTTTAAGATATATTTCAGGGAAAAATTCTTCTTTTTTTACCTTTGCTATTTCACTTTTTGGTAATAAAGCGACTTTTTTCTCTTTTTCTATTTCTTGTTCTTGTTCCATAACCTTTGATGGTTGAAATACCTCCTCTTTTTCAGTTTCCTTTATAACTTCTTTTTCACTGATTTCTTGTTCTTCTGATATTTTAGGACTTATTTCTTCTATATATTGAACCTCTGGAAATTTCTCTATCTCTAATTTTTTCTCCTTTTGGCAAATACATCCAGATAAAAAAAGAAAAAGACCTATTAAAACTAAATATTTTTTACTCATTACTATTTTCATAAGTTTTTACTGATTCCTATTAGTTATTTCCCCTTTTTTATATTATACCCCATTCTTATGTTATTTTCTTAAAGGGGTTTAAACCCCTTTAAAATCCCCAAAAGGTATCAACACCCCCAAACCCCCTCACTC
>JBMFMQ010000124.1:0-3870 GCA_049970595.1 Candidatus Ratteibacteria bacterium | reverse complement strand
CTATTTTCTCCATAAGGAACTTTAATAAAAAGGAATTTCTGAGAATCTATTTTTTTTGTCTTGAAAGAAAAATTAGAATTTATAAATTTTTTATTTCCAATATAAATTTTAATTAAAAGCCCATTTTTATAATTACAAAAAACATTAAAAGATATAGTATCTTTCTCAATTTTCATATCAAATATTTTACTTTTGCTTCTTTCTATCCAGTACTCAGTAATTTTATCAGGTGTTGAATGTAATATTTTGAATTTTTTTTCCTTAATAAATTTAATAATTTTCTCTATTGCTTTTCTACATGAGGGATTTTTTGCTATATATACAGGATGGTAAAAAAAGTTTGAAATTGTATTATATTTAACTGCTAATAAAACTGCTTTTTCAATATTTTTAAAATCAACTTTTTTCCTTCATATCCACATTCATAAAAAGTTATGGGTAAATCAATAAATTCAATTTTTTTATTTTCATATTTATAATCTGTCCAATAAAAGAATGGATATGATGTTCCAAAAGCATAGCCAATTTTATTAATAGGATTTAAAGGAGGAAAACGCGAATGAATTTTACCATTATATCCTTTAATTCCATATTTTTCCATCCATAAAGCAGGCTCATACCATCCTGTCCATCTTAAAAAGTGAGAGTTTACACATACAGGTATTTTTTTAAATTTATCTATAAAAATTTCTGTCTGCTTTTTAACATCATTTTCATCAAAACCCGAAGGATGTATAAAATTATCCATAAAGTTATAATGAAGTGATATTTCTGTTCCTTTTTCTTCAATCTTTTTAAATTCATTTTCAGAAATCGCAAATTTGAAATTTTTATCAGGCATAATATTTATATGATATGGAAGAGAATTTTTTTTCATAAATTCACACGCTGGAAAATGTATTCCTTTTGTTGCTTCGTCATCTCCGCTATAAACAAATACAGCATCAGGAACAATATCATTTTCATTTAATGGAGGGAGGTGATAAATAAAAGGAAAAGGATAAATATTTTCAATTATATTCTGTAAAAAAATTAAAAATTCATCAGTAATTGGTATTTTATTTGACTTTAAAACAATCCCATCACCATTTCTTAAATAACCATCTCCATCATAATCATAATCAACAGGTCTCCCCTGATTTATAACCCAGAATGTTTTTGAAATATCAAATCCAAAATAAAAAGCACATCCTTTTTTATATCTCCTGAATGTTATTATAGAAAGATTTTTATCAAAATATGCAATTGTTTCTGAATTGTATGGATAAACAGCCCTTATATCTGAAAAAATGGGGAATTTTTTATAAATTATAGATGTAAATTTATCTTTTGTAAATTTTAAATAGCCATTCAGTTCAAAAATCTCTTTTTCAATTATCTTTTTTGCAAACTTATTCCCAAAGATATTGTCTATATTGTAACAGTTAAATCCAAAAAGAAATCCTCCATTTTTAACCCAATTTTTCAAAATTTTTTCTACTTTGCTATAATCATCAGGCCCAAGAAATAAAAATTTATATTCTCCAATATCTTTTTCAATATCTTCAATATCAATTTTTTCACAACACAATCCCATTCTTCCAAAAATTTCTTCAATATAAATCCACCAATAATTCCTTTCTTTTTTATTTTCTTCTTCCCAAAGTTTTCTGTTAATTACATATCCTATTTTCATCCTTCAAGTTTTTTTATAAGATTAAAAAGTTTCTCTGAATCAATTTTGGCTTCTTCTTCTGATTTAATTGTATAAGAAAGTACTATTCTTGGAATTACTTTTTCTGCAACAGGACATAACCCATCAGGATATTCTATTTTATAAGGATAATTTTTGCAATGGAATGCATGAGCAAGTTTATCTTTAATTACAGGATGTTTATATGATGGCATATTTGTATAACCAACAGAAATTCCAATTTTTTCTTTTTTAACCTCGTTTTTGAATTCCTCTAAGCTTAAACCATATTTTTCACCTTCAAATGTTGCTGCCCAAAAATGATATGTATGAACTCTATCAGGTGCTTTCTGTGGTGTTATCCATTTACAATTTTTAATCGCATTATCATAATATGAAGCAACTTTCTGCAATCCTTTTATAAATTCCACAATTCTTTCAAGTTGAGCAATACCAACTGCAGATGTTAATTCGTTCATTCTGTAATTATAGTGAAGCCCATAAGCAACAGAAAGAAATGTAGGAGCACCTGCATGTAAATCAAGATTTTTAGCAATCTCTCCATCATTTGTTGTTGCCATACCACCGTCTCCAAGAGACATCTGCTTACTTGCTTGAAAACTGAAACAACCAACATCTCCTAAAGTACCTGTGTATCTCCCTTTATATTTTGCTAAAATTGCATGAGCACAATCTTCAATCACAAAAAGTTTATATTTCTTTGCAATTTCATTTATTTTATCCATATCAGCAGGTAGTCCCCATGCATGAGTAACTATTATTGCTTTTGTCCTCTCATTTATCTCTTTTTCTATTTTATCCGGATCCATTGTATGTGTTATTGGGTCTATATCAACAAATTTAGGAATTGCATTGTTATATAAAACAGCCATCGCTCCAAAAATAAATAAAGAATTACATATTACTTCACTTCCTGAGCCTGCTCCAGCGCAAATAATAGATGAATGTAAAGCACTCATTCCTGAATTCATAGCAACTGCATATTTTGCACCAATCATTTCTGCAAATCTTTTTTCAAATTCAGATGTAAATTTACCAGTCAATGCTCCCAAATTTTTAGAATTTAAAACCTCTTTTAAAAGTTCAATCTCTCTTTCTCCATAAACTCTTTCGGGCATAATTCCCCCTTTTTATTCAAATTTTGGAATTTCAATAACACCACCATTTTTAATTGCAGATATATGGGCACATATTCCAGGAAGACCAAATTCAAGCGCTCTCTTAACATTTATTGGTGGTTCTGTATCATTTAAAATACTATTTACAAACTCTTTTACAAGTAAATATTCTGTCCCTCCATGAGTATAGGCAGTTTCAATTTCACTATACCCAGATTTTAAAGGAATTGTTATCATGTGCTTTAAATTGGGTATCTCATCAAAATAGGCATATGTTTTTTCTTCTCCGACTCTATTCGTTTCTAAACATCCCTTCGTTCCATATATTGAATAGTAATGAAATCCAGGTTCTCTAATAACTCCAAAACCACATAAAATTTTTATAACTGCACCTTTTTCAGTTTTAAATATACCTACTTCAATCCTTGAAGCAGGATTTTCTATACCTTCTATATCATATTTCTCATCTACTTGAAACCCTTGAGCAAGAGTACATCTATCATCCATTAACATTAGTAACGGACCCAAACTATGAGTACAATAATAAATGGAAGGCATAACCCCTCTCCATATATTTTTTGTTTTCACCTCTTCTTCAAGATAATTTTTAATATTATGTATATATTCTCCTTCTGCATAAAAAATTTTCCCTATTTTCCCATCTTTTATTATTTTTTCCCATGCTCTTATATGTGCCCACCAGCATGTATTTTGTGCAAGCATATATTTCTTCCTTGTTTTTTTTACTGCATCATAAAGTTTTTTACCCTCTTCTATTGAATTAACAGGCGGGACTTCAGATAGTACATGTTTCCCTTTTTCAAGAGCATAAATTGAAAATTCTGCATGAAGAGGTAAAGGAACAGCAACAACTACAATATCTATATCAGATTTTAAAAATTCATTATAATCAGTAAAAATTTTTAATTCTTTTCTTTCATCTTTTAATTTTTTTAATTTTTTCTCATCCTTTCCACAAATTGCAACAACAAAAACATTTTCAATCACTTCAAAACAATTTATATAAACAAGCCCTCTTTTTGTCCCAGCTATACCAAC
>JBMFMQ010000123.1:0-3930 GCA_049970595.1 Candidatus Ratteibacteria bacterium | reverse complement strand
GATTTAACCTTTTCCCTGAAAGATTTAAGACGGTCGCCACGTTCAATAAGTGACTTTGCTTTATCAAAATCTTTGGCTTTAAAAGCCTCTTCCCCTTCCTTGCTTATGTTATTAAACTCCTCTTCAATGACCTCTTCAATCTCTTCAAGCAAGATTTCAAAAGCAGTGTTAACTTCGTTTTTATTCATAAATTTTCCCACCTTCAATTATTTTAATTTCTTCTTCTATTAAATCGTAAAGTTTATAAATTAGCTTATCAATTTCTTTTTCAAGTTCTTTGACTTTTGCTTGTTTTGTTTGGTCTGTTTCGTAGTCGGAAGATTGAGTGAGGGAGAGGATTTGATTAACGAGATTTTTTTATTTTGAAAAGATGAAATCATTTTATATTTTTAAGTCTGACACCAGTTCAGCAAAATTTTTGAGGTTTCTTGATGCTTTAAAACCTGATTGCATAACTTTCAAATACTTCCATTCCTGGCCTGTTTGTTTAGTTATATCCTCGCACCATTTTTTGATTGCATCATCTTTTCTATCAGTATCTTCATATTCTCTTCCCTTGGTTTCAATAATCCAGAAAACTTTTTTTCCACCAATCTTCTGAACAGCAATAAAATCAGGATAATAAAGCCTTATAGCTCCCCTTGAACTTAAATAATCAATGGAGAATTTATCAGCAAGAGCAGAAAATCTTTCTATATCATCAGCATCATCAAGGAATTTTGCAAATTCAGCCTCAAAATCATTATAAACTGCAACAAAGTTAAATACTGTCTTTTTGCATCTTAAATGTTTCCTTCTCCAAGTAAAAGGCGGAATAGATGAAAGTTTGAAAGAATCTAATTTTACAACCTCTGTTTTTGTCTCAACAGAAATCTGTCCTATTACTTTTGCTAATATATCAATAATTGCATCCTGAATTGAAATATCATTTAAGTTTTTCCTTAATTTATCTTCTTCAATGTCTTTTATTCTTGTCTCAAAACATTTTTCAAGGATATATCTTTCAACTATAGGATACAAATTATTAAACTCACAAGTAAGCCGTGCTCTTTTCATAACCTCACGAACTATGTAAGAAACCAGTTCCCTACCAGAAGGCAAAGAAGTAACATCTATTGCAACTTGATGAACTTCTGTTTCTGTTACAGGAAACTCCATTCTTAAAAGAATTTTTTTCTCTTGTTCAAGTTTATCTGAGGAATAAAGTGATGGAATTTGGAATGGGTCTAATGATTCTATTTTTTTATAGTTTCTTGAAAATCTAAATTCGGTGCGGGGAATTTCAATATCATAAACCAACCTTGATTTTTCAGGAGCAATTGTTATGGGAAGCGGTGGTGGGGTCTTTGTTGTATTAATTCCAACACCTTCTTTTTCAAGTTCACGGACAAAATTTTCAAACGCCTCTGTTCCCATTACCTCAAGTGTCTGGGTATGGTCAGGACTTATTCCACTCATCAATCTTAATCCCCTTCCCACTGCCTGCTCAGGCAAAATCTGCGCTTTAGAAGTAAATGGTCTTAAACCTAACACTATACTAACATTTTGAACATCCCACCCCTCTCTTAGCATCAAATTGCTCACAATTATTTTAACTTTGTTATCTGGCTCATCTATTTTTCTTGCCAGTTCCCTCAATTTTGGAAGGTCCTTTTCAGTAATCTTTATCTCTGTTTCCCCCTCTCCTCTTGATTTTACATGGATTACCATTACCTCTTCTTCAGGATTCTTAATAAATTTTTTTAAATCTCCCCTTCTTCTTATTGCTTCAGCAATCTTATCAGCATATTCATTTTTCTCTGCCATAATAAATAAGACTGGCTTTTTGCCAACAGTTGAGTAAACTTCATAGTGCTCCTTCCAGCGCTCAATCGCAGCAGTTATCCAATCACCATATTTCTGGATAACATTATCTTTTGATACATTTTCAGGGTCTTTTTTATCAATGCGATGAACTATCAAAGGAACCTTAACAATTCTGTCTTCAACCGCCTGAGCAAGTGGATAGTCAACAATAATCCAGGGGTAATATGTCCCTGTTTGTGTCTTGGGAGTAGCAGAAAAGTCAAGCCAGAGGTCTATTCCATTTGGTAATGCCTTATGAATTGATATAAGTGTTTTATGCCACTGTAAATCTTCATCGTGAACATGATGTGCCTCATCATTTATTACCATCAAATTGTCTAATTTTTTTATCTTGTCAATTAAGGTTTCAGGCGGCTTTGTTAAGTCCTTTTGTGGCTTCCTTCCAAGAATGTCATCAACTATGCTTTCAGGCGTCCATTCCGTCCTCCTTGACTCATATAACTGCTGAATATTGTTAACAATAAGATTTCCCGATGGATTTAAAGGTGAATCATCCCCCCGCAAAGTAACCTTGATATTCCAGAATGACTTCCAAGACGGTGGAATTAAAGGCAGAGAATAGAAAATTTTATTATCTGCAAAATCCTTCGCCAGTCTTTCATACACAATAACATTTGGAGCAATGATTAAAAAATTATCTGGATAACGAGAGTCCTTTTCCCTGATTCTATTAAAATAAGACCAGACAATTATTAAAGCCATGGCATAGGTTTTACCAGAGCCGGTTGCCATCTTAAAGGCATATCTTAAAAGACCTTTTTCCGGAAGTTCCTGTTCTCCTTCCTGTTCAAGTTCAGGAAAGTATCTGATAAGTTTCCTTTTCCCTTCTATACCTTCAACAAACTCAACAGCATTGCTAAATAGGTCTTTTCTAAAATTTTCAGCATATGCTTCTATCACTGGTTTTAAATCGTTATATTTTTTTACTTCAAAAAGATAAATAAGTGTTTCAACTGCCTCTCTCTGACAGAACCAGAATTTGAAAGGTTCATTGTTTACTTTGTGGTCATTAAAGAACCAGAAATATAGAAGTTCTCTTGTAGTATCTGTCACCCCTGGATAATCAGCATCACGCCATCTGTCTACTTCTTCCCTTAATTTATTCACAAGCAACATCTTGCTTGGTCTTCTTCCTTCAACCACCTTGTAAGAATTTTCTCCATCCTTGATTAAATGAGAAGTAGGCTTTTTTGATGGATCCCTGTCCTCTATATAAGGAAGGGTCTTATCGTATTGAACCCAGGTTTTTGGTGCCTTGTTTGTCATTTTATCTCACCTCCACTTCAAAAACTTGTGATGTATCAATACCAAAGATGTCAATTACTTTAACAAAGATTTTATACTTGCCTGCTTTTTCATAAGTATGGGTTGCTTTTAAGTTCAGGGTTCTGTCTTTCTTCGTCCTGTAAGAGGTCCAGCCATTGTTAAAAGTGTCATTTTTAAAATCAAAATCTACTGCCCAGTAGTCAACCCAGTCAGTCCATTTTTTGATTTTATCCTTCACATCATCAGGTATTAAGTCAGTGTGAGGAATTACAAAGTCCTTAAGCTCAACTTCAACATTCTTTCCTTTTGTTTTAATATCAACTTTAAAATGAGCAAGCTCAAAGAATTGAATGTCTCTTCTTCGGACTGCTTCACTATCTAAAACATCCATTGGTATGATTCTCAGTTTTAGTTTTACTCCTTCTTTTTTAGCAATCTCCTGAATTGCATCATTCAGTCCCATCTCCCATTCCCAGCCAAGGATGTGAAGTTCCTTCTGTCCAACTTTTTTACAGTCCTGTATAGCATCAATAACTTCCTGAATGGTTACAGGTGAATCAACTGCTCCAACATAGACAAGGGCATTTCCTTTTTTACCGTGAATATGGGTAAAACCGCTGATGGGTTCTGCACCGTAGAGTTTCAGGATAAAAGCAAGGTATTCAAAGAGTGCCTGTTTTTCGTCTTTGTTTGAGAAGGTCCTAACCTGCCAGAGTTGTCTTTCATATTTTCCAAGGTTTAAGATTTCAAAAGGTCTTGCTTTTCTGCCATATTTTCTTTTGCCTTGTTCATCGGTTA
>JBMFMQ010000122.1:0-4157 GCA_049970595.1 Candidatus Ratteibacteria bacterium | reverse complement strand
ATTCTTTCATCCATCCTATCAAGTATCTCCTGTGCCCTTTTATTCCCTTCATCTATCATTCTTTGTGTCTCTTTTATTAAATCCTTTGCCCTCTCATCCTCTGTCCTTATCAATTCATCTGTCCTTTTCCCTAAAACAATAGGCAAAACAATAGCAACAACTACACTTAAAAATCCTAAAAAGAAACTAAAAAAAATTAATGCCTTTTCCATTATTTTTATTATATCACCATTTAAGTGTACCATCAAAAAAGATTTTGTCAAAAGATATAAAAAACATTGATATCAATGGTTTACAAAATTTTTTCTTATAGTTGAATTTTGATATAATATTATTATGCTAAAAAATATCTTTATTGCAGCAACAAGACAGAATGATGGAAAAACAGTAATAAGTATTGGACTTTTTCTTGCATTAAAAAAATATATAGAAAAAATTGGATTTATAAAGCCAGTTGGACAGAAATATTTAACAATTGATAATAAAAAGATTGATAAGGATGCAGTTTTAATTAAAAGAATATGTAAACTTGAGGATGAACTTGAAGATATGAATCCAATTGCTGTTGAAGAAGGTTTTACAAGGAATTACCTTGAAAATCCAAATAAAGACCAACTTATTGAAAAGATAGTTAAAAGTTATAAGAAAATTTCTGAAAATAAAGATATGGTTATTATTGAAGGAACAGGACATGCTGGAGTTGGTTCTATATTTGATTTAAATAATGCTGAAGTTGCAAGAATTCTTAATGCGCCATCCATTATAATTTCAATTGGTGGAATAGGAAGACCTGCTGATGAGATATCTTTAAATTTATCACTTTTTAAAGAAAAGAATGTTTCTGTGAAAGGTGTGATTATAAATAAGGTTCAAGAAGAAAAAAAGGATATCCTTGAAAAATACTTAAATAAATTTTTCTCAAAAATAAATTTAAAACTTTTAGGACTTATTCCATATGTTCAAGACCTTACTCAACCAAATCTTTTTCAGATATGTGATGCAGTTGATGGGAAGATAATCAGTGGTTGGAATAAAATGAGAGAAAAAATAAAAAATGTAATTGTTGGAGCAATGACACCAAGACATGCACTTAATTATTTTAAACCAGATTCTTTATTGATAACTCCTGGTGATAGAGAAGATATAATTTTTGCAGTTCTTTCAACTTCAATGCAGAATTTGATAAAAGGAATACTTTTGACAGGAGGAATTTATCCACATAAAACAATACTTGAACTTATAAAAAAATATGATTTCCCTACTATTATTGCTGAAGAAGAAACATACATAGTTGCTTCAAAAATTAATGAACTTGTTGTTAAACTGACAGAAAATGATTTGGATAAGATTGAAATAGCAAGAAAACTAATTGAGGAAAATGTAAATTTAGAAGAAATTTTAAAATGAAAGAATATTTTGTTCTTACTGTAAGACCATTTAATAAAAGGATACCTGTTAGAAAAGGAAATGATATTTTATCAAGTTTAATAAAAGGGAATATATTTATTACTTCAAGTTGTGGAGGGAAAGGTGTTTGTGGAAGATGCAAAGTTAAAATTTTAAAAGGTGATTTTTATTCAGAACCAACAGGAAAACTAACAGAGGAGGAAAAAAATAATAATATCTATTTAGCATGCAGAACAACAATACTTGGAAATTTAGAAATTGAAATTCTTCCATCAACAATAATTCCGGAAAGAATAGAGAAAGAATTTGAAAAAGGTGAAGAATTTGAACATATCCAAATTGATATAAAAAGTTTATTCAGATTCTCTCCACTTGTTAAAAAGGTGTTTTTAAGATTGCCATCTCCAAGTTTCAATGATAATTTAAGTGATTATGAAAGATTATTAAGAGGATTAAAGAAATGTTTGAATAAGGAGATTTTTAATATTGATATTTCAAATTTAAGAAAACTACCTGGTCTATTAAGAACAAGTTTATGGGAAGTTACTGTAAGTTATTTTGAAGAATCTGATATTGTTGAAATTATAAATATTGAACCAGGAGATACTTCAAAGAAAAATTATGGAATTGCGGTTGATGTTGGAACAACAACAATTGCAGCAAGTTTAGTTGATATGAATAAAGGAGAGGTCTTAAAAACAGAAATAACATTTAATAGACAGGCATCATATGGAGATGATATTATATCAAGGATTGTTTATGCTGAAAAAAAAGATGGTCTTGAGAAATTACATCATGTAGTAGCAGAAACAATAAATGAACTGATAATAAACCTTTCAAAAAAATGTGATGTTTCAATTAATGATATAAGTTGTGTTTCAATTTCCGGTAATATGACAATGGTTCATTTGCTTTTAAAGATAAATCCATCCTATTTAAGAAAGGAACCATATATTCCTGTTGCAAATGAATTTCCGTTATTTAAAAGTGCAGATATAGGGATTAGAATAAATCCAAATGGAGTTTTGGGAATAGTTGGTGGTGGTTTTCCTTATGTAGGTGGAGATATAACTTCTGGTATTCTTGTTTCTGGTATTCATAAAGAAGATAATTTGTCTCTATTTGTTGATGTTGGAACAAATGGTGAAATTGTGGTTGGAAATAAAGATTTTTTGGTATGTTGTTCTGCCTCTGCTGGACCTTGTTTTGAAGGGAGTGGAGTGAAAAATGGAGTGAGAGCAGTTAAGGGAGCAATTCAAAAGGTTTTTATAGAAAATGGAGATGTATTTTATGAAACAATAGGGAATGCTGAACCAATTGGCATATGTGGTTCTGGTTATATAGAATTACTTGCTGAACTTTATAGAAATAGAATAATAGACAGGAATGGGAATTTTATTGGAGAAAATGAAAGAATTGTTGAAAATGAAGGTATTAAGGAGTTTATAGTTGCAGAAAATAAAATAAATGGCGAAAAAATTGTTATAACCCAGGCAGATATAGAAAACTTAATAAGGGCAAAAGGAGCAATTTATTCAGCAATATCAACAATTTTAAAGACAATTGGAATAAAAATTGATGATATAAAGAAATTTTACATTGCAGGTGGATTTGGGAAACACATAAATATTAAAAAATCAATAGAAATAGGTCTTTTTCCTGAATTGCCTGAAGAAAGATTTAAGTTTCTTGGAAATACTTCTTTGATGGGTGCAGAAACTTATATTTTGAGTGATGAGTTCAGAAAACTTACAAAAGAAATAATAAAGAAACTTACTTATATTGATTTGTCAAGAAGTCCAATTTATATGGAAGAGTATTTAAAATCACTTTTTATTCCACATACTGATTATTAAAATGAAACCATTAAAGATAGGTGTAAGTGGAAAAGGAGGAACAGGGAAAACAACTTTGTCTTCTTTAATAATTCTTTCACTTTTAAAAATGAACAAAAAACCAATACTTGCTGTAGATGCAGACCCAAATAGTAATCTTGCTGAAAATCTTGGTATTGCTCAACCAAAATCCCTTGTTGAAATAGTTAGTGAAATTGAAAAAATAAAAAATAATCTTCCTTATGGAATGGAAAAATCAAAATATCTTGAAATCAGGATTCAGGAAGCTATTAGAGAAGAAAATGGTTTTGATTTGCTTGTAATGGGAAGAACAGAAGGACCTGGTTGTTATTGTTATGCAAATAATCTTTTAAGGGAATGGATGGAAAGAATAGAAAAAAATTATAAGTTTATTGTTATGGATAATGAAGCGGGAATGGAACATATATCAAGAAGAACCTCTGGAGACCTTGATATTCTTTTTATTGTCTCTCTTTTTGATAAAATATCAATAAAAACAGCAGAAAACATATATAAAATGATAAATACCCTTGATTTGAATATTAAAAAAGCATATCTTGTCCTTAACGAATTTACTGGAAGAAAAATTAATTATGAGATTAAAACATCTTTACCTATTGCTTTTACAATTCCTTTTGATGAAGAAATTTATAAAATTATAGAGGAAAACAAAGGTCTTTTAAATCTTTCTACAAATTCAAAAGCATTTATCTGTGTTAGTGAGTTTTTAAAGAAAATAGTTGTATAATAAAAAAGAAAAACACTTGCCAAGTGAAATAAAAGAAAAGTAGTAAATACTAACTGAACAACATATAAAGCACTGGGGTTTGAAACAACCCCAAGTGCTTTTTCTGGCTGCTTTTTGCCCAGAACAGATAAGAATACCTTAAACTC
>JBMFMQ010000121.1:0-4178 GCA_049970595.1 Candidatus Ratteibacteria bacterium | reverse complement strand
TTTTAATTACATATTCAGTAGAGCCAGAGATAGAGGAGTATGCAAAAACAAAAGGAATTGAAATAATCTGGTCATATCTTTTATAAAACCAATTTCCAAAAATAGGTTTGGAAAAAGTACTTTTAATCTTTTCTCTTTTTATGCTATAATTTTTATATGAATGTATTGGATTTGAAAGAAGGGAATGTTTTTGAATATGAGGGTAAATTATATATTGTTAAAAACACACTCCATGTTGTCCAGCAGCAAAGAAGGGGAATTGTAAAAATTAAGGCAGTGGAGATAGACACACAAAGAGGAGTTGAATTTAGTTTCAGAAGCGATTTTGAAGTAAAACTTATTATTCTTGAAGAAATTCCTCTTACATTCCTTTATTCTGATGGCAACTCTTACTATTTTATGGACAACAATTCCTATGAGCAGTTTAATTTAAGTGAAGAAATAATTGGAGATAAAAAATATTACTTAAAAGAAAATCTTGAAGTTATCGGTCTTTTCTATCAAGGTAAGATAATTGACATTCAACTTCCTTTCACAGTTGACCTTAAAGTTATTGAAGCAGAACCAGGATATAAAGGAGATACTGTTCAGGGAGGAAAGAAGAAAGTTAAACTTGAAACAGGTCTTATTGTTCAGACACCTTTATTTATTGAAGTTGGCGATATTATAAAAATAGATACAAGAACAGGTGAATATATAACCCGTGTTTAATTGAAAAATATGAATAGAAAACAATTTTATGAATTTATTGATGAATTAAAAGAGGAGTGTTTGAATTATTATATGGATAACCTTGTTTCAATTGTAATTTTTGGTTCATATGCAGATGATAGATGTACTCCTGTTTCAGATATTGATATACTTTTAATTCTTGAAAAAACCGGGTCAAATTATAAAAGATACATTGAATTTTTTTCAATACTTGAAAATATTAAGATAATCAAAAAACTAAAAGAAAAAAACATTTTTCCTCTAATTTCTCCAATAATAAAAAGTAAAAAAAGTTTGAAAATTGAGTCGCCTTATCTATGGTCATCAAATTTTAAAATTGTTTATGATAAAAATAATTTTTTCAAAAAATTTCTTGGAAAACTTGAAGAATTTAAAAAGAAAATTGAATATTGTGAATATCCAATGCCCCATTATATAATGAAAAATGGTTAATAAAAGATTAATAGAGAGTTATTTAAATAGAGCTAAAGTGAGGAAATAAAAAATGAAACCAGATGAATTAAAGATTTATGCTGATTTTATGAAAGAGTATGGTCTTGAATATCTTGAAGTTAAAAAGGGTGATTTCCATTTAATTTTAAGTAAAAAAGGAGAAGAGATAAAAGAAAAAAGGATTGTTGAGGGAAGTTCAAAAATAGATATAGATAAAATAGTGGAAGAATCAAAACATACATCACAGGAACTTGAAAATATTGTTTATGTTAAATCACCTCTTGTTGGGACATTTTATAGAGCTCCTTCTCCTACAAGTGAACCATTTGTTGAAGTTGGAGAGTCAGTTAAAAAAGGAGATGTTTTATGTATAGTTGAGGCAATGAAAGTAATGAATGAGATAAAATCAGAATATGATGGAATAGTGAAAGAAATACTTGTTGAAAATGGAAAGCCAGTTGAATATGGTCAGGTTCTTTTCATCCTTGAAGTTGGAGGACGGACCTCCGAAAAATGATAAGGAAACTTTTTGTTGCTAATAGGGGAGAAATTGCATTAAGAATTATAAGAGCATGTAAAGAGATGGGTATTCCTGTTGTTATTGGTTATTCTGATGCAGATAGGTTTTCTTTACCAACATTTATTGCTGATGAGAGAATATGTATAGGTCCCGCAAATCCAAAAGAAAGTTACTTGAATATTCCATCAATTATAGGTGCTATTGAAATAACACAAGCAGATGCAGTTCATCCAGGATATGGTTTTCTTTCTGAAAATATTCAATTTGTTGAAATATGTGAGGCAACAAGGATTATCTTTATTGGACCAACTTCTGAAAATATAAAAACAATGGGAGATAAATCACTTGCTAAAAAAATTGCAAAAATGGCAAAAGTTCCTGTTATCCCAGGATACCAAGAGAATGATTTAAAAAAAGCACTTCATCATGCAAAAAAGATTGGTTTTCCGATAATGATAAAGGCAGTTAGTGGTGGTGGTGGAAGAGGTATGAGAAAGGTTTATAATAAAGATGAGTTTGAAAAGGCATGGAATACATGTCAGGAAGAAGCAAAAATTTCATTTGGAGAAGGTTCATTATATATTGAAAAATTTATTGAAAGACCAAGACATATTGAAATTCAGGTTTTATGTGATAATAGAGGTAATATTTATGTTTTTCCTGAAAGGGATTGTTCAATTCAAAGAAGGCATCAGAAACTCATTGAAGAAAGTCCATCTCCTTTTGTTGACAGAGATTTAAGGAAAAAATTACAGAAATATGCAAAAAGGTTGGTAAAATATATAAGATACAGAAATGCAGGAACAATTGAATTTCTTGTTGACCAGAATAAAAATCCATATTTTATAGAAATGAATACAAGAATCCAGGTTGAGCATCCAGTTACAGAATGTGTAACAGGCATAGACCTTGTTAAAAGCCAGATTAAAATAGCAGATAATCTAAAACTTGATTTTACTCAAAAGGATATAAGAATAAATTGCCACTCAATTGAATGTAGAATAAATGCTGAAGACCCTGAAAATAATTTTATGCCATCCCCTGGAAAAATTAAAAAACTTATTTTACCTTCAGGACCTGGAATAAGGATAGATACACATATTTATGAGGGATATTTTGTTCCGCCATTTTATGATAGTTTAATTATGAAACTTATTTCGTATGGAAGAACAAGAGAAGAAGCAATCAGCAGAATGAAGAGAGCACTTGAAGAAACTGTTATAGAAGGGATAAAAACAACAATTCCTTTTTATAAAAAAATCTTTTCAAATCCATTATTTCTTTCAGGAAGATATTATGTTGGTTTAGTTGATAAAATGATTTCAGAAAATCAGCAAAAGGAGAAAGTAATATGATAGAAGAAAAAAAAGAACTTGGGAAGGTAAAGATAGATAATGATGTTCTTGCTTCAATTGCAGGAATTGCTGCATTAAAAGTAAATGGAGTATCTGGTATAGCGACAAGTTTTTTAGGTGGTATTGCCAGATTTCTAAAAAAAACGCCTGATATTGGAATAAAGGTAATACTTGGAGAAGGAGAGGTTAGTTTTGAACTTGGAATAGTTGTTGAATATGGAGTAAATATTCCTGAAATCACATACGAGGTCCAGAAAAAAATAAAAGAGGAAGTAGAAAAAATGTCAGGTCTTGTTGTTTCAAATGTAGATGTAATAGTAAAAGAAGTAAAACCACCAAAAAAGGAGAAAGAATGATAGACCTTCATACACATACAATTTTGAGCGATGGAGAATTACTTCCAAGTGAACTTGCAAGAAGAGCAGATGAGATTGGTTATAAAGTTATTGCATTTACTGACCATATTGATTTTTCAAATGTTGATGATGTTGTTCCTTCACTTGTAAGGGTATGCGAAAGAATAAATAGAAATTTCAGGATAAAAGCAATTCCTGGGGTTGAAATCACACATACCAATCCCATTGATATTCCTGTAATTGTTCAAATAGCAAGAAATCTTGGAGCAAAAATTATAGTAGTTCATGGAGAAACAATAGTTGAGCCAGTTGCAAAGGGAACAAATAAAAAAGCACTTGAAAGTGATATAGATATTCTTGCACATCCAGGAATTTTAAGTGAAGATGAGGCAAAAATTGCTGCTATAAAAAATATATATGTTGAAATATCTGCAAGAAAAGGACATTCTTTATCAAATGGACATGTTGTAAGATTGTGGTATGAATATGGTTTCCCTTTAATTTTAAATACAGATACACATTCACCTACAGATTTAATAACAGATGAATTCGCAAAAAAGATAATAATTTCAGCAGGTGTTAAGGTTGAGGATGTAAACAAAATTTTTCATAATAGTTATATTCTTGCAAAATCAAAACTTGATATTGGATTTGAAATTTAAAAATGGAATTAAAAGATAAGATAAATACTAACTCAACCAAATATAAAGCACTGGGGTTTAAAACAATCCCACCTTCTTGGTATAGCAATCTTCTCTGTAGGTGGGATGGTTTCGGTAGGAC
>JBMFMQ010000120.1:0-4241 GCA_049970595.1 Candidatus Ratteibacteria bacterium | reverse complement strand
CCATATTTCAAGAAGTTTAAGTGAATCATCAATATTTAATTTGTAAATTTTTTCATAGAAATCATCAATTTTCCATCTGTATTTCTCATATTTTTCATTTATATCATTTATTATTTCAGAATTGTCTGTAAGGAGATAAACATTCCCAATAATGACATCTTTGCACACAATTTTGTTTTTTTCAATCTTTTCCTCATTTAAATAAGGCGATACAAGAAAAATTCTTTTATATTTTATTCTCTCTGGCAGAATAACATCAACTTTATCAACATAATACCCTAATTCACTATCTGGCAAAACAAATACAAAACAATAATCTTTACCTTCAAGAATTGTTGATGCAACAAGAGGAGATGGATTATCTTCCTGAATTTTATAATAAACTTTCATAACTTTTTTAAACCATGGCTCATTTTCTGGTATATTTTTTGCTTCTTTCTTATTAGAGTATGTATTTTCTATTTCTCCTTTAAATTCTGCTTTCAAAAGATATTTCCCCCATATTTTCATTTCAGTATTTATTATTCCAACTGTATTCCATCTTCTTGGAGTTGAAGAAACACCAGGTCCACCTGCAAAAGGAGGATAATTGAACCAGTAAAGACCCTTACATCCATATGCAAGTGAAAATAATACACTACTTCTTGTAAACCATTCTGGTCTATAAGCACCTATAACACTAAAAACATCAAAACACATCCAAATAGGTCTTTTGATACCATGGATATTCTCTCCTTCTATATTTTTATTTATATTTAAAAATTCAAGTCGTGGGAAAGAGTTTTTTGCACAATAATGCTCAACAGAAATTATATCTGTGAGGTTTAACATATTTTTATCAAAAAGGACATTTGCCATTATATTGCTGAATGTAGGAGTTATATTATCAAATTTTCTCAATAATTTCACTTTTTCTTTTTCCTTTTCATAATCCCATCCCTCATCATGAATATCCCATGCAAACAATCTTGGTCTTTTTTTTCCTTTTTTTATTTCCTCTTCAGATGACCATCCTTTTGTAGGATATGCAGTATTATATTTAACAGGTAAATTAAATTCCTGAAAAATCCCTGGATATTGACTTGTTCCAATATTTATTTCATGGAACTTAATATCTTCATTTCCACCACCATGACACCAACCCATAACAATAGGAAACTCACCTTCAACACTCACACAATCTTTTCTACTAACAATACTTACTATATTTGAAAAAACTGAACCATCTTCTTTTATTCCTTCAACTATGTAATAATACTTTTTCCCATTTTTAGTCCTGTGGTCAAAAAAATAATTTTCCTTTATCCCTTCAACAAGTAAATTTTCTTCATCTGGTTCAAATTCTTTTTCTTCTCTGTAAATATTGTATTTAGAAAAATTTTCATTTGTTTCCCATCTTAAAACAGGGTCTCCTGTAAAATTATGATTTGAAACTTTCAATTTTATAAAATCACAGAATAAAAAATCAAAAATGAATAAAAAAATAAAGATGATTTTTTTCATATTAACCTCTATTTACAAAATTCAAGATATTTTTCAAGTGCAATTATACCAAAAAAAGTTGAAATGTCTCTTTGAAATGGCTGCCACTTATTATCCTTGAATATCATTGAATGGTAAAATTGTCCATCTTCTTTTTGATTATCTATTATAAATCTTAATGCTCTTTTTGCTGACTCCAAATATCTTTTTTCTTTAAATAAAGAATAACCATCTATCAAAATTATAAAACACATCGCAGTTGCAGTTCCATCATTCCCTTCGCATATTCCAAACCCACCATAACTTCCATCTGTATTTATTCCTGCTGGTATACTCCCATCCCATAATTGTAATCTAACTATTCTATCCATAGCCCTTATTAAAGAAGGTATTAAATTATTTTTTCTGAATTTTTTATATGCCATAAGTATTGGATATGTTAACCAGTAAAGTGTTCTACCACTTGAAGGTTTTGTTTCTTTAAAATAATAGTGTCCACAATACCATTCTCCAAACAAATTTTGATTCTCAATAAGAAAATTTACCTGGTCATTAAAAACATTTAAATATTTTTCTTCTTTTGTCTCTTCATATAACATTAAAAAACTTGCATCATCATGAATTGGTAAGGGATTTATATGTTCCCATTTTTCTATATCAAAAACCTGCCCTATAACCCCTAGAGAATGTAAATTTTTTATTATCCAATCACCAGCAAGTTTTGCACTTTCAATATACTTTCTTTCACCTGTTTCTTTATAAAGTTCAATTATCCCTGATAAACATTCATAAATATCACTTGGAGCTATCTGTTTTTTAGGTGTATATGCTGGTGTTTCATATGCACCAAAAAAGGAGAATTTTTATCAAGATACTGTAATGAAATTATAAAATCTCCACATTTTTTTGCTCTTTCAATTAATTCTTTTTCCTTTGTTCTTCTGTAAATTGAAATCAATGCTCTTATTGCTTCTCCATCATGCCATATAAATTCTCCATGAAAAGAACCATTTTTCTTCTGTAATGAATAAACCCATTTTTTTGCTTTCTCAATCGCATTTATAACTTTCTTTCTATCCATCAAATCCTCCTTTTCTTTTCATTCCTCTATCAATTTTATATTATCAACAATCCAGTTTGTTGTATCATAAATATAGTTTAAAAATCCAACCTCAAATATCTCAATCTTTTCAGGTATTTCAGGTTTTCCTTCAATTTTCAATGATTCTTTTAAATCAACCTCAAAATCAAACCACTCATTCTGTTTTAAATTCCATTCATCTATTTGAACTTTTTTCCCAATCCATGATAAAAATGTAAAATTATCGGGTTTTAAAGAATCAAAGGCATTTAATTTTTCACCTTTCCATCCCCACAATTTCTCATCTTTTTTTATCAATTCAAACTCTTTTTTTCCAGAATGAATAATAAAGAAATAAAACCTAAAATTTGGTTTTCCTTTTAAATAAAAAGCAACAAAATAACCATTGTATCTCTGTAAAAATTTGATTGAAAACTTGCATTTAAGTGATTTTTTTGTGTCCCATATTATATCAGGATTTATCTTAATTCCAGGTGAAAAATATTTTGCATCTGAAACAAAGATATTAAGAGCATATTTTCCATCCCTTGCATTTTGGACAATTTTATATTCACATCTTCCATCAATTTTTTCCCATCCAGTTAATTTCCCTTCATTTTCAAAACTTCCATATATATTTAAAATCTCACTTTCTTCAGAAAATGATAAAAAAGGAAAAAGAATTAAAAATAATAAAAATTTTTTCATAATTCAAACTCAATTTTTATAGTTTTTAACCAGAAGTTTGTATCATATATTGTTTCAAAAGGGTCTTCACCATCAAAATAAGAAACAGAAATAATATTCTTCTCTTTTAAAAATTCTTTTTTTATCTCCCATCTATTTTTTATATAGTCATTTGCCCATCTTTTCTTTTCAAGCTCATTACCATTTATTTTTAAAATTAAAATTCCCCTTTCAGGTTTAAATGGCATCTTCCCTTCTATCTCAATGTATCCATTTTTGATATTTTAAATTTCTGGAATTTCAAATATATATTCTGCTTTTGTCCCATTGTATATAAAATCACAATTATGTTGCTTATATCCCTTAAGATTTTTTAAAAGAATTAATTTATTATCCTCTTTTATAATCTCAGATTCAGGGTCTGAAAAATAATAAGGAGTCCCTGTTTTTATCATCCACTCTTTTCTTATCCTTCCTTTTATCTTCTCAATCAATTTTTCTATCTTTTTTAATTCTTGTGTATCTGGTAAATCTAACTCTATCTTTTTTATTATTCCTTCCTCATATATTCTTTCATTTGCTTTTTTGAAATATTCCCAGTAAGGTAAATGATTTTTCCATATATCTTGCCCCTTTTCAGGATTATTCTCTCCATAAAGCCATGTTCCAGCACCTGTTCTTAAAAGATAATAATACTCTAATCCTGCTTTCTCTGGACTATACTGTGGATAATGAGGATATGTTATATAATCTATACTTGTTAAAAATATACCTTCATACCCAAGTTTTTCTCTTAAAAATTCCTGACCCTTTTTCGGCAAATTCTGATTTCCAGTATACCCTGTCCAGTAACAATTATCATCCCAAACAAAAACTGGTATTTCTTTTTTACCAAGTCCTTTTGCAATACCTACTTGCCACCATGCTTTCTCAGGATTTAAATACCAGTCATTGAATGGATAAAATGAAAAAAATATCTCTTTCTCTTTTT
>JBMFMQ010000119.1:0-4264 GCA_049970595.1 Candidatus Ratteibacteria bacterium | reverse complement strand
AGAAGAAGCAGTTGTTATTTATGATGAATTTAAAGAAGTAAAAAGTATAAAGGATATTATTGATATACCTTAAAAAGGAGGGATTATGGTTAAAAAATTATTTATTTTTCTTCTTATCTTTATTTTTAAAATTTATGGAGAGATTTCAATAAAAACTGACAAGACAGAAATTATTTTTGATGATAAAAATGGAGAAATATTAAATCTTTATTATTCAGGAAAGAAGTTTTTAAGAGAAAATGGATATTTTTATGTATATGATAAAGAGAAGGAGAGTTTAATAAAGAGTGGAAGGATAATAAGCAAAAGAAAAAATGGTTTTTTATGGGAAAGTAAGGATAAGACAATTCAGTTAGATATTACAATTGAAAATTTTAAAAATTTGCTTATCCTTAATGTAAACATAAAAAATTTTGAAGATAAAGGAAGAAGAATAGAAGTTGGGATAAATTTACCACTTATTGAAGGGAAATGGAGATTTTTTGATGGAAGGTATGAGCACTATGATATAAAGGAAGAGATTAAAAGAGATGATATAAACTCAACATTTCCATTATCCTGTGTATATGATGAAAATTCTGGAATTGGTATTGGTATTAAACCTGAACAATTGCTTTCATATTTGTGTAGTAAATTTGACAGGAATAATAATTTTGTTTATTCAACGAGATTTTTTTTAAAAAGTAATGAAGAAGAAAAGATAAGTTTTTTATTATTTGGTTGTGAATCAGAGTTTGGCTGGAGAAATTTTGTTCAGATATATTATGACACTTTTCCAGAATTTTTTATACATAATCCTGATATTGATAAAAGAATTGTAGAAGGAATAGATACTGCAGGATTTCCATATAGTTATAATTATTCTGGGATGAGCAGGGAAATATTAAGAAGGATAAAAGGAACTGTCTGCTGGTGTTATGCACCATGGAAAAGGGAAGGTGACTGGTATTGTAGAGAAGAATACTGGGATTATAAGCCAGCAAATGAAGAAGTTGCAATAAGAGCAGCACAATGGCAGATGAAAGCAGACCAGTATAGAAAATTAAGACAGGAGAAATTTAAGATTGTAAAGGATTATGATGTTGCTGGATGTTTTTATATATGGAATGGATGTGAAAGTCAACTTGCAGATACCAAATTTCCAGAATCAAAAATAACAGAAAAACCTTCACTTATGACACACCATTATGAAACAGCATACTGGATGTTTCCTTATGGAGGAAAATATGGAGAATTTTTTGAAGATGGTTTAAAAAAAGTTTTTGAAGAAATAGATGGAGTAGTAGGTATTGCTTATGATTCTTCAGGAGGGATGGGAAACAGAAGATATTATGGAAAACTAATTGAAACTCTTGATTTAGCTAAAGCATGGGATGAAAAAGGGATTTATATACTTGAAGGAGTTGGTATGGCTAAAAATTTTGATTTTATTCATTCATTAAAAACAAAAGATGGAAAATATAAAGTTGGTATATGGATAAATCCTGGGGGCGAACATCCAATTCCATATATGATGGTTTTCAGGTCAGATAGAGGGATGGTTGAATGGCCATGGATAAATACTTATGATAAAAATACAAAAGAACTCCTTGATATTTACAGATTGCTTATGGGAAAGAAAGTTATGGCTATGCATTCAACATTGAGAGGGGATAGATTTGCTGAAAGAATTAACTGGAGGAATTTTAAAAAAGAAGAAATAATTGAGACATATAGGGGATTGTGGAAACATATGATAATTGGTTGTTTATACTGGGGAATTTTACCATATCCTGATTTAATAAGGGGAATACCTGAAATGTTTGAAATTTTGCCTTTACTTTTAGAGATAAAAGATGCTGGATGGGAAGTTACACCTTGTTGCAAAGGACCTAAAGATTTACTTATTTCAAGATATGGAAAGAAGATTAAATACTTTACATTTTCTAATCCTACAAGAGACAAAATAAAAGGAAATATAGAGATAAAAGGAAAATATTTTGAAGAGAAAGTTCCTGTTTTAACAAATTGGTGGGGATTTGAATTTACAACAGAAATAAAAGATGGGAACTCTTATTTTGAAATTGATATTTTACCGAGAGAGTTTTTAATAATAAGGTCAGTGATAGATTATAAAGGAGATGGAGTTAAGATAAAAACAAAGGAAAATAGAAAATCAGATACTATTGAAATAAACATTGAGTTTTTGAAAGTAAATGGGAAAAATCATCAATTTTATATAAATGAACCTGAAGGATATTATTTAAAAGAAGTTAAGATTGATGGAAAAGTTATTGAAGTTAAAAAAAACAAATTTAGTTTGATTCCAAAGGAAAATGAAAAAGTTAATGTTAAGTTAGTTTCAAAAGTTATAAAATCAAAAGAAGATGATATTTTAAACTTTCCTTATGAGAAAAGTGTAATATTTGTAGATTCAGATGAATTAAAAAGTTGTGCAGAATGGATAAATGAGTATTTTAAATTCTGGTATAAATATGGTAAAGAAAAACCAGAGGATATTTCAATTGAGATAAAAAATATAAATGAAAAAAGTGAAAATCAATTTAAAATTATTCTTACAAAGGAAAAAATATCAGAAATAAAAATTGAAGGGAATGAGTTAAAAATAGGAGGGAAAGATATTGATGAAATAAAGGAAAATGTTAAAAAATTACTTGAAATCCTTGATAAAAAATATATTTATTATGGTAAGTTTCATGTTGCTGACAAATTATGGTATTACTGGGAGGAGCCAAGGACAGCAATACCTGAAACAGTTGAGATGCTTAAATATATAGGAATTTGGGATACAAGTTTCAGTTTAGGTAATATAAAAAAATGAAAAATTTGACTTGACAAAAATAAAAATTATGTGTATAATATAAATAAAAAAGATGAAAGGAGGTGAAAATATGAAAAGGAAAGGGTTTACATTAATAGAGTTGCTGGTAGTAGTTGCTATCATCAGTATTCTTGCTGCGATGCTTTTACCTGCATTAATAAGGGCAAGGGAAAGAGCATTTCAGGCAAATTGTATGAGTAATTTAAAACAACTTGGAATTGCTTTTGCAATGTATATTAATGATTATGATGGGTACATTCCAAGATTTATTGAATCAACTACTTTCCTTTCTACCCCAAATCCAAATGCTTTTTGGTATAATAGGTTTATTGACAGGGGATATTTAAAAGATATGAAGATTTTAAGGTGTCCCAAACTTGAAGGAGTAAATACTGCTGGTTATGACCCTGGAGGTGGCTGGGGTAGTGGAAGGACATATTACAGTGATTATGGAATGACTTTGTTTGGTAATTGGAATACTTATACTAAAGAAAGTAAAGTTAAAAAGCCATCAAATCAAATACTTTTAACTGAAACAAAATTATATAACACTTATTATATGGTTTCTTTCCCTGTTTCTGATTCTTCTGCTCTTGGTGGAATAAGAGTAATGACTCCTGCTTGTAATGGTGGTTATGATTATAAAGGTGAAAGGTTAGCAGGTGACCAGACACATCTTACAGGTTATAATGCGCTATTTGCTGATGGAAGTGCCAGATTGATTGACTGGTCAACATTTCATATTAAAACTGCTGTTTGGAGTGTGTTTTTTGAATAACTTAAAAGATGAAAGGAGGTGAAAATATGAAAAGGAAAGGGTTTACATTAATAGAGTTGCTTGTTGTAGTTGCTATCATTGCTATTCTTGCTGCGATGCTTTTACCTGCTTTATCAAGGGCAAGGGAAAGAGCAAGACAAGCAAGTTGTTTGAACAATTTAAAACAACTTGGACTTTCAATTATGATGTATATCCAGGATTATGATGATTATTTTCCAGACAATTGTTTAACTTTAAGCGGATGGGGAGGACCACCAGCACCAAATGCAGGACCTACTAACACATATCCTACATGGAGTGCAAGATTATATTATAATGGATATATAAAAGATGTAGATATGTTTATGTGTCCAAGTTATATTGAAAGAAGAAGGGGTGTGGCAAATGAATGGCTAAATGGAAAATTTGTTGGAGCAAGGGACTATGCTATAAATGCATATTTAAGTACATGGGGTTTTGCACAGAAGAGGAAACTCATTCTTGTTAAATATCCATCAAGGACAATACTACTTGCAGAAAGTGGTAGATGTGATATAACAGATAGATATTATTCAGGTTGTTATGCAGGTTCTCCAACAGACGCAGGAGTAAGAAATGTTTACTTTGGAACACATAATAATCCAAATATTACAAGAATTATTATGTATCCTCAAAATAGTCCTTTA
>JBMFMQ010000118.1:0-4270 GCA_049970595.1 Candidatus Ratteibacteria bacterium | reverse complement strand
TTCAGTTTTTTTTGTTATTGTTCTGAATATCCACAAATAAATAGCCAGTAGAAAAAATGCTCCAGGAGCAATTGTCATTGTAATTGAATTAACATAACTTTCTGGTAAAATACGTTTTCCAAGAATTGTTCCAAAACCAAAAAGTTCTCTAATAATAGACATCAATAAAAGAATAAAAGAATATCCAAAACTACAACCAATAGCATCAAAAATAGAATCCTTTAAATTATTTTTTATAGAGAATGCTTCTGCTCTTCCCATTAAAATACAATTTGTTATTATTAGGCCTACATATGGTCCAAGGGCTTCACTTATACTTGGAATAAATGCCTTTAAAAATCTATCAACAACTATAACAAATGTAGAAATAACTATCATATATGTAATCATTCTCACCCTAACAGGAATAAGATTTCTTAAAGATGAAATTATAATTTCTGTTGCAAGAAGGACAAATGTAACTCCACAACTCATAACTATAGCATTTTCAACTTTATTTGTAACAGCAAGAGTTGAACAAATACCAAGAACCATACAAAAAATTGGATTATCTCTCCATAATCCATTAATTAACAATCTAATAGTTCTGATATATAATATTTTTTTAAATGTAAACTTCCCCATTTCAATCCTCCAAGTATTTTAAATATCTTTTTATTGTATCATTTAAAATTTTTTCAAATGCTCTAATTGTCCCTGTTGCCCCTGTTATTCCATCAACTTCATTTTCTTTTTCTGCTTTCCCAGGTGGAACAATTTTGATTTCAGGGATTATTAATTTTCCTTCAAATCTTTTCAAAAATTCTTCTTCAGATATCCTTCCGCCAAGCCCAGGAGTTTCTTCTTGATGTACTATAACTATATTTTTAATTGTTTTATGGTCATTTTTAATGGAAATTACACCAGAAATTGGACCCCACAAACCATTTCCAGAAAATATAAATGCAACCTCTTTTTCTTTTGTAACAAAATATTTTATTCCGTTTTTACTTATCTCCTCAATATTCTCACCGAAAACTTTATCAATGTTTTCTTTTGAAAAAGGTATTGAAAGAGATGAAAGGATTGCTGATTTTATTTTAAAAGCCATATTTTTTCTTATTTTTTCCTCTGTTAATTTATCAACAAAAACAAGCAAACCACTGCTGAATGAACCAATAATAATCACAAAAATAAATATTTTAAAGTTTTTCATTTCTTATTATTCTATATTTTTTTTCAACAACAAAATAATCAATTAAAGGAGTAAAAGCATTTATAAACAAAATTGAAAACATCACTCCTTCATCATATCCTGAAAAAGCCCTTATTATAACTGTTAATTATCCAAGTAGAACTCCAGCAAATATCTTTCCTTCATTAGTATAAGGAGTTGTAACAGGATCTGTGGCCATAAAGAAAGCCCCAAGAAGTAATCCTCCTGCAAAAATTTGAAATAAAGGTGGAGCAAACTTTTCTGGTAAAAATGTATTTCCAATAAATGAGAAGAAAAGCACAGATAATAAGTAAAATACAGGTATTCTCCAGTTAGCAACTTTTGTAATTATCAAAAATAATCCTCCTATAATAAGTCCAATTTTAAAATTCTCACCTATACAACCTGGCTGTAACCCAAGCAATATTTCTTTTAAATCAACAATCTTATTTTCACTTTTAAATATCATAAGAGGAGTTGCAGAAGTTATAGCATCAGGCACATATTTTGAAAATCCACCCATTCCGGATTTAAAAGGAATAAACCATGTTGTTGTCATAATTTTTGGGTAAGAAATTGTAACAAAAACTCTTCCAACAAGTGCAGGATTAAAAATATTCCTTCCAGTTCCACCAAAAACTTCCTTTCCAAAAATAACACCAAAAAGAATACCTAAGGCACAAACCCACCATGGAGTAGTCGGTGGAAGAGTTAATGGGAAAATTAAACCAGTTACAAGAAATCCTTCTTCTATATCTTTTTTTCTTATCACTGCAAAAATAACTTCAGCCAAACCACCAAACAAATATGAGATAAAAATAAGAAAAACAACCCTCCACCCATAAAAATATATTGATGAAATAAAAGTTGGTAAAAGTGAGATTATAACTATTGACATAAATCTTTTTATATCAATATTATCAAGTATATGTGGAGGAAATTCAGTAACCTTTTCTGGACCATAGAAAAACTCATCAATTGCTTTAACAACAGGTTTTAATCTTTTAAATCTCTTTTTATCAACAATTCTATATAAAATTGAAATTATTCTTTTTACCATTTTTTAATCCCTTTGTATTCTTCAAGTCCTTTAAGTTCAAAAAATGGAATGATGCACTGGGACCTATCACAACCTATTGAAACTAATTTATCCTGCCCTTCTTTTATAATCTGAGAAACTTGTATTTTACTTGGACAGACAAAACTGCAAAGATTACATCCAATACAATTGAAAATTCCATAATTCATTAATCTCTCATCAATTATATCTTTCCTTATAAATTTAATTAAAAGATGGGGAATAATATTCACAGGACATACTTCTTGACAGTATCCACAACTTATACATGGTCTTTCTTCTCCATGCTTATTTGTATCTGGTAATTTTTTAATAAAACTTGCAGTGAGAAAAGTTCTTGTATATGAAAATGAGTTTATACCAGGTCTTAAAAAGAAAAGAAATTTTCTTTCTTTGTTTTCTTTTATAGATATTAAATGTGATGAATTTTTATCAACAGGTAGTTCATAATCAGAAATTTCCTTACCTGTCAATAAACTGTTCCAGATAATTCTTATATTTTTGCCATCAACCAAAAATCTTTCAAGTATTTTTTTTAGAGGAGTTCCAATTCTAACTTTTAAATGTAAATTTTCTTTAAATCCATTTCCACAAAGCCCAATAATAACTTCATAAAATGGTTTATTCATAACAATGGTTTCATATATGTAAAGAACATGTCTTATATTCAAACTTATAACACCAATATTTGCTGCTGAATATCCATAAGGAAATGGTTTTTTAAGTAAAAGTGGTATAATTACTTCATCATATCCAAATGGATACTTAGGTTCAATAAGAGCGATTTCCAACCAGTCAAATTCATATGTTAATTTCCCAATTTCTTCTATCAATTTTTCCTTATATTTATTTAAAGCAAGATAGAATTTTTTTAAATTTTTAAATAATTTTTTAATAATTTTTATTCCCTCTACAAACTCAAACATTCTTTTACCTTCAAGTATTTTTTCAAGCGAGATGTTATATATCTCTGAACATATCCCATGGACAATAACATATTCAACTTCTTCTGGATTTATAACAGAACTTCTGAAGTGTGTAGGTATACCTGAATTCCCACATGAAGTAATACCTGATAAATATAATTTTTCACCGATTTCATATGAACTTAATTCTTTCCAGTTTTTATCTGAATATTTAATTTCACTGAATTCTTCTTTACCGTCATTTTCAATAAGTATAAAATGTGTTTCTCTTCCATAATAATTCTTTTTAAAAATATCCCTTACATATCCACTTATAGTAGAAATTATAGGAGTTGAAACATTTTTGTCATCAATTCCTATTATCTGCCCAATTTTAACCCTATCCCCAATTTTTACAACTGGATTTACTTCGTTTCCAAACCCCTGTTTTAAAGGCAAAATGACATAATCAGGCACAGGAAAATCAAGAATTTTATTTTCTTGTTGTCCGTAAAAATTTTTAAAAATTAAACCACCTTTTATCCCTTTATAATTTTTAATCTTCATCCTCTTCCTCTTTTTCAATATCATTTATTTCTTTAATACCCTTTTTAAATTCTCCAAGGGATTTACCAATTGAACGAGCAAGTTCAGGAAGTTTTTTTGCACCAAATAATAAAACACATACAAAAAGAATTAGAACTATTTCAGGAAAACCAATACCTAATATTCTCATATTACCGCCTCCTTAAAAACTACTTGTTAAAACTACTGTTAAAAGGTCATTATCTTTATCATTTGGTTTTTCATTATTAAAATCGTAAGAAAACTTCAAAATAGTATTTTTTGAAATTCTATATCCAAACCCTACGGAAGTTCTTTGATATTCATTAGCATCAATATCATTTAAATTAGCAATTAATCCTTTATCAAGTTTAACAAAACTATACCTTGTACCTAAATAAAATTTTTCTGTAAGATTTAAAAGTCCTTCAATAAAACCGTAGTTTCCTTTTCTATCAAGTACATCTGATTGGTCTTTAAACAAACCATAAGAAAATCTTATTATTCCCTTTGAATCTGAAAATGCTG
>JBMFMQ010000117.1:0-4312 GCA_049970595.1 Candidatus Ratteibacteria bacterium | reverse complement strand
AGGCAAAAAGATTTATGTATTCAGAAAAACAGCAAAAACAGGATACAGAAGAGGTATAGGACACAGGGATAGATTAACTGTTTTAAAAGTAAAAAGTATTGTTAAAAAGTGAAAAAACTGATAGAAAATTTGCCAAATAATTTTGCAGGGAAAAAAGGGATTTTAGTAATAATAAAGGATAAATCTTTTTATGAAATAGAAGAGGAAAAAGAAGAATTAACCTCTCTTTCAAAAACACTGGGGATTAAAATTGTTGAAAATTTTTATTTAGGAATCCATCAAATAAATCCAGCAACATATATTGGAAAAGGGAAATTGCTTGAATTAAAGGAATATATACAGAAAAATGGGATTTCTTTACTAATATTTGAAAAGGACCTTTCATCTGTTCAACAGAGGAATATGGAAGAAATTTTAAATATTAAGGTTATAGATAGAACAGAATTAATACTTTACATTTTTGGAGAACATGCTAAAACTAAAGAAGGAAAACTTCAGGTTGAACTTGCTCAATTAACTTATATACTTCCAAGATTGACAGGTCATGGAGTTTCCCTTTCAAGACTCGGCGGTGGATTTGGAACAAGAGGTCCCGGTGAAATGAAGTTAGAGGTTTATAAAAGAATAATTAAAAACAGGATACATATACTAAATGAAAAAATAAAAGAAATTGAAAAACATAGGGAAATTTTAAGAAAATCAAGAGAAGGATTCCCTGTAGTTTCTTTGTTAGGTTATACAAATGTTGGGAAAAGCAGTTTATTAAATACTTTAAGTTCTTCAAATTTATATGTTGCAGATAAATTATTTGCGACTCTTGACCCGGCAACAAGAAGAGTTTATCTTGGAGATAACAAAATTTGTCTTGTAACAGATACGGTTGGGCTTATGAAAAATATACCTCATCATCTTATAGAAGCATTTAAATCTACACTTGAAGAAGTGAAATTTTCCGATTTACTTGTCTGTGTCTATGATATTTCAAAATCAAACCTTGAAAAACAAAAAAGTGCAGTTTGGGATGTTCTTAAAATTCTTGAAATTGAAGAAAAACCTAGAATTGATGTATTTAACAAAATAGATCTTATTTCAAAAGAGGAACTTGAAATTATGAAAAGAAATTATCCGGATAGTATATATGTTTCAGCAACAAAAAAATATGGAATTGAAGAATTAAAAGAAAAAATAAAGGAGATATTGTATGGAAGTAAAGTTGCCACAGTTTGACAGTGAAAAACTTGAAAAGATAGTGGATGTTTTAAAAAGCAAGAATTCTTTTCTGATTACTTCGCATGTAAATATTGATGGAGATGGAGTTGGAAGTGAATTAGCGCTTTATCTTTCCCTTAAAAAACTTAAAAAAAAAGTTGAAATTGTTAATCAAGATAAAATTCCTTCAATACTTAAATTCCTTCCATGTTCAAAAATAATAAAAATTTTTAATGGAAAAGACAAATTTAATGGTTTTGAAGTTGGCATTGTTCTGGATTGTGGTAATCTTGACAGAACAGGTGAAGTGAAAAAATTGATTAGAAATTTACCATTTTTGATTAATATAGACCATCATTTAACAAATTATGCATTCGGAAATATCAACTGGATTAACCCATCTTTTTCTTCAACAGGAGAGATGGTTTATTTTATATGCGAAAAACTTATTAAAATAGATAAAAAACAAGCCATCTGTTTATATACTTCCATTCTCTATGATACTTGTTGTTTTGTTCATGGGTTAAGCCGTTATACTATGGACATAGTAAAGCAATTGGTAAATAAAAAAATTAATCCTGAAAAAATAGCACAAAAGTTGTTTTTTGAAAAATCGATTAAATCAATAAATCTTTTTAAACTTGCCCTTGAAACACTTAAAATTGATAAAAGTAAAAGAATATGTTTTATGAAAATTAAAAAAAATGATTTTAGGAAAACAAGAACTACAGAGGAAAATACTGAAGGATTTGTTGAATTTCTTATTTCAATTAAAGGTATTCAGGTAGGTGTATTGTTTAAAGAGAGGGGAAATGGAGTGAAAGTGAGTATGAGGAGTAAAGGAATTATTGATGTTGAAAATATAGCAAAAAAGTTTGGTGGCGGAGGTCACAGAGAAGCAGCAGGATGTTTTTTCGAGAATAAAAGTATTGATGAAGTAGAAATAATTATAAAAAGGGAATTGGGATGGATGGAATAATTAATGTATATAAACCGAAAGGGATTACCTCTTATGATGTTATAAGAATATTTAAAAAGGAGTTTGGTATAAAAGATAAAATTGGTCATGCCGGAACCCTTGACCCAATAGGAGAAGGAGTTTTAATTATTTGTATTGGTTATATAACAAAATGCTCAAATAAATTTCTTAATTTTGATAAAGAATATATTGGTGAAGTTTTACTCGGGATTAAAACAGATACAGATGATATAGAAGGAAAGGTAATGGAAAAAAAAGAAGTTGGAAATTTAAGTGATGAAGAAATAATAAAAGTTATTAAAAGTTTTGAAGGAGAAATTGAACAGATTCCTCCTTTTGTTTCTGCGATAAAATACAAGGGAAAACCTCTTTATAAATATTTCAGGAAAGGAATAATAATCAATCCACCACCGAGAAAAGTATTTATAAAAAAAATTGATGTTTTGAAGATTAACCTTCCATATGTTGAATTTAAAATTACCTGTTCAAAAGGTACCTACATAAGAGCCCTATGCAGAGATATTGGAGAAAGATTGGGTTGTGGTGGGACTCAAAGTAAGTTAGTAAGAACAAGAGTTGGTCCTTTTTTTGTAGAAAATAGTGTTAAGATTGAGGATTTAAGAAAAAATGGTGTTGAAAGATATTTGATTTATCCAAGCGAACTTATTAAAGTTCTTGGAGGTGAATGTTTTTATGTCCCAGGGTCTTAAAATAAGTGTTGCTGGTATAAGAGGAATTTATCCTGTCTCACTTACTCCAGAAATTGCTTTGAAATTTGGTCTGACTTATGGAAATTTTTTAAAAGAAAAAGATGTTTATGTTGGCAGGGATACAAGAATTTCTGGAGATATTCTTAAATATGCTATAATTTCTTCTCTTTGTGCAACAGGTAAAAATGTTATTGACCTTGGGATAACTCCAACTCCTATTATTGAGTATGCCGTTGAAAAAAATAAAAATGTAGGTGGTGTAATTATCACTGCAAGTCATAATCCTTTTCAATATAATGGAATTAAATTTTTATCATCAAAAGGAACATTTTTAAATGAAAAAGAAGGGAAAGAATTTCTTGAATTATTTAAAAAAGGAAGGGTAAATTTTTCAAAAATCCCGGGTAGTATAAAGGTTGATGCAGGTATAATAGATAGGTATTACCAAGAAATTTATAAAAATATAATGGTTGAAGAAATTAAAAAAAGCAATTTTAAAGTAGTTGTTGATGTCTGTCAGGGAGTTGGTGCTTTATATACAAAAAAATTTTTAGAGGGTCTTAACTGTAAAGTAGAAATTATAAATGAAAAGCCATATGGTATTTTTTCTCATGACCCTGAACCAAAAAAGGAAACTTTGAAACAATTATCAGAGTATATAAAAAAGAAAAAAGCAGATATAGGATTTGCTCAGGATCCTGATGGAGATAGATTGGCAATAGTAGATGAGAAAGGGAATATAATAGGTGAAGAAATGGTTCTTGCAATATGTGTAAAAAACATACTTGAAAAATTTAAAACTTCAATAGTTGTCAATCTTTCAACATCTATGATAATAGATAAAATTGCAGAAAAATTTGGTGTTAAAGTTTACAGAACAAAGATTGGAGAGGTAAATGTGGTTGAAAAAATGAAGAAAGTTAAATCAATTATAGGAGGGGAAGGAAATGGCGGAGTAATTTATTCACCTGTTCATTATGGAAGAGATAGTTTTGTTGGTATGTCTTTAATTCTTGAATATATGGCAAAAAAAGGAAAAAAAATATCAGAAATTATCTCAGAACTTCCATCATATTATATGAAAAAAGAAAAATATAAAGTTGATATCCCCAGAATGAAAAAAATAATGGAGAAAATAAAAAGAAGATATCAAAAAGAAAAAATTGATTTTACAGATGGAGTGAAAATAATAAGAGAAAACGGATGGATACATATAAGACCTTCAGGAACAGAACCAGTTTTAAGATTGATTGTTGAATCTATTGATAAAAGAATTTTAAACGATTATTTAGAAGAATTCAGGTCGTTTTTAAAAGAATAATCTTTCAAAATAAACTAAAGCCCGTGTAGTTCAGTGGTAGAACAGCGCATTCGTAATGCGCAAGTCGCCGGTTCAAATCCGGCCGCGGGCTTT
>JBMFMQ010000116.1:0-4344 GCA_049970595.1 Candidatus Ratteibacteria bacterium | reverse complement strand
GTTGAGAGATAAAATAAAGAGTTGTTGAAAATTCTTGAGGGAGAAAATTTAGAGATTTCAGATAAAATAAAAGAGGTTCTTGATTATTTGAAAGGTAAATATAAATTGGCAATTGCTTCTAATTCAGAAAAAGATTTTGTTTTGAAAATTGTTAAAAAAATGGGAATGGAAAAATATTTTGACTGGATATTCACAAGAAATGATGTTAAAAAACCAAAACCATATCCTGAAATTTATAAATTAGCATTGAAAAAAATGGAAATTAATCCAGAAGAAGCAATTGCTTTTGAGGACTCTGAAACCGGGATAAATTCAGCAAAATCAAGTGGAATTTTCTGTGTTGGAGTTTTAACAACCCAGGTGATTGAAAAACTTAAAAATGCTGATATAATCATAAATGAAATCAATTTGAAAAATATAAAAAAAATTATAAAAATTTTTGAGCAAAAATGAAATTTAAAAACATTGAATCTGAAAGAATTAGAAATTTACCTGTCTATATGTTCCAGATGATTAATACAAAGAAACTTCAATTGAGGAAACAGGGTAAAGATATTATTGACTTTGGTATGGGAAATCCTGATAAACCTCCACCTAAACCAGTTATAGAGAAACTGAAGGAGGTCTTAGATGACCCGAAGGTTCATAGATACAGTGTATCAAGAGGAATATTTAACTTAAGGAAAGAAGTAGCCAACTGGTATGATAAAAGATTTGGGGTTAAAATTGACCCTGAAGAAGAGGTTGTTGTTTGTATTGGTTCAAAAGAAGGAATAAGTCATCTTGCTCTTTCAATTTTTGATAAAGGAGATGTTGTTCTTGTTCCAAATCCTACTTATCCAAGCCATCTTTACAGTGTAATTTTTGCTGGAGGAACAATTTATGATATGCCCCTTACAAAAGAAAACAATTTTATTCCTGACCTTTCACAGCCAATTCATGAAAGATTTCCAAAACCAAAAGCAATGATTATAAGTTACCCAAACAATCCAACAACTCAGGTTGTTGATATTGATTTTTTTAAGGAAGTTGTTAAATTTGCAAAAAAGAATGATTTAATTGTTATACATGATATTGCTTATTCAGAGATATATTTTGACGGATATAAGCCACCGAGTTTCCTTCAGGTAAATGGAGCAAAAAAATTGGGGATTGAGTTTTATTCATTATCAAAGACATATAATATGCCTGGTTGGCGTGTTGGTTTTGCTGTTGGAAATAAATATGTGATAGGAGCATTAGCAAAATTGAAAAGTTATTATGATTATGGAATTTTTACTCCAATTCAGGTTGCTGCAATATGTGCTTTACGGCTTGATGAAAAATATATAGACGATATAAGGGAGGCATATAGAAAAAGGAGAGATGTTCTTGTAGATGGTTTGAATAAAATTGGATGGAATGTAGAAAAACCAAAAGCAACTATGTATTTATGGGCTGAAATTCCTGAAAAATTTAAAAAAATGGGTTCTATGGAATTTTCAATTTACCTTCTTGAAAATGCTGAAATAGCTGTTTCTCCTGGAGTTGGTTTTGGAAAATATGGGGAAGGGTATGTAAGATTTGCGCTTGTTGAAAATGAAATGAGAATAAAGCAAGCAATAAGAAACCTAAAAAAATTATTTAAAGTTCAAACTCTTCAAGATAGGAAGGAATGATTATTTCAATATTTTGATACTTTTTTCTTAAAATCTGAGAAAAATTATTTATTACCTCTTCTTCTCCATGAACAAGAAATATTTTTTCAGGCAATTTTTTAAATCCATCAAGATATTCAATTAATTCATTCATATCAGCATGAGCAGAAAAACCATCTATTTTTTCTATTTTTGCTTTTACTTTATAAAAATTACCGAGTATTCTTACCTGGTCCTTCTCAAGTATTTCTCTTCCAAGAGTTCCTTTTGCTTGATATCCGACAAAAACAATAGATGATTCTTCCCTTTCAATATTATTTATAAGATGATGTTTAATTCTACCCCCTGTGCACATACCACTTCCTGCCATAATAATTGCAGAACCTTTTATATGATTAATCATTTTTGATTCTTCAACTGACCTTGTAAAATGTAAAAGAGGAAAATCAAAAGGGGAAAGTTTTTTTTCAAGAAGTTTTTCTGCTTCTCCATCAAGATATGAATTATATTTTTTGAAAACTTCTGTAACTTCAATAGCCATGGGGCTATCAAGAAATGTAATTAAATGAGGAATTCTGTTTTCTGAAAGAAGTTTTTTAAGATAATATAAAATTTCCTGTGTTCTTTCAATAGCAAAAGTAGGTATAACAATATTTCCGCCATTTTTCTTTGTCTCATTTATAATATTTTCAAGTTTTTCCTCTGCAATTTCCCTTTTTTCATGAACTCTATCTCCATAAGTTGTCTCCATTATTAAAATATCTGCTTTTTCTAAAATATAAGGGTTTGATAAAATTGGACTTCCTTTCCTTCCTATATCTCCTGAAAAAATTATCTCTTTTCCATCAGAAATAACTTTTATAAAAGAAGAACCGAGAATATGTCCTGAATTGTAAAAAATAACCTTTAAATTTTCTGCAATTTTTATCTCTTCATTATATGGTAATGGTTCAAAAAATTTAAAAACATTCATCGCATCAGAAACATCATAAAGTGGAATTTCAGGATAAGGAGTTTTTCTTCCTTCTTTCTCGTGCCTTTTTCTCTTTTTTTCAGCATCTTCAACCTGTAATTTTGCCGAATCAATCAATGCTATCTTTGTTATTTCTGAAGTTGGTGGAGTGCATAATATTTTCCCTGAAAATCCATCTTTTACAATTTTTGGAAGATATCCTGAATGGTCAAGATGTGCATGAGTTAATAAAATATAATCAATTTCTTCAGGTAAAATAGGAAATTTTTCCCAGTTTCTATTTTTTAATTCTCTTTCTTGAAATAAACCACAATCAATTAACAATTTTTTACCATTACATTCAAGTAAAAATTTTGAGCCAGTTACATTTTTTGTTGCACCAAGAAATTTAATTTTCATGTTTTTCTCCTTTTTTATTTTTAATAAGAGAAATAATTAAAATCGCAACAATCGCATGGAAAATTGAAGTTATTAAAAATGGAGTTCTTATATTTATAAATTTTCCTGTATATCCACCTATAAGTGGACCAAAAGCAAGTCCAAGCATACTAATTGATGAAAAAAGACCATATGCTTTACCTATTGAATTTTCATTTATAAGTGTTTTTATCATTGAATTAACAGAAGGAATAACTCCTGCAACACTTCCAGTAAATAAAATCCTCCAGAAGAAAAGAGAAGCAACTGAATAAGAAAAGAAATGTCCCATTGATGCAATTGAGGCAAAAATGAAACAGTTAACTATCATTCTTATATATCCAATTTTATCACTTAAATTTCCAAGACCAGCAGCACATAAACCCTCAATAATAGCTGCAACTCCTATCATCATACCTGTAATTGTGTTCAGTTTTTCAGGACTGCTTATTATCTCTTTAATTACAAGAGGGAAAGAAGGAGTCAATATTGTATTACTCAATCTTACACCGAACATAATCATTGTTGCTATCCAAAACCCTTTTATTTTTAATATCTGTTTATAGGAAATTTTTTCAATTTTTTGATTATTTATTCTATTTTCCTTTGCAAATAAAAAAATTAAAAGTCCTCCAAGAAAAATTATCCCTCCTCCTATTCTAAAAGTATTTCTATATCCAAAATGGTCTGAAAGAACTCCACCAATAAGAGGACCTATTGAATTACCAATTGAAACTGCTGCCTGCATCATTCCAAGAGTAAATCCACTTTTTTCTATTGGCACAATACTTGCTACAAGAGTTACTGATGCAACAATTGTTCCTGTTAATGCTCCCTGAAGCAATCTACATATTAATAATTGTTTAACTGTTTTAACAATTGACATCAAAAATAAAATAAATGTACCTGAAAACATACTTCTAACAACCATAACTTTTCTTCCATACTTATCAGCAAAATATCCCCAAAAAGGTGAGAAAATTGTGAATGTAAAGCCAGAAGAAGATAAAATTATTCCAGCCCAGAAAGTTTGAGATGATATATCTTTTATACCAAGTTCTGAAATAAAAAATGGCAAAAATGGCATAGCAAAAGAAAATCCGATTATTGATAAAATTTGTGCTAAAAAAGCCGAGACAAAAGTTTTTTTCCACATTTTAATATGAAATTTTACAATATTTTTCTTTAAATTCAAAAATTTGAAAAAATTTAAATTTGCTGTAAGATATATAAAATGAAAATACTAACTGAACCAAATATAAAGCACTGGGGTTTGAAACAATCCCACCTTCTTGGTATAGCAATCTTCTCTGTAGG
>JBMFMQ010000115.1:0-4465 GCA_049970595.1 Candidatus Ratteibacteria bacterium | reverse complement strand
ATCTGGATGTGGAGCAAAAATAATCACTTTTTCATTATCTTCAACTGGCAATATCTTTACCTCGCACTTTAATATTAAAATTAATCCGAGAAAAATTAAAATTATTTTTTTGAATTTCATCTTAAAAATTGAGAATCAAGAAATCTTTCACTTATTTCAATCACTATTGGTCTTCCATGAGGACAAACAAATGGATTTTTGCATTCAATAAGTTTTTCTTTTATATATTTTGCCTGGCTTTCAGTCAATTTCTCTCCAGCCATAACAGAAATTCTACATGCTCTTTTTGCCACACTTTCTTTGTCATATTTTTCTATATCTTTTTCCAACAAAAGATTTCTAACAGAAAATTCAATATCCTTTATTAAAGAAGGATAACCATGGATTGCAATTTTATTTTCACTCCATTTTGTTGTTAAAAATCCATATTTTTCAATAATCTTTTCAACTTTTTCATATACACTCATTTCTTCATAATTAAGATTTATAATTAATGGAGTTAAAAGATGTTGAATATTTATTTTACCATTTTCAATTTCATATAAAAATCTTTCATAATTTATTCTTTCAACTGCAGCATGCTGGTCAATGAAAAAAAGTAAATCATAAAATTCAAAAATCAAATATTTATTTTTAAATATTCCAACAAATTCAGCCATTTGGAGTTTTTCAATCAGACCATGTTTTTTTACTTCCCCTTCAAATATTTGCTCAATTTCTTTTTTGTTTTCAAATAATATTTTTGTTTCTTCTTTTATTTCAGATTGAATTTCTATTTCTTCTTTTGTTTTATATTTTTTTTCTATCAGAAGATTTTTTGTTTCACCAGTTTTGATTTTGTCTTTTATTAACTCTATAATTTTTCTTGATATCTCATATTCATTTTTAATTTTTACTTCCCTTTTTGTTGGATGAACATTTACATCTATATCTTGGTATGGAATTTTAAGAAAAACAGCAAAAACAGGGAAAAAATCAGAAGAGAAGAATGAACGGTAAAAATTATTTATACTTGATGAAAGAGAATAATTATAAACAGGCCTATCGTTAACAAAAATAAACTGCATATCTTTCTGACTTCTTTTTAAATTTACATCACCTATTATACCTTCAATTTCAAAGTTTTCATCATTTTCCTTTATATAAATCAAAAATTTTTCTTCAATATTTAATGCCTCGCAAAATCTTTTAAACCTATTTTCTGAAACTAAAAGATTTATTAAATTATTACCTTCATTTTTAAAAACAAAACTTACTTTGAAAAAACTTATAGTATATGGAATAAAAACATTTATCAATTTTCTAAATTCTGTAATATCAGATTTTAAAAATTTTTTTCTTGCAGGTGTATTGAAAAATAATTCTCTAACTTCAACTATTGTTCCTTCAGACATCCCGCAATCTTTTATACTCAACTTTTTACCTCCCCTTATATGTATTTCTTTCCCTATTTGATTATTTTTTGTTTTACTTTTTAAAATTACATCTGAAACATTTCCAATACTATAAAGTGCTTCTCCTCTAAAACCAAGTGTTTTTATATTATAAAGGTCTTGGATACTTTTTATCTTACTTGTTGAATATCTTTCAAATATTTTTTCTATATCATCAGGTTCAATTCCCTCTCCATCATCCTTTACATATATAAGTTTTTTACCTGAATTTTCTATATTTACCTCTATTTTTTTGCTTTTTGCATCTATTGAATTTTCTATCAATTCTTTTAAAACAGAAGAAGGACTTTCAACAACTTCCCCTGCAGCAATTTTGTTAATAACATTTTCGGGTAAAAAATTAACCTTTCCCATTTATTTTATCCTTCAGTTCTTTAAGTTTTAAAAGTGCATCAAGTGGCTTTAAGTTATCAATTTCAATACTTTTTATTTCATTTTTTATTAATTCAAGTTTCTTTATTTCTTCTTTTAAATTGTCTATTTTTTCTTTTTCTTCAAATGAGAATAAAGATGGATATTCAACCTTAACTTCTCCTATAATTTTATCTTTTATTGCACCTTCAAGTTCAAGTTTTGATAATATTTCATTTGCCCTTTTTATAACATTTTCAGGTATCCCAGCAAGGCGTGCAACATATATACCATAACTTTCATCTGTTGCCCCTTCTTTTATCTTATGAAGAAAAATTATATTATCTCCAGATTTTTTAACACTTACATTATAATTTTTGACCCCCTTATATTTACCAAGAGCAGTAATTTCATGAAAATGTGTTGCAAAAAGTGTTCTTACTTTTTTTCTACATAAATATTCTGCCACGCTCCAGGCAAGAGAAAAACCATCATATGTGCTTGTTCCCCTTCCTATTTCATCAAGTATTATAAGTGTTCTATCTGAGAGATTATTTAATATTTCTGCTGTTTCTGTCATTTCAATCATAAATGTACTCTGACCTTTTGTTAATTCATCCTGAGCACCAATTCTTGTAAATATTTTATCAACATAACCAATCTTCCCATATTTTGCAGGAATAAAAGAACCAATCTGGGAAAGTAATACAATTAAAGCAACCTGTCTTATATATGTTGATTTTCCTGCCATATTTGGACCTGTAATTATTAAAAGATGATTTTCTGATGTATCAAGATATGTATCATTTGGGACAAATTCTTCAACAGATTTTTCAACAATAGGATGTCTTCCATCCTTTATATCAATTACATAACTTTTATCAACAATCGGTTTCGTATAATTGTTTTCAACAGAAACTTGTGCAAATGATAAAAGAACATCTATTTTTGAGATTGTTGAGTTTGCAAGATTTATTTTATGTGAGTTTTTAAGTATTTCATCTTTTACTTTTTCAATTATTTCGTTTTCAAGATTTATAATCTTTTCTTCAGCGGTCAGTATCTCTTCTTCAAATTCTTTTAATTTAGTTGTTGTAAATCTTTCAGCATTTACAAGTGTCTGTTTTCTTATATAGTCAGGAGGAACAAATTTTAAATTTGGTTTTGTTATCTCAATATAATATCCAAATACTTTATTGTATCCAATCTTTAATGAGTTTATTCCAGTCCTTTTTATTTCCTCTTCCTGGTATTTTGCAAGGTAATTTTCACTGCTTTCTTTTATTTCTCTTAATCTATCTATTTCTTCATTAAATCCCCTTTTTATAACTTTCCCTTCAAAATTAACAGATGGTATATTTTCTTCTATTGCATTTTCAAGTAAATTTCTCAATTCAGGCATATCTTCAATTTCAAAATAATCAAACTTTTCAAATATCTGTTTTCCTTCTTCAAGTAATTGAGGAATTTTATTTAACATTCTTTTTATTTCAATTATATCCTTTACTGAACCATATCCATAACTTATCTTTTTTAATGATTTTTCAGTATCCTTTATATCACTTATTATATTTTTCAGTTTTTCCCTTAATTTTTTATCTCTAACAAGTGTTTCAACTATATTATGCCTTTTTTCAATCTCTTTTATATTTTTAAGTGGATGCAAAACCCAGTATTTCAATAATCTTTTACCCATTGGTGTCTCTGTTTTATCAAGAATTTCTATCAGTTTTTCTATTTCAAGTCCATTTATACAAGATGCAGGCAAATAAACAAATTCACTCTCATTATAAAAAGAAATTTTATCAAGATGTAAAAGGTTGCTTTTATTTGTTTCTTTTAAATAATCAATTAAAGGTCCTATTGACCTTTGAGCAATAACCATATCTTCAATCCCGAAACCACTTAAATTTACAACATTAAATGTTTCAAGGACTGTTTTTCTTGAAATTTCATAATTAAAGTGCCAGTCATCAATACAAGTTAATGTTATGTTTTTAATTTTTAAAAGTGGATTTGAGAATATTTCTTTTATTTCTTTATCTTTACTTTCAGGATAAATAACTTCATAAATAGGTAATTTGAAAATTGTCTCTATTAACTTTATCCTATCACTACACTCATTAGCAAATATAACAGAGCCACCACTTTCTATGAATGAATAACCATATTTTTCTTCAGGAAATAAAGAGAAAAGGTATCTTGCATCAGGATTTAACTCGTCAATATATGTTCCAGATGTTAAAACCCTTATTACCTCTCTTTTCACAATTCCTTTTGCTTTTTTTGGGTCTTCAACCTGCTCACATATTGCAACTTTATATCCATTTTTTATCAGTTTGGAAATATAGGTCTCTGCAGAATGATATGGAATACCACACATCGGTATTTTCCCGCTTTTCCCTGCATTTTTGCTTGTTAAAACAAGGTCAAGTATTTTTGAGGCAATTTTAGCATCTTCATAAAACATTTCATAAAAATCACCAAGACGGAAAAATAAAAGGCAATCAGGATATTTCTTTTTAATACTGTGATATTGAATAAGCATAGGAGTTAAATTTTCTCTTTCCATAATAATATATGTAAGTTTTTACTGAACCCCATTAGTTATTTTCTCTTTTTATTATATTTTACCACATTCTTAAGTTTGTTTCTTAAAG
>JBMFMQ010000114.1:0-4518 GCA_049970595.1 Candidatus Ratteibacteria bacterium | reverse complement strand
TTCTCCTTCTACATGTCCAACTCTTATATCAAGATTTTCCCTATCTTCAATCCTTTCAATCATTCCATCCCTTATCCATATAACCCTATCTGAAACATCAAGCATTTTCAAATCATGAGTTGCTGTTATAATACTTACTTTTTTTTCTTTATTCATCTGCCTTAAAAGATTTATTATTTCTTTTCCTGTCCTTAAATCAAGGTTTCCTGTTGGCTCATCAGCAAGAATAATTGCAGGGTCATTTGCAAGTGCTCTTGCTATTGCAACTCTTTGCTGCTGTCCACCTGAAAGTTCAAATGGTTTATGATGAAGTCGGTCTCCAAGGCCAACTGTTTCAAGAAGTTGTTTTGCCTTTTCTCTTGCATCATCAGTTGTCATTCCTGCAAAAATCATTGGAAGCATAACATTTTCAAGTGCAGTCATAACAGGAATTAAATTAAATGTCTGAAATATATAACCTATTTTTCTACACCTTAACCATGCAAGTTCATAAGCATCAAGTTGTGCTATATCAACCTCATCAATATATACTTTGCCTTCTGTTGGTTTATCAAGTCCTCCTATCATATTAAACAAAGTTGTTTTCCCGCTTCCAGATGGTCCCATAATTGAAATATACTCACCTTTTTCAATTTCAAGGTCAATACCTTTTAAAACATGAAGAGGTATTTTCCCCAGCATATATGTCTTTTTCAGATCTATTGTCCTAACTATTACTTCTCTTGGCATATTCCCTCCTTTTTTTAAACTTCTCTTCTCATTGCTTCAGCAGGCTCCATCCTTGCTGAAACAATTGCTGGATAAAGTGCTCCAATTATAGCAAGTCCTGTTCCAAGAATAATTGAAATACCAACATATTTTAAAAGTGGCAAAAATGGGAATATAGATAAAATTATTCTTTTGTATTGAGCAATATAAACAATTGTCATAATAAAGATACCTAAAAAACTTCCAAAAATAGACCCGCCAATTCCATGTATCATTGCTTCAAGTAAAAAAAGTTCCATTACAAATCTATCAAGTGCTCCAAGACATTTCATAGTTCCTATTTCTCTTGACCTTTCAGTGACAGCCATAAGCATTGAATTTATTATACCAACTGTACAGACAAGAAGAGAAAGAGTAATAAGCCACTTTTGTCTTACTTTTATTTCAGGTAAATTTTCAACAAGCAATGTTTTTATATTTTCTGGACCTTTTTCAATTAAAGCCATAGTAAAAACATTTGAAGCCATAATTGACATAAAAAAAGAAATACCAAGCAATATTGACATAGTTACAATAATTGCTCTCCCAAACCTTATTTTGAAATTTCTTAAACTCATTTGCAAAGCATTTTTAAAAGGTAAACTTAATTGTTTTTCTATCTTTTTTTCCATCTTTTCTCCTTTTTAAAAATTATAACATAAAATCATTTTTTCAAAAACCAGATATTCATTTTACTCTTGCCTCTGTTTGCCCATAGATAATAAGGGATTGATTTAAACTTCCTTTTTTCATAATTTATTTTAAATTTTTCGCTTTTCTCATATAAAGGTAGGATTTCATTATTTGTTAAAATTTCTCCATTTAAAGTAATAATTCCATTAAAAATTTCTTCATGATTTTCTTCCAATTCCTGCTCAAACAATAAAGAATTGAAAAGATTTATATCTGGATTATCTATTTCTTCAAGGCAATAAACAAGTGGTCCTCTTTTTAAAGCAATACAATTCCTATTACTTTCAATATTTGGATTGGATAAATAAAACTTTCCTTTAACATCTAAATTTAATTCTATTTTTAAACTCCCTTTAACTTCAACTTTAAAATATCCTCCACTATCCACTTTATAAATCTTTTCACTTATTTTTACTGAACCTTCACTCCATTCTGGAATTCTTAAATATAAATTAAATTTTTCATCACCTTCAACATAAATTAAAACTTTCCCATTCCATGGATAATCTGTCTCCTGTTTAATTTTTACCTTTTTTCCTGATAATAATTCCAACTCACCAGTTGAACTGTCATAAAGATTAACATAAATTCCATCCTTGCTTATTGAATAAAAATATCCTGGCAAAGAAGAAATAAACCTCTGAATATTTGGAGGACAGCATGTGCAATCATACCATTCTTTTCTTTCATAAGTTCCATAAGAAGCAAGTGGATTTACATAAAAATATTTTTTACCATCAAAGGAAATAGAAGAAAGAAATGAATTATATAAAGTTGTTTCAAAAATATCAAAAAATTTGCTTTCTCCTTTTACCAAAAAAATTCTCCATAACCACATCATCAAAGCAACAGAAGAACAACTTTCACAATATGCCCTTAAATTTGGAAGTTCATATGGAAAACCAAATGCCTCTTGTTCATACCTTGAACCAATACCACCTGTAATATAAATTTTTTTTAATATTAGGTCATTCCATAAATTTTCAAGAACTTTTAAATATCTCTTATCTCCTGTCTCAATGTAATAATCTGTTGCTCCTGAACATAAATACATCATCCTTACAGCATGACCAGAAAGTTCAGAAAATTTTAAAAATGGAATATTTGGAAGTCCCCAGTATTCTGGATTTTCTATTTCAAGAAAGAATTTAGCATGCCTTAAATATTTTTCTTCCTTTGTAGTTCTATAAAGTTCAATAAGAGCCATTTCAATTTCTGGATGTCCATCTGTCTTTTCAATTTTCCCTTTACCAAATTTTTTACATATATAATCAGCAAATTTAATAGCAATATTTAAAAGATTTTCCTTACCTGTTGACCTATAATAAGATATACCTGCCTGAATTAAATGACCTCCACAATAAAGTTCATGAGAATATTTTAAACTTTCAAATTCTTTTTTTATAGAAGGAGAAGTATTTAAATAACCAGATTTTTTCTGTGCCTTTCCAATCAACTCAATTAAATTATCAAGATTTTTTATATTTTTCTCATTCCATTGGTTCTGCAAATCCCAACTTACTGCCTCAATCCATTTATACAAATCAGAATCAGTTGCAAGACGGCTCGTTTTTTTACCTTTTTTAATTCCTGCTTCTATTTCAAAATTTTCAACTGTTTTATTTTTAATGAATAATTTATAAAGCAATGGAATACTGACTTTCCTGTTTCGCTCAATTACATATTTCCAGAATCCTTCAACTTTAACATTACAAACATCAACAGGCAAACATTTAACATTCCTTTTTTCAAGAATTTCAACTATACCTTTTCCCATTTTTCACCATTTAAAATTTTAATTAAGTTTTTACTGACCCCATTAGTTATTTTCTCTTTATTATAATTTTACCACCCTCTTAAGTTTGTTTCTTAAAGGAGTTTAAACGCCTTTAAAATCCCTAAAAGGTATCAACTTACGCAAAGTCCCTCAATCTTTAAGGGAGTTCAAGGTATTTTTTATCTATTCTGGGCAAAAAGCAGCAAAAGTGGTTAAGTTAATATTTACAAAAAAAGAATTCAAATCAAAGGGTGAGTTAATCATCCATTTTCGCAAATTTCTCCTTTCTTCCGAATCCTCAATAATTATAAACCAAATTAAAGAATTTTTAAAATCAAAATTTTCAAAAAAGGAGGTTCAAGAGATACGCCAAATACTTTTGCAAGCCATCTAATGAATTTTTTAATCATTTCTTTTCAAGTCCATCTATAAACTTTTCAATTTCCACTTTTAACTCTTTGAGGGTATCTTCTAATCTTATGCAAAGTTCTTTGAACCTTTCCCATTTTAATTCAAAGCCGTAGATATGTCTGAAGAGATGACGAAATCGCAGGTATTCCTTTAATTTCTCTGATAGGTCTTCTGTAATAACCGCATCCCTTATTTTCTCTAATGGTTTTGCCATCTGCAAAAGTAATTCCTTGTGCCAATCTTCTCCTTTAGGAAGATTTTTATCTATCGATATGGCAATTCTTTCAAAAATTTTCTCTACACCGGAATAGAAATCATGCACGATGCTTGCCCCTGCTCTTATCTGGACAAAATCTGGTTTCTCTCCAATTTTTTCTAATAAGTCATTCATTTCCTTATTTAGCCTCTCAAGATTTTCTATTTCAATTCTTATATCATCAACCAAATCTTTCCTATTCATAAATTAGTTCCCCTTCTTTTAAAACTTTCTCCCTTAAGCTTTCAAATGCATCTTCAAGAGGAATAAGGTTAAGTTCCACACCTGGGGGTAAATTATCAAAGGCTTCTGTCAATGCCTTAATATAAAGTTCTGGTGCTAATCCTTCTACTACAAGGTCTATATCAGACCTCTCATGGACATAACCCTTTACAAGTGAGCCGATAAGAAAAATCCTTTTGACCTTATACTTTTCCTTCATCAATTGGGCAATTTTTTCAGCCAGTTTCCTTAATTCATCTTTTCTATCCATTTTTTACATCTCCAGATAATTTCAGTGCTTCTTCTTTCGTTGGCAATTTTGAATACATTTCATCAAACTTTTCTCCCCAAACGGATTTCTCAACAACTTTTATTTCATCTTCTGTTAAACCAAATAAATCATAAACAAGCC
>JBMFMQ010000113.1:0-4520 GCA_049970595.1 Candidatus Ratteibacteria bacterium | reverse complement strand
TACATTTATATTTTATCTTCTTTAATTAAAATTGTAAACTGAAACACTCGGAGACCTGTTCTCAAAAAACTGAAGGATTAATTTCAATTTTAAAGTCAAGTTTTTCCCTGATTTCCATTATTTCTTCATAATTCAATCTTTTATCATTTTTTGATTTTAAAATTATTTTTAATTTTCTTTTATTTCTTTTAATTACCAAATCAGAAAAAATTATCTCAAGTCTACTTTTTTCAATAATTTTCTTTAATAAATTAACTCTGTTTTCAAATACTGAACTTTTCTTAAAAGGTATCTCAATTAAAATTATATCTGAAAAAGGTGGATAATCAACAAGTTTCCTTGCTTTAATTTCACTTTCATAAAAAATCTCATAATTTTTTGTTTTTAAAGAAGTGAAAATTTTAAAATCCGGATTTTTTGTCTGAATTATTATTTTTGCATTTTTCTCTTTTAATTTCCATATAAATTCGTTTATAGTCAAGAAAAAAATCTCCTCTGAATTGTATTCAGGAATGTTTAAAAATGAATCAACATGAGGGAAAATTATTAATCCAAAATCAAATTTATCTAAAATTTTAGCAATAATTTGGGTTCCAACAAAAATATCTGTATCTTTTTCCAGTTTTTTTTCCTCTGCTGTAAATTTCTGAATTTTAAAATCAGGGTAATACTCTTTCAATGTTTTATATATTTTTTCAATCCCTATAATTCTCTCTATTATTTTTTTACTCCCACAATCAGGACATTTTTTTATTTCTTCCGGAATTTTACAGTACTTGCATATTATTTTATTTTTTTTAAAAAATACAAGGATTGAATTACATTTTTTACACCTTAAAACATGTCCACAATTTTCACATTTATATGTTTTCCAACTTCCTTTTCTATTATGAATAATCCCGACTTTTCTTCCACTTAAAACTGTTTCTTCAGTTAATGATAACGAAAAATTTGTTAAAAAATTAATATTTTTGTTCATCTGGTCCCATTTTTTATTAAATATCATAATTTCCGGTAAATTCTCAAAATTCCTTCTGTCAAAAATTAATGTTTTTTTATTTTTAATTTCCGGATAATCATTCACTGAAAATGTATAATCTGTCAGAATAAAAGGAATTCCTCTTTCAAAACATCTGATTTCAGCAACATCTATTGCATTTAATTTTGGATATTTCTTTTCTCTATAAGAATTTTCTGTGTAGGAATCAACAATTATTAAACTTAAATCAGATAAAGGTAAAAAAACAGATACTCTTGTTCCAATAATAAGAAGATTTTTTTCATAAATTGACCTCAGATAATTTTCAAACCTTTCCTTTTTATTCATTTCTCCATAATATTTTAGAATTTTTTTCTTAAAAACTCTCTTTATTTTTCTAAAAAATTTCTCTAAAATTTCAATTTCAGGAAAAAGTAAAATTATAGAGCCATTAGTTTTTTCAATCAAATCAAAATAAAAATTTAATCTCTCTTTTTCATTCTCAAAAAGGTGTATTTCTTTTTTAAAAGAAGTAGAAGTTAAGAATAACTCATCAGGAGTTTCTTTTGCTTTAATTTTCTCATAATTTAAAGGGAAATTCCCAATTATAGAAAATATTGTCTGCCCGAGGGATAAGTAATATCTTTTAGAAATTATTTTACATAGATTGAAAATTTCATTATTTATTAAGGGGGTTGTATCATATATTTTTTCTACCAATTTGTATTCTTCATTCTTATTTATTTCATCATAAATAGAAATTATAAATCCATGCCTTTTTTTCCTGCCAAGTGGAGCATATACACGAACAAAATTAAAAATTTCATCTTCACAGAGATAAAGAAATTTTTTTTCAATTGGTATATCAAAAACAACTTCAACAAGTTTCATTTAATTTATTTTTAAGGGATTTTATGTATAAAGGAGTAGTTCCACAACAACCACCAATGAATTTTACCCCCATTTCTAAAATCTTTAAACAGTTTCTTGTAAATTCTTCAATATTTTCCTGATATTCAATCTTACCCTCTTTAAATTTTGGTTTTCCTGCATTTGGCTTTATCCATAGATTAATATCTGTCAAATTTCTTATTATTTTTACAAGTCCAACCATCTGGTCTGAACTTAATCCACAATTTGAACCAATAATAGAAATTTTATTGTTTTCAGCCCATTTTACATAATCATCTACTTTCTGACCCATTAATGTTCTATATTCCTTACCATAAGAAAAAGTTAAACATGGAACAATAAAAAATTTACTATTTTCTTTCAATACATCATAAGCAATTTTAAGTTCTTCTAAATCCTGGAATGTCTCAAGAATTAAAAAATCAATATCTGTTTTTTCAAAGATTTTTCCTGTTTCTTCATAAATATTTTTGGCTTGGTCAATTTTTAAATTTCCATAAGGATAAAGCAATTCTCCAGTTGGTCCAATATCTCCTGCAATAAAAATCTTTCCAAATTTTTCTTTAACCTTAAAAGCAATCTCTGACCCGGTTTTAATTATATCTTCTAACTTATCCTCAAGCCCTTTCTTTTTAAGTATTTGTCTATTTGCTCCAAAAGTATTTGTTAAAATTATTTCTGCTCCACTTTCACAATATTCTTTATGTATTTTTTCCACAATTTCCGGTTTTTCAATATTTGCAATTTCTGGAGTAATACCTTTAAATCCTATTTTTTCAAGATAAGTTCCCATTGCTCCATCAAGAAGAACAAATTTTTTATTTTCAAATGTTTTATTCATTATTCACCTCTATTTTTAAATTCTTGTAAAATCCCGCAGATAAATTGGTAACAGAGATTTCCAATTTTTAATACATTATATCCTCCTTCCAGAACCAAAAAAAATTTTTTCTTTAAAGAGGCAATCTTTTCACCTATTTCATAATAATCTTTTTCATCAAGGGATAAATTTAACAATGGGTCTTCCTTATATGTGTCAAATCCTATTGAAACAGCAATAATATCTGGAGAAAATTTTTTTATAATTTCAAGGCATTTACAAAATTCTTCCATATATTTTTTTGAACTTGAAAAAGGCGAAATCGGGAAATTATAACAATTTTCAAAAGAATATTTACCTGTTCCTGGATAGGCAGGGAATTGATGAATTGAAACATATATTACATTTTCTTCTCCCTTAAAAATTTCTTCTGTCCCATTTCCATGATGTCCATCTATGTCAAGAATTGCTACTTTAAAATTTTTTAATAATAATTTTTTAACACTTACAGCAATATTATTAAAATAACAAAAACCACCAAGATTATTCCTGCCAGCATGATGTCCAGGAGGTCTTCCAAAAGAAAAACCAATTTCTCCTTCAAGAGATATTTCACTTGCTTTTATTGCCGCACCTATGGATAGACAGGCATAATAAAAAATATCTGGAATATTTGGACAGTCAGGGTCATAAAAATTATTTTCTTTAATTTTTTTTATAAGTTCAGGAGTATGAACAAGATACAAATCCTCTTCATTACAAGGACCTGGTTTAACAAAATCAAAATTCCCCTTTTTTTTTAAATAATCAACTATATTTTTTACTCTTTCAGGTGATTCAGGATGAGATAGTTCTCTATATTTTAAAAATTCATCTGAATAGACAAATTTAATCATTTAATTCCTCTTTCAAGAATATATACTATCAATTCCATATCTTTAAATCTATTTTCAGGTTCAGGGTCTGTTGCTATTTTTATTAAATTTTCTATATAATCTGGAATTTCAAAACCAAGTTGGTCATATATTCTTTCTATGGTTTTTCCAAAAGAATAAATATCTCCCAATTCATCCATAGAGCGACCTTTCAGACATTCAGGTGGAGTATAACCTTCTGTTCCACCAGAAAATTCTCTTTTAAATAAAAATTTCCTGTTTATTTTAGAAAGTCCAAAATCAGTTATCTTTATTTTATCAAGAGTATATGAGATTAAAATGTTTGAAGGATTTATATCTTTATGAATTATCCCATTTTTATGAATATATGCAAGCCCTTTTGCTGCTTTAATGATAACTTCAATTATATTTTTCTCATTAAAAATTTCTCTATTGTTTCTAATTGCCTTCATTAAATCTGTATCAAGAAATTCCATTAATATAAAATAATTCCCATCTTGCTGAACAATATCAAAAACTTTAACTATATTTGGATGTTCAAGATTTTTTGCAATTTTTGCTTCTTTTATAAATTGTCTTATCTGCGTTCTTTCAATACGTCTTGGATGTAAAACTTTAACAGCGATTATTGAATTATATAAAGGTGGTAATTCTACTGTCTCTGCTTTATAAACAGTTGAAAAACCACCTGCTCCAATTAATTCTTTCAACATATATCCTTTTATTACATATCCCTTTCTTATTTTTTTCACCATAATTTCCCCTCAGTCAGTTGGTTGTTAGGTTTAATATTATACAAAATGTAAGTTTTGACTGAACCCCATAAGTTATTTTCTCTTTTTATATTATACCACATTCTTATGTTTGTTTCTTAAAGGGGTTTAAACCCCTTTAAAATCCCCAAAAGGTATCA
>JBMFMQ010000112.1:0-4545 GCA_049970595.1 Candidatus Ratteibacteria bacterium | reverse complement strand
GGAGTTGATACCTTTTGGGGATTTTAAAGGGGTTTAAACCCCTTTAAGAAACAAACTTAAGAATGTGGTATAATATAGAAAGGGGAAGATAACTAATTGGTGGGGGTTAGAAATACTTACTATCTAAAGGAGGAAATATGAATTCATTGATTATTGCTGGTATTGGATTAATTTTTTTTGTAATTTCTTATCTTTTTTATGGAAACTATCTTGAAAAATTATGGGGAATAGATAAAGATAGAATTACTCCTTCATTTGCAAAGAAAGATGGTATTGATTATATTCCTGCAAAACACTGGGTAGTCCTTTTTGGACACCATTTTTCCTCAATTGCAGGGGCTGGTCCTATTTTGGGTCCTGTTATTGCTGTCTGTTTATTTGGATGGGCTCCTGCTTTATTATGGATTATTCTTGGCTCAATTTTTCTTGGAGGGGTTCATGATTTTTCTTCTCTTTTTTTAAGTGTAAGAAATGATGGACAGACAGTTGGAGATATAACAAAAAAAATTCTTGGAGATAAAAGTAAAATTATCTTTTCTCTTTTCTTATGGTTTTCTTTAATCCTTGTTGTAAGTGTTTTTTCAGCAGTAACTGCTAAAACTTTTATTGAACAGCCAGAAATTGTAATTCCAACATTTTTTCTAATATTTGATGCAATAATTTTTGGTTTTCTTGTCTATAAAAAAAATTCTTCAATATTTTATTCAACAATTTTATGCCTTTTTTTACTTTTTTTATTTTTTATTTTTGGTAAAGAAATACCTGTTATAATAAAAACAATAACTCCTTTAAAGTTCTGGATTTCAATACTTCTTCTTTATTCATTTATTGCAAGTATTTTACCAGTTAATATACTTTTGCAACCAAGGGATTACCTTTCTTCATTTATTCTTTTTTCAGGTATTTTATTTGGATATATTGGTCTTATATCTTCACATCCAAAAGTTAAAGCCCCATTTTATATATCTTTTTTTTCTGAAAATGGTTCTTTATGGCCTATGATGTTTGTTATGATTGCATGTGGAGCTATAAGTGGATTTCATTCACTTGTCTCAAGCGGAACAACATCAAAACAGATTGCTAATGAAAAAGATATAAAGAAAATTGGTTATGGTGGAATGCTTACAGAGGGTTTTTTATCAATTCTTGCTTTATTATGTGTTTCTGCAGGTCTTTTATGGAATAGTCAATTTCCTGAAATTAACTATCCTGATTTAATGAAAAAAGGTGATTGGATAGGGACTTTTGCAACTGGTTATGGATACATTTTAAAAAGAATATTTGATATAAAGATAGGGAAACTTTTTGCAATTATTATGGTTAATAGTTTTGTTCTAACAACTCTTGATACTGCAACAAGAATAACAAGATATATAACAGAAGAACTTTTTGGTGAAACATTTAAAATAAAATTTTTAAAAAACAGATACATTTCTACTTTAATTGTAATTATTTTTTCAGGATATCTTGCTTTTGGAAACTGGCAGAAAATATGGCCTGTTTTTGGTGCTTCAAATCAACTTGTAGCAGGTATTGTTTTACTTGTTTGTAGTTGCTATCTTATAATGAAAAAGAAAAATTCAATTTCAACATTAATAGGTGCAATTTTTATGTTTTTAACCACAATGACTGCTTTAACACTCGGTATGATTAAATTTTACAAAAATAAAAATTTTCTTCTTGGAAATATAAGTTTAATTCTGATTTTGCTATCAATTTTTATAATAAATGAGGGAATAAAAGTTTTAAAAATTGAGATTAAGAAAAGGAGGGAGAATGGGGAGATTTGAGAAAGAAAGATTGGGTTCAGATGATATTAAGAAACTTGAAAATTTAAGAAAAGAATGTGTAAGGGATATTTTAACAATGACAACTCTTGCAAATTCAGGTCATCCAGGAGGTGCTTTATCATCTCTTGATATATATCTTGTTATCTTTTCTTATTCAAATATATCACCTGAAAAAATTGATGACCCTGAAAGGGATAAAATTATTATAAGTCATGGACATACTTCTGCGGGTGTTTATTCTGTTCTTGGAAGACTTGGTTTTTTTGATATAGATATGGCAATAAGCACTTTTAGAAAAGCAGGAAGTATTTTTGATGGACATATTGTAAGGAAGGTTCCTGGAGTTGAATGGGGGACAGGAAATCTTGGTCAGGGACTTTCTGCTGGATGTGGATTTGCACTTTCTGATAAATTAAAAAAAATAGATAGTTATACATTTGTTTTAATGAGCGATGGTGAACAGACAAAGGGACAAGTTTCTGAGGCAAGAAGGTTTGCTGTAAAGTATGGTCTTAATAAATTAAAGGTTATAATTGATTATAATAAACTCCAGATAAGCGGAAATATTTTTGATGTTATGCCATGTAATATAAAGGAAAATTATCTTTCTGATGGATGGGATGTAATTGAATGTGATGGACATGATTTTTCTCAGATTTATCAGTCAATAAGAAAGGCAATCTCAATTGATAAGCCAGTTTGTATCATTGCAAATACTGTTATGGGTAAGGGTGTATCTTTTATTGAAAATGATTATAGATATCATGGAAAGCCATTAAGCGAAGAAGAATATAATAAAGCAATGGAAATAATAGGACTTGAAAATGTTTTAGAGAAATATAGAAAATTAAGGGAAAATGACTGGGATTATCCTGAAAGAAAATTTTATTTTAATGTTAAAATTGAAAAGGGAAAACCAATAGTTTATAAAAAGGATGAAAAGATAGATAATAGAACTGCATACGGAAAAGCACTTTTAGACCTTGCAAAATTGAATAAGGATTTCCCAATAGTTGTTTTTGATTGTGACCTTTCAACAAGTGTTAAGACAGACCTTTTTGCAAAGGAATTTCCTGATAGATTTTTCCAGGTTGGAATTCAGGAACATCATGCAGCAACAATATCTGGAGCAATTTCAACATGTGGATTTATAACATTCTTTTCAGATTTCGGTGTTTTTGGGATTGATGAGACATTTAATCAGCAAAGACTTAATGATCAAAATTTCACAAATTTAAAACTTGTCTGTACACATCTTGGTCTTGATGTTGGAGAGGATGGAAAAACTCATCAGTGTATTGATTATATAGGAGTTTTGAGAAACCTTTATGGATTTAAAATTATAATACCTGCTGACCCAAATCAAACAGACAGAGTTATAAGATATATTATTGACAAAGAAGGAAACTGGTTTGTTGGTATGGGAAGAAGTAAATTGCCTGTTATATTAAAAGAAAATGGAGAAGTTTTTTTTGATGAGAAATATAATTTTGAATATGGAAAAGCAGATATAATAAGGGAAGGAGAGAATGGATATATTTTGACTTATGGTTGTATGGTTTATAGAGCAATTAAAATATATGAAAAACTTAAAGAAGAAAAGATAAATATTGGAATTATAAATTTTTCATGTCCTGTTGTAATTGATGAAGAAAAAATAAAAATTGCTATAAATACAGGACTTATAGTTACATATGAGGACCATCATATAGATACAGGACTTGCTTCAACAGTTTCTTTATATTTATCCGAGAATAATTACAGGGTTAAGTTTTTAAGGTTTGGTGTAAAAAATTATGGTGCATCTGGAACTCCTGACCAATTATTTAAATCCCAAGGACTTGACCCTGAAAGTGTAATCAAAAAAATTAAAGAGGTATTATAAAATTCATTTGTTTCTTGGATGAAATTTTTCGTAAAGTTCTTTAAGTTTTTCTATTGTTAAATGAGTATAAATTTGTGTTGTTGTTATTCTTTCATGTCCAAGTAATTCCTGAACAAACCTCAAATCAGCACCTCTATCAAGAAGATGGGTCGCAAATGTATGTCTGAATGTATGGGGAGTAACTTTTTTATTTATACCTTGTATCAACGAATATTTTTTTATAATTCTTTCGATACTTCTTTCTGTAAGTCGTCCTCCATATTTATTTAAAAAAACAAACTCTTCCTTTTTATTCGGCCTTTTTTCAATATATTCAATAAGACAATTTAAAGCAATTTTACCAACTGGAACCATTCTTTCCTTTTTCCCTTTACCTTTTACTTTTATAAGTTCATCAACAAAATTAATATCGTTTATTTTTAAATTCGCAAGTTCTCCCACCCTTATACCTGTTGAATAAAGTAATTCAATAATCGCTTTGTCTCTTAAATAAAGCCATTTATCTTTATAAGGTATTTCAAGAATTTTTAAAATTTCCTTGTAGGTCAAAAAATTAGGTAATTTTTCTGGAATTTTAGGAGATTGAATTAAAAGTGAAGGATTTTTTTTAATATATTTTCTTGAGATAAGAAATTTATAAAATGATTTTATTGATGCAACTTTTCTTGCAATAGTTTTTTCCTTAAAATTTGAAACTTTAAGTTTGCCTATAAATTTAACAAAATCATCATATTCAACCTTTTCAAAATCAAAAATCTTTTCTTCTTTTAAAAAATTGATGAATTGAATTAAATCGTTTTTATAACTTTTAGTTGTATTTTTTGAATAGTTTTTCTGATTTTCAAGATATTCAAGAAACTTAATAAGTAT
>JBMFMQ010000111.1:0-4554 GCA_049970595.1 Candidatus Ratteibacteria bacterium | reverse complement strand
TTACTGTTGAAGTAAAAGTGAATTTTATTTATTTTTGAAAAATCATCCTTGCTTTTTTCAAAATAATTTGAACTTCCTTTTTCTCCAATTTTTATTATGATTTTATTCCATTCACCTATTTTTATATTATGCCAGGCATTAAAACTAACTCTTCCTGAATTATCATATAAGGCAAAAAAGAAAGTTGGAATGACATTTTTAACAGGTTTAATCCAGATTGTGAAATTCTTTCCTGTTAAGTCAGTTTCAGGTATTCTTTTTTCTATCCCACCAACTCCAATCCCATTTTCCAATCCTTTCCATATAACTTTTACTGCTTTCCCTTCTTTTGTATCCTTTTCTTCAATTTCAATACTTATATTTTCGCATTTATATCCTTTATATTCCTTTATATTTCCTAAGTTCTCAAATCCCTCCTCATATGTTTCACCAAAAATGGAAAAAACTATCGGAAGAAAAATCAAAATAATTTTTCTCATTTTAAATTCCTTTTTTAATTCCTAATATTTTTATCTCTCCTTTAACCAGTTTATTTAAAACTTCATCATATTCTTCTCTATCAACAGGTATTTCAACAGGTTTATTTTTAATAGATGAAAGAACAAAAGCATTTGAAATTTCAAGTGAATAAATTGCTTCCTCTCCTGAAACAAGTGGTTTATCAATTCCTCTGATGGCCTTTATGAACTTTTCAAGTAAAACATCTCTATTTTTAAATTCAACATCCTCTTGTTCATAAACATTTCTTATATATGGAACTTCTTTCATCCCTTTATCACAATTTCTTATCCATTCATATATAGGATTTAAAAACTTAAGAATTTCTGTTCTTTTTATTTCTCTATTTGGATTATCTTGGCACAGATTTACTTTCTGTATTATATTTCCTTTTGTCCCTCTTATTTCAAGAAAAAATGAATGGGGGCAATCTGTTATACTTAAACTTACAACTCCTTCTGTTCCATTTTCAAATCCAATTATTCCATTAACCATTGTATCGATAGAAACATTATGAAATAAATTTCTTATTTTTCCATAAACATAAGAAGGTTTACCAAAATACCAGTAAATTAAATCAAAATAATGAACCATCTGATTTATAACACATCCACCACCAGATAGTTCCCAACTTCCCCTCCAACTTTTTGAAAAATATTTGTTTGTTCTGAACTTAACATCTTCAAGAATAAACCTTATAGGAAAACCAATTTCATCTTTTTCTAAAATTTCTTTAACCTTTGAGTGGAATTTAAGACCTCTTGCTTGAAAACCAACAGCAAGAAAAAGATTTTTAGTTTTTGCAATTTCTATCATCTGGTATGCTTCTTTAACAGTCCTTGCAATTGGTTTTTCCACAAGAACATGTTTTCCTCTTGAAAGTGCCTCAATTGATACAGGAAAATGAAGATAATGTGGTAAAGCAATATAAACTGCCTCAATGTCTTCTCTTTTAAGCATTTCTTTATAATCTAAATAACCATCCACTTTATATTTCTCTTTGCATCCCTCTACAAGGTCTTTCCTTATATCACATACAGCAATAAGTTTTGCATTTGGTGTATTATATATAACATCTGGATAACCGAGTTCAACATCTGCAATTCCAATTACACCAAATCTTACAGGTTCCATTATAAAACTTCTAATTCTTTTAAAATTTCAAAATCTTCAATTATTTCCCCATCTTTTATAATTTTAAATCTCCATCTATACCTTCCACTTTCTTCAATCCCTTTTATACTTCCTTTGTATTTAAAAATTTTAAGAGGGCTTATATTCCTTAAAAAAATTTCTTTACTTTCTTTCCCTATTCCAATCATTAAATTAAAATTTTTTAAGGATGGAGATGAAATCTTTAAAAGAAAAGGAATATTTTCATTTTTTGAAACCCTCTCCTTACTTTCAAGATAAATTCCTATATTTTCTGATAGATAAGAAATGTTTTCAAAACCAGAAAGAGAAACAAGATAAATTTTAAATTCTTTTTCATTTTCAGGATATATCACTTCTAAACTTATTCCCTTTCTATTTTCGCCAACAATTCCATTCCATGAATAAAAAATTGTATCTTTATTAATAAATTTTCTCTCAATAATAACACCTCCAAGTAATTTTTTATTTTTATCAATCAGACAAAACCATCTCTGATATGGCAGATAAAAATAATTAGAAGTTTCTGGATGAAAAATTCTTATTTCTTCTTTATCAACTATTTCAGTTAAATTCCTCACTCTTTTTTCTGTTTTTGCACAAGGTATAACTAAAAAATCATCTTCATCAAACTTTCCACCAACACAGAATAAAGGATGAAACCAATAACTTTTTTTATCAAAATCCTCTTTAACATCTATTTCAACCAAACTTTTATCCCTGTAAATTGTAATTCTCCTTTCTATTATGCCAGTTTTATTTTTAAGATTAACAATAACTCTCTCTTTATTATTTTCTAAAATTTCATAATCATAATTTTCTTTTTTTAAATTTCCTCCACCAGGCCATAACCAGTCAGAACATCCAGCAAAATTAACCCATTCCATAAAAATTGGACTTCCAGGATAAAACTCCTTTTTTTCTATCTGAAAAGGAAAAAGAATTGTTGAATTTAAAAGATTATATTTTGAAATAACTCCTCCATATTTTGGAATTATCTCAAGTTCAATATATCTATTTTTTATTAAAATTTTCTCATATGGGTCTTTAAGAATTTTTAAATTACAATCACTTTTAACCTGCAAATATAAAGATGGAAAAAATAAAAAGAAAAATTTTATTCTTTTTAAAATCATTTCCTATTTACCTCCTCTTTTGCTTTTTTAATCGCATCAATATATTCATCTGGGATATTGGCTCTTGGGAAAAATTGTGGTTTTATTGAACCTGTATATAACCAGACATATTCATTACATATTTCAAGAGCATTTTTTAAAGTTGTGTAGAATTTTTCAGGTGTATAATAATTTTTTGATAAATCTTCTGTATTCCATTCTCTACATGGATAATCAAGAGAAGTCGCAAATCCAACTTTTATTCTTTCCCAGTGAATATTTGGAACTTCTGACACTAATAAACTATATGTCTTAACTGCACCATATGCTTTTTGAAAGTCAATTTTTTCTGTATAACTATATAAAGACCTATAACCATATTCAGGTGTTACTCCAATTTCAATAATTTTCATTTTATTTGTTGATTCCTCAAGAATTCCATCAAGAAAAGATGGAAGCAGTGAATATCTTGTTTCCTCTTCGCTTTTACCTCTACATTTTTTCTCAATTTTATCTATCAAATAGAAAGAATATCCAGGCGTATATATAATTGTTATATCAGGAAATATTTTTTTTGTAATTTTCATAATATCTCTTCCTCTTTTCCTTGCTATTTCTTTATATTCTGAAAATGTTCTATCTTCTCTCTTGTTTTTATGATGTATATAACAAAAGAGTTCGCAATCATAGTCATAATGTTCAAAATCAATTAATACTCCTTTTAAATTTCCTTCTTTTGCTATCCTTATAAATATTTCCCAGTTATTGTAAATTTTTTTCCATCTTTCTTCATCAAACCAATTAAGTCCATAATCCTGACCTTTTGATGCAACAGCACATACTAAAAAATTATCCTTGAATTTCTTCCATTTAGGAACTTTTAAATCATCAATCGCTTCTTTAAAATCCTCATATTTAAATGCTACTGGTCCAAATAAATTCCATCCAAGTAAATTCCCTGTTGCACCATTACCTATTGTTGGTTTATCCCTATTTATAGCAACACTTATCCCTATTCCATCAAAAGGCATCTCTTCCATTTTTTCCCAGTTTTCTCTCACATAAATAGTATCTCTTGTCCCCCATCCATAGTAAATTATCTTCTTCTCACCTTTTACATATTTACATATAATCAGAAAGGAAAAAAACAAAATTAAAATTCTCTTCATCTTTTACTCCTTATTTTAACTTACCAGTCATGAACCCATCCAAGAACAGGGTCATAACATATATAATCAAAAGTATTAAAATTTGCCCATTTAACAGAACCATCTGCTCTTAATTGATTCTGACCAAGAGGTTTATTATTTTTTGATAATTTCCCATGATTATGATAAGCAATATTTGTAGTATAAGTTTCATCAACAAAAATTATTCTATCAGAAATAAAATCGCGTGCTTTCAATTGAAATAAATATTTTAAGTCAGTTCCATCTGGTTTTCCAGTATAACCATAAAAAGCAACCCGATAACTCCACTGGTCTTGATATGGTAAATAATTTGTTCTTTTTGGCCATCTTAAAGTTGGACTTGGGCAATAAAAAACATTGTAATTTTTATCATTTATATATGAAGGAACTAAAGTATCTACAAAATATCTTTTCACCCCATTTATAAATGTTCCACCAGGCCATTTTACCTGCCATGTTGAAAGATAATCAAGATACCATAAATTTCCGTAATCCTCATAATACATAAACATAGCAAGTCCTATCTGTTTTAAATTATTCATACATACTGCTCTTCTTGCATTTTCTCTTGCCCTTGATAATGCAGGTAAAAGCATCGC
>JBMFMQ010000110.1:0-4614 GCA_049970595.1 Candidatus Ratteibacteria bacterium | reverse complement strand
ATTAACTGTGATGATTATATCCCCTGAACCAAAGTTCCTTACTGCCTCACCCCACCCAGCAAGATTACCAAGTGTTAAATCACCTGTATTTTCTATCTCTATATTTCCTGTTGCTGCTCCACTTGTAACCCTTGCAGTAAGATTGGTAACCTGTGTCTCAAGTGCATCCCCTGAACCAATACCAGTTTCTGCAGAAAGGATAAGGTTTGTTCCTCTTATATTAAGGTTTGTTCCATTATTGTCAGTTATTGCTCCAAGGTGTAGATTTATACTCACATTTCCTCTTCCTGCATCTACAAGGTTAAGTGCAAGTCCATTGTCCTCTGTTATTGTTATGTCTGAATTGTTTGTGCTGGCTGTTAGGGTATCTACATTTATATTTAATGGGTCTGCTCCTGTTCCAATAGACCCACTTGTATTTAAAGTTAAGTTACTGACTGTAACGCCAGTATCATTTGTTCCATCACCTATAGTATTGCCGACAATTGTAAGGTTAGAGAAATTTGCTGGTGTTAAGTCATCAATGGTAATGGTTCCAGAAGTTAAAGTTTTTGCATTTAACCCCTGTCCGTTATCACCTGCTGTTTGTGCTCTACCAATTGTAACTGTTCCAGAAGTTGTAATTCTATCAATTTCAGCATCAGTTAATTGGGCACCAGCAACAGAACCAAGATCTAATGCAGCACCATCAACAGAGAGGGCAATAGAAACATTGCCACCCCCAGCATTTATAGTTGCAGTAGCAGGAATATTAAAATCAGCAGCAATAAGGGTTATATTCCCACCGCCTGTCTGTAAGGTTACCTGACCAAAGTCAATTGTTCCGATACCATCAGCAGGAGCCCTACCATCAACAGGATCACCTGGACCTGGTGTTGGTGCATGAGGAGAATCTGCTTCTAAGATGATATAACCACCCTGAGTATTTATAGTAAAGGCGCCAGCATTAGAAAATGTAATATGCCTACCTGCCTGAAGAACAAGATTGTCGTTTGTAAAAGTGAGAGGATTTGCTGTTATCTGGTCAATTATTATGTCTCTCTGTGCCTGTAGAATTATAGTTCCATTTAAAGTAGTAAGATAACCAGAAGCGACTTCATTGGAAATTAAATTACCATTGAAATCATTATCTAAAGTTGTAAAAGCAAGACCGAGCCCGCCATAATCAGGGAAAGGATTTACACCACCTGCCCCATTATAATCCTGGGTGTGATTAGCAGAATCTCTTATTATTATGTCAACCGGGTCAAGTAAGAATGTTCCTGTATTCCCATTTTCTGCAGAAACATCTATATTTCCCCATGTCTGAAACTTTGCACCACTTATTTCAATAAATCCGCCATTTCCGCTTGTTCCACCTTTTGCTTGGAGAGTTGCACCATAACCAACACCTGTAAAGCCGGAACTCATATCAGAAAGAACTCTGATTTCTCCACCATTTGAATTTTCACCAATACCGGAAGCAGAAATCAAACTTCCTCTTGCTACAATGGTTGCCTGGGTGGAATTAAGAATTATACTGCCAGCGTTTTGATTTTCAGCGCCATCTGCTTTAATTGTTCCTGTGTTTATGACTGTTCCACTTGCTCCAACAAGGTATGTATTTCCATTTTCTTCAATTATACTTCCTGCCTCAATTATCTGTGGTGTATTTACTACTTCTCTTATTATATTTGTTATCTGACTTGATGGAATTAGGACAGTTCCTGGTGTTTGGTTTGTTTTTGAAATTGTAAAGTTAATTAAATTTTGTCCATCAAAGTTAACTACAAAGTTTTCTGCTCCTGCAATAACCACTTTTCCAAGATTTGCTAATATTAAACCTTCATTTGAAACAAGTGGAGCAACAAGTATTGCATATCCATTATCATTTATTATTATTTGACCTTTATTTATTATAGATGATAGGGGAGAATTTTGGTTTTGTGTAAATTGATATTTTCCTTCAATAAAATCAGTATCTTTTATATTTAATGTTGTTGCAAGAAGACCGCTTACATTTATAACTGAATCTTTACCAAATAAAATTCCATTTGGGTTTATAATCCAGACACGACCATTTGCTATTAGTTGACCAAGTATAATTGATGGGTCTATTCCAACAACTCTGTTTAATGATATTGAATTTGCACTTGGCTGAATATATTTAACTATCTCATTTAAGTCAATTGAATATCCCTGCCAGTTTATAATTGATTTTTCTGTTGTTTGAGTTATTGTCATCTGGGTTCCATTTGTAGTAATACTTGATTGACCACTAACAACATCTGCTCCAGTTGGTAAAGGTAATGCCTGAACTGGAAAGAGTAAATATCCAGAAGCAACAAGCATAAAAATTTTTCCAACTAATTTAAAACTTTTTCCAAAATTTCTACCTATCATCTTTTCCTCCTTTTTTTGTTTTTTTAATTTCTTTACTTTCCATTTTTTATATTATTCCTACTTTTGCTTCAACTGCTTTTAATCTTTCCCTTATTTCTATTGCTATTTTTAATTGTGTTCCAAGGTTTTCTATTTTATCTTCAAGTCGCTTTATCTCTGACATCATTTTACTCTCAAGTGTAGTTATTTTATCATCAAGTCGTTTTATCTCTGACATCATCTTCCCTTCAAGTGCTCCTATTTTATCATCCAGTCGCTTTACTTCAACAGTTATTTTTTCATCAAGCCGCTTAATATCTCCCTTAATTTCTTTTAGTTCTGGTGCTACTATATCCTGTAATGCCTTTTTAACCTGTTCGTAAACATTTACTGCCATTTTTTCTCCTTAAAAGTTAAAAACTGCTTCTATCCAGTAATGCCAATCATCTCCATCAGAAGGTTTATCTCCACCAATCCTTCTTGCAGCATCAAATCTTAAATGAAAATTACACGGAATATAAACTCTTAAACCAGCACCAATTCCTGTTGCTGTCTCTCTTTTATCCTCACCTGGTAATGCAGTATCTTTAAAGACACCTCCATGGTCAACAAAAAATGCTAAATTTGCATATTTATTAATTAAACTTTCTCCAGGTAAAACAGGTGTTCTTAATTCTGCACTTAATAAATAACCATAATCACCAAGATATTCACCAACTGGATAACCTCTTACACTATCTGCTCCTCCAAGAACCATCTGTTCTCCAGAAACAAGATTATCTGAACTTACCTGTCCCTGTCCCTTTGCAATCAGTTTTACTTTACCAAAATTAAATATATCAACTATATCAAGATTTAATTTTATCCATGTTCCATTTGCAAGTCCTGGTCTGCTTGAACTTGTATACTCCTCATCACTCATTCCACCAAGAAATTCACCAAGACCACCAGTTGCTTTCAATGTATAATAAAGATGTGAATTTTTCATCAATTTATCTCTATTTATTCCTATTTCAAGGGTTGAATATTTATCCTTTGAACTTGTAAGTGTTCTTTCAAATAAATAGTTTTTCATATCTTTTAAATTTAATGAACCAAATACAGTTAAATTCTCATTCCTTGCCTTTATAATAGGATGGGAAAAGTATAATGACCATATTTTTGATTCTCCTTCAATTCCCAAAGGAGTAAGTTCTTTACCAATTTCATAATCCATATTTGAATAACTTAAACCAATCTTTGTTCCATATCCATTTATAGGTGATGTCCAACCAATTTTATAATATCTCATATCATCAAGGTCTGTTATATTACCAATCCCTGTTAATGATAAAATATCTCCATTCTTTGTTAAGTTTCCAATGTCAAATGCAAAACCACTTCTTATTTTCCCTGTATATCTTGAACCGAAATTGTTAGCAAAAACTGTAAGATTGAATGGAAAATATTTTTCTTCAACACTAACTAATATATCAGTAGTTCCTTCAATTTCTCCTTTTTTTAGGTTTGCATAGGCATTCAGTTTTGGATATTCATTTAAAATTAAAAGATCTCTTTCAAGTGTTTTATTATTTATAACTTCTTCTTTTTTAATATTTTGAAAATGTTTTTCAATGAATTTATCTGTATAATATTTGTTTCCTTCCACTTCAATTTTACCAATTTTCCCTTCTATAACTTTAATTTCAATAATTCCATCAACTACTTTCTGTGCAGGAATATAAGCAAATGAAGTAACATATCCTTTATTCCAATAAATTTCTGTTATCTTATCTGCAATAATTTTTAAATCTGAAATTGTTATTTCTTTCCCTTCATATTCTTTTGTTATTTTCTCAATTTCTTCATTGCTAACTTTTTTATTTCCTATAACATTAATTTTTTTAACAAGAACTGTCTTTCCATTTTTTATTTCTATCTGAGGGCTTACTATTCCCTTTATCTTTGGAGAAGTTGTTTCTTTTTCAATTGATGGAGAACTTGGAATTGGGTCTGAAAATAATGATAAACAGAAAATAAAAAACAAAAAAATTCCTACACTTTTCATTTTTCCTCCTATTTTAAAATTTAAATTGAATTTAATTTTTCTCTCCTATTTTGTTTTCTGATTTAATATTTTAATTATTTCATCAGAAATGTCAAATGAATTTGTAAAATAAGGAAGTGACTTTTTATCAAGTATTAAATCAAAACCATTTTTTGTAGCATATTCCTGAATAACTTTTGCTATATCGTTTAATAATACTTGAGTTT
>JBMFMQ010000109.1:0-4660 GCA_049970595.1 Candidatus Ratteibacteria bacterium | reverse complement strand
GGGGTTTGGGGGAGTTGATACCTTTTGGGGATTTTAAAGGGGTTTAAACCCCTTTAAGAAACAAACATAAGAATGTGATATAATATAAAAAAGGGAAAATAACTATGGAGTTCAGTAAAAACTTACTCATTAAAAATTAAGGAGAAGAAGATGAAAGGAGCTCAGATTTTTGTTGAATGTCTTAAAAGGGAGAAAGTTGAAGTAATTTTTGGATATCCAGGAGGAGCGGTTTTACCATTATGTGATGTTTTATATGATAGTGGAATTAGATTTATATTAACAAGACATGAACAGGCTGCTGCACATGCTGCTGATGGTTTTGCCCGTTCCTCTGGGAAAATAGGTGTCTGTCTTGCAACAAGTGGTCCTGGAGCAACAAACCTTGTAACTGGAATTGCAACTGCTTATATGGATTCTGTTCCAATTATTGCAATAACAGGACAGGTTGCAACTCATTTAATTGGAAATGATGCCTTTCAGGAAGTTGATACAACAGGGATTACAAGACCCATAACAAAACATAACTATTTAATTAAAGATGTAAATGAAATACCAAAAGTTATAAGAGAAGCATTTTATATTGCAAAAACAGGACGCCCTGGACCTGTTTTAATTGATTTTCCAGTTGATATACAGAGGAAAGAAGGAGAGTTTTACTGGCCTGAAAATGTTGAAATAAGAAGTTATAAGCCAGTTTATGAAGGTCATCCATTACAGATTAAAAAAGCATACGAATTAATAAAAAAATCAAAAAGACCTGTATTAATAGCAGGTGGTGGAGTTATAATTTCAGAAGCAAGTGAAGAATTGAAGAAATTTGTTGAAAAGACAAATATCCCTGTTGCTTTTACCTTACTTGGTCTTGGTTGTCTTGATGTAGAAATGGAATATTCTCTTGGGATGCTTGGTATGCATGGAACAAAATATGCAAATTATGCAGTAAGTGAATGTGACCTTTTAATTTCTGTTGGTTGTAGATTTGATGATAGAGTTACAGGAAAGATTGATGAATTTGCTCCAAATGCAAAAATTATCCATATAGATATTGATCCATCTGCAATAAGTAAAAATGTTGAAGTTGATGTGCCTATAGTTGGAGATGCAAAAAATGTTTTAAAAAAGTTAAATGAAATGGCTGAAAAACTTGATATAGAAGAATGGCTGAAAAAAATAAAAGAATGGAAGGAAATGTATCCTTTAAAATATGAGAGAAATGGATTAAAGCCACAGTATATAATAGAAAGAATTTCTGAATATACAAAAGGAGATGCAATTATATGTACAGAGGTTGGACAGAATCAGATATGGACAGCCCAGTATTATAAATTTAAAAAACCAAGAACATTAATAACTTCCGGTGGACTTGGAACTATGGGATATGGTTTTCCTGCTTCAATTGGAGCAAAAGTTGCAAATCCTGATAAAATTGTTATAGATATTGCTGGTGATGGAAGTATTCAGATGAATATTCAGGAACTTGCAACTGCTGTCAGTAATAAAATACCTGTTAAAGTTTTTATTTTAAATAACTGTTATCTTGGAATGGTAAGACAGTGGCAGCAACTTTTTTATAATAGAAGATATGCTTTTACATGTCTTGAAGGAGGTCAACCTGATTTTGTTAAACTTGCTGAAAGTTATGGAGCGATTGGATATAGAGTTAGTTCAGAAGAAGAATTTGATAAGATTTTACCAGAAGTTATTGAAGAAAAAGAAAAGGTTGTTTTTGTTGATTGCAGGATTACACCTGAAGAGAATGTCTTTCCAATGGTTCCTGCTGGTGCTTCTTTAAAACAGATTCTTGATGGACTTGCATAAATGGAGGTAAAATGGCGAAAAACAATGAAAACAAATTTGAATCACATATAATTTCGGTAACAGTTGAAAATAGATTTGGGGTTCTGGCAAGAATATCAGGTCTTTTTTCAGCAAGGGGTTATAATATTGATTCTTTATGTGTTGCAGAGACAGAGGACCCAACTGTTTCAAGAATGACAATTGTAGTCAAAGGTGATGAAAAAATATTAGAACAGATTTACAAACAATTAAATAAATTGATTGATGTTATAAAGGTTCAGGATTTAACAAAAGAAGACCATATTGAAAGAGAACTTGCCTTGATAAAAGTTAATACACCTACTTTTAATGAAAGGCAAGAAGTGATGCAACTTGTAAGTATTTTCAGGGGTAAAATTGTAGATGTTGGAAAAAAGACATTGACAATTGAAATATCTGGAAGTAATTCAAAAATAAGGGCGATGCTTGATTTACTTAAAGGTTTCGGGATTAAGGAAGTTATAAGGACAGGAAGGATTGCTATTTCAAGAGAATTTAAATAAAAAGGAGGGAAAAGATGGCGAAAATTTATTATGATTCTGATGCTGATTTGAAGTTTTTGAAAGATAAAGTTGTTGGAATTATTGGTTATGGAAGCCAGGGTCATGCCCATTCATTGAATTTAAGAGATAGTGGTTTAAATGTAATTGTAAGTGAACTTGAAGGAACACAAAATTATCAAAAAGCAAAAAATGATGGATTTGAGGTGTTTAAAGCAGATGATTTAACAAAAAAAGCAGATGTTATTATGATATTGGTTCAGGATAATCTCCAGCCATATGTTTATGAAAAAGAGATAGCACCTTATCTTTCTTCAGGTAAATATATTGGCTTTGCTCATGGTTTTTCAATACATTATAGTCAGATAGTTGTGCCAGATAATATGAATGTTTTTATGGTTGCACCTAAAGGACCTGGAGACCTTGTAAGGGACCAGTTTACAAAAGGACAGGGAGTTCCATGTCTTGTTGCTGTTTATCAGGACCCATCTGGTGACACATTAAATATTGCTCTTTCATATGCAAAAGGAATTGGTGGAACAAGATGCGGAGTAGTTGAAACAACATTTAAGGAAGAAACAGAGACAGACCTTTTTGGTGAACAGGTAATTCTTTGTGGTGGAGTAACATCTTTAATTAAGGCAGCATTTGAAATTCTTGTTGAGGAAGGTTATCAGCCAGAAGTTGCCTATTATGAAACATGTCATGAACTCAAACTTATTGTTGACTTGATAATTGAAAGAGGGATACAGGGAATGAGGAAAGTTATAAGTGATACAGCAGAATATGGAGATATGACAAGAGGACCAAGAGTTATAAATGAAAGTGTAAGGGAAGAGATGAAAAAGATATTAAAAGAGATACAGACAGGAGAATTTGCAAGAGAATGGATACTTGAAAATAGAGTTGGGCGTCCTGTATTTAATTCTTTAAGGAGGCAAGCAGAAGAGCATTTAATAGAAAAAGTTGGAAAAAAAATGAGGGATATGATGCCCTGGCTTAAAAAATAAAGTTGTAATGATAAAAAGAAAAAAGATTGACACAGATATTTATAAATATTTGCCAGTTCTTGAAGAGAAATTGAAAGAGGACAAAGATATAATTTTTGTTTATATTTTTGGTGGTTATGGAAAGGGTAAGGTCTCTCCTTTAAGTGATTTTGACATTGGAATTTATATTGAAGAAAATCTGGATACTTTTGAAAAAAAAATATATCTTAATTCTGTAATAACTTCAATTTTAAAAACAGATGAAGTTGATATTGTAATTTTGAATAATGCTCCATGCGTTCTTGTTTATAATATTTTAAAGACAGGTAAACTTCTTTTTTCAAAAGATGAAAAGAAGAGAATAGGTTTTGTTGTAAAAAATATTAATGAATATTTTGAAATGCAGTATTATCTTAAAATCTTCAGAGAAGATATGTTTAAAAGGATAGAAGAGGGGAGATATGGTTATAAATGATATTATTTTAAAAAGATTAGGAAGGTTAGAAGAAAGTTTAAGGCGACTTGAAAACAAAAAAAATATAAACATTGAAGAATTTAAAAATAACTTGATGATTTTAGAGAGTTTGTTAGATATATAAAAAATTTTCTTGAAAAAGAAAAATGAGGACTTTTATAGGGATTGATTTGCCTGAAGATATAAAGGAAGGTTTAAAAGATGTAATTAGTGGATTAAAAAAAATAAAAGAGGCAAAACCAGTAAAAATTGAAAATCTACATATAACTTTAAAATTTCTTGGAGAAGTTGAAGAAAAAGATATTGAGAAAATAAAAGATAAACTTGAAAACCTTGCAAAAAACTTTAAAAGTTTTGAAGTTGAAATAAAAGGAGTTGGTGTATTTCCTTCAGAAAAGAAAGTAAGGGTTTTATGGGTTGGTATTGAAGATGGTGGATATCTAAAAAAAATGAATAATGAAATAGAGGAAGTAATGAAAGAATTTGGATTTGAAAAAGAAAAAGATTTTGTTGGACATATAACTATTGCAAGATTTAAAAGTGTTCCGAATTTAAATTTTATAAATGAGATTTTTGAAAAGTATGATAATTTTTTATTTGGGAAATTTAAGGTTGATAGTTTTAATTTATATGAAAGTAAGTTATTTCCGGAAGGACCTATCTACAAAGTCATTGCAAGATTTAAATTCCTTCAATAATTTTTAGTAGATACTTATTAACCAGATATAAAGCACTGGGGTTTGAAACAATCCGGACGCTCCAAGGTTTAGCAAGGGTTATTGAAAGTCCGGATGGTTTCGGTAATACCAATGCAGTGGAGAAAAACAAAGGAAATAAAAATAAACTAAATATATCAGTAG
>JBMFMQ010000108.1:0-4696 GCA_049970595.1 Candidatus Ratteibacteria bacterium | reverse complement strand
AAATCTGATTTACTATGAAAAAATTAAGATAAAAGGAGTAAAGAAAAAATTAAGGGAAAAAGAATTGGAAAGTGAGAAAGAATATGTTAAATTATTAAAAAAGGTTTTAAAAAAATTAAAGGAAATTAAAAAATGTTTATAATAGGAGTTCTTGCTTCAGGAAAGGGAACAAATTTACAGGCGATAATTGATTATATAAAAGAGGAAAATTTAAAAATAAGGATAGGTGTGGTAATAAGCGATAATCCAGAAGCATATGCTCTTGAGAGAGCAAAGAGGGAAGGAATAAAGGCAGTATGTTTACCATGTCCAAAATATAAATATATTCTTGGTGAAAAATTGGAAAAGGAATATGTTAAAGTATTAAAAGAAAACAATGTAGAACTTGTATGTTTAGCCGGATTTATGCGTGTATTAAAAAAAACATTTATTCAAAATTTTCCAAATAGAATTATAAATATTCACCCTTCTCTTTTACCTGCATTTCCAGGGCTTGAAAGTTGGCGACAGGCAATTGAATATGGTGTAAGATTTACAGGTTGTACAGTTCATTTTGTTGATGAGGGTATTGACTCAGGACCTATAATTTTACAAGCAGTAGTTCCTGTCCTTCCAAATGATACACCTGAAACACTTCATAAAAGAATTCAGGAAAAAGAGCATATTATTTATCCTCTTGCAATAAGATTAATTTCTGAAGGTAGAGTTTTAATTATAGGGAGAAAAGTTTTTATAAAATGAAAGAAAAAGAAGATTTTTTGATAAGAAAGGCAAAATTAAAAGATGCAAATTCAATAAGGGAAATTGTAAATAGTTTTGCTGTGGAAGGAAAAATGTTGCCTCTTTCACTAAACCAGATTTATGAAAAAATAAGAGATTTCTCAGTGATAGAAAAAAATGGAAAACTTATTGGATGTGGAGCATTAAAAATTATATGGAAAGACCTTGCTGAAATCAGGTCTATTGCGATTAAAAAAAAATATCAAAAAAAAGGGTATGGGAAAAAACTTGTTGAAAATTTATTAAAAGAAGCAGAAGACCTTGATATAAAAAAAATTTTTGTTCTTACATATATCCCTGATTTTTTTTCCAAATTTGGATTTGAAAAAATTCAAAAATCAAAATTACCACGCAAAATATGGAGTGATTGTATAAACTGTCCTAAATTCCCAAGATGTGATGAAATAGCAATGTTAAAAATACTCAAAAAATGAAAAATGTTCTATTTTTCATTATCGTTTTTTCATATTCTTGTTTTTCAAAAGTTCTCATTAAGGATGAAATAAAAATAGAAGGAGCAAAAGAAGAAGTTTTTGCAATTGGAGAAAATATTAGAATAGAGGGAATATTGAAAAGCGAATTTATTGGAGTTGGTAAGGAAATAGAAGGGAATTTTAAAATTGAAGGAGATTTTTTATCTGTTGGCTTAAATCAAAAAATTTCTGCAATTATTAAAAACGACTTTTATTATTTAGGTAATCACTTATCTTTTTTTGATGGAAAAACTGGTAATAGTTTTACATGTATGGCAAGAAGTGTAATTATAGAAAATTCAGAAATTAATGGTGATTTAAGAATAATGGCAAATAAAATTTTTATCAAAAATCTAAATGTCCATCAAAAAACCTTAATTTATGGTGGAAAAGTAAAAATATCTGGTGTATTTAAGAATATTATTTTGCATGGAGAAGAAATAGAGATTGAAAAAGGGACAAAAATATTAGGTGATTTAATATATTACTCACCATATCAAATTTCTTTTGAAGGGGCAGAAATAAAAGGCAAAATTGAATGGAAAAAATCATATTCAGAAAAGTTAAAGGAGAAAACCGCATTTATAAAAAAATTGAAGTTTTTATACTCTTTTCTTTCTCTTGCTTTTCCATATTTTTTACTTCTGCTTTTTGCACCTAATCTTCTTAAATCTACAACAATAACATCTGGCAAAAACTTTATAAAATCTTTTACAATTGGCATTTTTTTAATTTTTACTTTCAGTTTTTTTATAATGATTTTTCTAATAACCATTGTTGGACTTCCAACCGGACTGATATTAATAACTTTTTTTGTTTCATGCCTTTATATATCCCGGGGATTTATTTTTATTTTTCTTGCCCAAAAAATTTTCTATAAGTTTAAGGAAAATAAAATTATCTGGACAGTTTCAATTTTCCTTGGTATTTTAATTTTTAATTTACTATCTTTAAATTCAACTTTGAAAATCTTAAGTAATATTATTTCAACACCTGCTGGATTTGGTGCTTTGTTAATAGATAGAGTAAAATTATTTAAAAGATTGAGGGAAGAAAAAATACTTTAAAAAGGAGAAAAAATGAAAATAGTTCTTGCATATTCAGGTGGTCTTGATACATCTGTTGCTATAAGATATCTAAAAGATAAATATAATGCAGAAATTATCGCTTATACTTCAAATATAGGTCAGAAAATAGAATCTCCCCAAATCCTTGAAGAAAGGGCTAAAAAAGCAGGTGCAAAAAAGTTTTATTATGAGGACTTAAGAGAAAAATTTGTTAAAGAATATATAATTCCTGCTCTTAAAGCAGGTGCACTTTATCAGGAAAAATATCCTCTTGCCACTTCTCTTTCAAGGCCATTGATTGCAGAAAGTTTGATTAAAATTGCAAAAAAAGAAAATGCAGATGCAGTCAGTCATGGTTGTACAGGAAAAGGAAATGACCAGGTAAGATTTGAATTAACATTTAAATACCTTGCACCTGATATAAAAGTCATAGCACCCTTGAGAGAATGGGAATTTAAATCAAGGGAAGAAGAAATTGAATATGCCAAACAAAAAGGAATACCTATATCTACAACAAAAACAAAACCATATAGTATAGATGAAAATTTATGGGGTATATCAATAGAATGTGGAGTTCTTGAAAATCCCTATGCTGAAGTTCCTGAAGATGCATATCAAATAACAACTTCTCCTGAAAAGGCACCTACAAAGCCAGAATATATTGAAATTGGTTTTGAAAAGGGTTTATTTGTCTCACTTAATAATGAAAAAATGGACGAGATTAAAATAATTGAAAAACTTACAGAAATTGGTGCAAAACATGGAGTTGGAAGAATAGATATGATAGAGGATAGGTTGGTTGGAATAAAATCAAGAGAAATATATGAAGCACCTGCAGCAGTAATTTTACATACAGCACATAATGAACTTGAAAAACTTGTATTTTCAAGGGATTTATATGAATTTAAAAAAATTGTTTCTATCAGATATTCTCAAATTGTTTATTTTGGTCAGTGGTTTTCTGAGTTAAAAAATTGTCTTGATAGATTTGTTGAAGAAAGCCAAAAATATGTAACTGGAAAGGTTAGGTTGAAACTTTATAAAGGAAACTGTATAGTTGTTGGGAGAAGTTCACCCTATTCTCTCTATAAAGAAGAACTTGCAACATATACAGAAAAAGATATATTTGACCATAAAGCATCAACTGGTTTTATTGAAATTTTTGGTCTTATAAGTAAACTTGAAGGAGAAAGGAAAAAAGATGAAAAAAAATAAAAAGGTTAAAATTGAAGAGAAAGAGGTAAATACAAGAAATTTTTTAAAAGCAGTTTGTTTTGATTATCCTGAATGGATTCCTGTTCGTGTAGGATTTTTACCTGCCACATGGTTTAAATATGGAGAAGAACTTGAAAAAATTTTACTTTCACATCCTTTTATTTTTCCAAATTATAAAAAAGGAGATTTCAGAAATATAAAATTAAGCCCAGAATATAAAAAAGGAAGGTTTGTTGATGTCTGGGGAATAACATGGGAAAATTTAAAAGAAGGAATATGTGGTGCACCCGTAGAAAACCTTGCTCCTTTAAAAAACTGGGATGAATTTGAAAAATTTAATTTTCCAGACCCTTTAAAATATAATAGATATGGAAAGAAATAAACTGGGATGAAATCAAAAAAAATCTTGAAAACGCAAAGAAAGAAGGGAAAATAGCAGGTGGTGGACTATTTCATGGCTTTCTATATATGCAACTTTATTATTTAAGAGGATTTGAAAATTTTATGATTGATATAGCAACAGATGAACCAAATTTGGAAAAATTGATTAATGGTATTGTTGAATACAACATGAAAATTATTGAAAAATATATAGAAATTGGTGCTGAATGGATGGGATTTGCAGATGACCTCGGGCTTCAAAAATCATTACCGATAAGTCCTTCAAAATGGAGAAAATATATAAAGCCACCTTATAAAAAAATGTTTGAAAAATGTGTTGAAAATGGTCTCATTATTTATTTACATTCAGATGGATATATCCTTGACATAATACCTGATTTGATTGAGTGCGGACTTGATATGATAAATCCACAGATAAGACCAAATACATTAAAAGGAATTGAAAAATATTGTAAAGGGAAAATTGCAGTAAATCTTGACCTTGATAGACAATTATTTCCATTTGCAACAAAAAGTCAGATAGAAGAGCATATTAAAGAAGCAATTGATACACTTGCTTTACCTGAAGGAGGATTATCTTTAAGTATTGAGATAGGACCTGATGTTCCCCTTAAAATACTTGAGACCATATGTAATACACTTGAGAAATTAAACTGTCGGGGTTGGTTGTAAATACTAACTGAACCACATATAAAGCACTGGGGTTAGAAACAACCCCAAGTGCTTTTTCTGGCGTTTTTTGCCCAGAACAGATAAAAA
>JBMFMQ010000107.1:0-4735 GCA_049970595.1 Candidatus Ratteibacteria bacterium | reverse complement strand
ATATATCTTGAGTCGTTTAAATTCAGGGACAAATGTTAAAAATTTGCCTTCAAGTGTAAAAGGAACTTGTGCTCCATAACCAACTCCAAAAGAATCTTTTATTCCATCTGTCAATGTATACAAAAACATATTTCCTATATAACTATCAGAACTTACCCACTCAATATCTCTTCCTTTTCCATATAAGATATTCCCTGAACTTTTACACTCTTCCTTAAATTTATTTATCTCATCCTTCAATTCTTCAACCTTTTTAAGTCCTTTATCAAGTTGTGGATATGTCAAGATGTGAACCTGATAAGGATAAAAACCTAATTTTATTTTCCCATCTTTAACATCAAAAAAAGTATTTTCCCTGAATCCATATAGTTTTTTAATTTTTTTAAGTCCTTCTGAATATATCTCATCTTCCTGATTGTTTTCTGTCATATTAACTGCAACAAGAAGAATTTTCCCATCCTTTTCTTTTATTAAAATATCTATATCCTTATTTTTATTCTCAAACCTCAATCTATTTTCTGGATGTGTTAATAAAAACTCTTCTAAATTTGAAATTGTCTGGTAAATAAAATCAACCCCAAGTCGTAAATCAATTGAGTTAAAATGGTCACTATAAATAAAAGGAGTTAAACCCTTTGCTCCATTTACTATAGAAGTCCATACCATACTATTAAACTCATCAAATGTTGGATAATCAGCAAATCTATCAACAAATCCATAACTGAATGCCTGAGGAGTACACCATGCAGGTATCTTATATTTTCCTGCCTCATATACCTCTTTTATAACATTTTTAATTGTTTTTATACTTCTCATCTTTCTCTTTCCACTATCATCAACAATTGGGTTTAAATATGGGTGAGGATTCAATATATCTGCACAATTTGTATATTTTTTTGGCTCCCTTGTTATAATCATTACTGGATGATAAGGGTCCTTTTCCTTAATAAAATTATACATATATTTCAAATAAACAGGACTTACACCTCTACATTCTGGCTCATCGCATAAATAATAAAACCATAGATTTGGGTCTTCTTTTGCCTTTTCAATCCTTTTTTCAATATATTTGTAAACAAGGATATGCGGTTTAACATCCTGTTTAATCCTGTTTCTTTCCTCACTTGCAACCTTTAAAAACTCTTCCTTACTTATTCCCATTTTATCCATATCTTCTTTTAATTCCTGATATGCCTCCGATAACCTTTCTGCTTCAACTCCAATCCAGCACTCCCATGTATTTACATATTCACTATTTGGCTTATTCCCATATTTATTCCTTATTGCCTGGCTCACCATATAAACAGAATTCCCACACCATCCCCTTACAAATATCGGTTTTCCATTAACTACAAGATTTAGGTCCTCATCTATATATACATAACTTCCTTTTTCTGGTTTTTTTATTTTTCTTATCTTTACCTCTTTTTTGTCAATCGTTCCTTCCACGCCTTTCAATTCAACTATTAAATTATAATCGCCTTCCTTTAAGTCATCTGCCTTTACCTTAAATTCAACAATATTTTCTGGCTTTAAATCAATCTCTCTTGAAAAGTCATCTCCTTTAAGTTCAATTGTTAATTTTGAATTTTTTATCTTCTCTTCAGGCATATTTAGATATACCTTTCCCTCAATATCTTTAATTTTCTGGCCAGGATATATACACCTTGAATAAAATGGCTTTTTTATCTCAACACTTAATTTCTCATAGGTAATATTAACCTCCTGAATAAATCCTGATACCTTTTCATTTCCATTAAGAACAATTATACCTATTTCCCTTTTTCCTTCTTTTCCAAATTCAATATCTTCTATCTTTATTAAGTTTTCTCCCTCTTTCAAATTTACAGTTTTACTTCCTATCTCCCTTTCTTTCTCACAAACCTTTATTTCTCTTAAACCTGTTGCCTTTTTCCCAACATCAATTTTAACTATTAAATCACCTTTCAGTTTTTCATCTTTTATCTCAACCTCTGTTTTGCCTAATCTAATATCATAGACAGGATTTTTAAGAGGCATATCTGTAAATTTTCTGAAGTTTTTTACTTCATGGAAAGATCTTTCACAAACTGCCCATGTTGAAAGTTCATGTTCAGGAAATCTATTCCTTGTTATATTAACCAGCCATGTGCTGGAAAAGTCCTTTGAAGGAGTATTAAAAAAACAATATAAAGGAATTTTTACCTCACATGACCAGAAGTTTTCACCCTTATAGGTAGCACTCTCCCATAGTCCACTATAATATCCACCCTGGGTATTTCCACCTTCAATCCAGTAAGAATCAAACTGTGAATTTGAAGAAGTTACTGCAAACTGATAGTAGTTAAAACCTCTGCCTTCAGGGTCTATAAATACTTCAACACTATCCCTTTCCCAAAAACTTGAGTCCCTTGGTAAAAAATCGTCTTTTAATTTATCTATATATGGCTCTTCACACCTTATTCCAATATAAATGGCATTCTCATCAGTTAAAATTCTAAAACTTGTATCTGCCTTTGGCTTTCCTCCACCTATTGATTTTAAAAGATTAAAACCACTATAGACATTTGCACTCTTCCAGTCATCCTCATCAAGTTTTCCATCTATTTTAATCTCTCCTTTTCTTATATCTGGCTTATAAACTTGGGCAAAAACAATTGAAGAAAATAAGAAAAGCAAAAAAATTAAAGACCTCATTTTGCCTCCTTTTTTGTCTTTATCTCAAACCAGTTTGCTGTCCATATTGGTATATTTATCTTTCCACCAAGAACAGTTGCCTTAATTAAAAAATTTCCCGGTAAAAAACTATCTTTTCCAACACCTGGCTTATCAATTTTTTCTATTTTTATCTTTCCTGTCCATATCTTCTGGTCTTCATCCTCTGGTTTTAGCTGCAATGAACTTTTATCATTTATCTTTGTCTCATGTGTCATATAATAATCATAAAAAGTTAAAGAAACATCCTCTGCTTCCTCTTTTAATATAACCTTAAAATTTATCTCATCACCTATTTCTGCATATCCTTTTTTCTCAATCTCTGGTCCTGTTATCTCTATTAAATAATCTGGTTTTTTCACCATCTTAATATACTTAAAATAGATTTCTGTATTGTAAAGATAAATTCTGCAATACTCAAATTCCTTTATGTCCTTTTTTGATAGAAATGGATTAACAACAAATATTCCTGGATAGATATGTGTAACAAAATTAAAAACAGAATGAGGAAATGCCATTGTAAGACCCCTATATCCTTCTCCATAGATTATTTTTTTATCAATCTCCCAGACAAGATAAGGATAATTTCTGTCAAACCTAAAATATCTTCCAGAACATTCTTTATCATTTGAAGGTGACTTAACTTTCATACCATCTTCTTTACTTTCAATTTCAAGTTTTCCAGCCCAATATTTACCAGCCCAGAATCCTTCCTTTCCATGCACACCCACCTCTACATCTTTCCCATCCTCTAACCATAATGTATTTGCGTCAGGATTATAGATAACCTTACATTCAGAATTTAAGAAAAAAAACAAAGAAAATACCCCTATTATAAAAAATCTCTTTAACATAACCCCTCCTTGTTAATTTTTACCATCCACCCTTAATTGGCCATCCCCATGGAAGATAATAATACCAGTCAGATTGGGGAGTTCGTGCCTGGTCGTATGTAAGTGTCTCAACATGTCCATCAGCAAATGCAAAATTAGCCATATTATTATGCCTCAAATCAACACCATTTCCTGAAAAGGTATTATTCGAGATATTACAACTTCCAAAATATCCACTTGCTACAGGTCCTGAATCACAAAATACAATCTGTCTTGAAGGATATTTAACTTGTGAAAATTTCTTATATGGCATTAAAGAACCAAAATTCCTTCCACCAATATTAAACATAGGCATGCCATAATGAACCTCTATTAAATTTCTTGGAAGTCCTCTTCTATTTGATGGACAGGTGAGAATCCCTTTTCTATATTTTGTAGGCATATCAGCCCAATAACCTGGCTGTAGGTCTGGCATATTAATATAATTTTTCATCATATAAGGCCACCAGTAATTAGGAGGCCAGTCAGAACCATACACTCTGCCTGTAAATCTATAAAAGGAGTCAGCAGCAGGAGGCAGAATTTCATCATAGTCATCTAAATACATTCTCCAGGCAAGCATAAGTGTTTTTAAATTATTTGCACATAAAGCAGTTCTTGCTCTTTCCCTTGCTTTTGATAGTGCTGGAAGTAGCATTGCTGCGAGGATAGCAATTATCGCAACTACTACCAGCAACTCTATTAATGTGAAGCCAGATTTTTTTATTTTTCTTTCCATTTTATTTTTCCTCCTTTCTTTTTATTTTTTCTTTTTTCTCATCCCTTTTTCTATTTTTCTACCCTCATATCACATCACCTCCTTTACGCTTTCTCTTTCTATTATTTCAACTTCAAATATTATCTTTTCAACCTTTTTATCTGGTTTTTTTATCCTCTCTATCAATAACTCAACTGCCTTTTTCCCCATCTCCTCAAGTGGCTGCTCTATTGATGTTAATGGTGGATTTGAATATAGACAGTTTATTATATTATCAAAACCAATTATACTTATATCATCCGGAACCTTTATCCCAAGTTTATCCGCCTCTCCTATTAAACTCAATGCATAAACATCTCCAAGTGTAATAATTCCTGTTGGTCTTTCTTTCAATTTAAACCAGTTTTTCAGTGTCTCCCTTGCATATCTATTTACTTCTTCAATACCACCA
>JBMFMQ010000106.1:0-4769 GCA_049970595.1 Candidatus Ratteibacteria bacterium | reverse complement strand
CCCTTTAAGAAACAGACATAAGAATGTGGTATAATATAAAAAAAGAAGATAAATAATGGGTTTAGTAAATACTTACCTATGAACAGAAGATGGAAATTTTATATAGAAGCACAAATAGAAAAGCAACTCCAGTAAGTTTTAAAGAAGCAGTTTTAAAAGGTCAGCCACCTGATTATGGACTTTATATGCCAAATTTTATACCAAAAATAGAAAAAGACCAATTAGAAAATTTTAGAAATAAAGAATATTATGAAATTGCTTTTGATGTTTTATCAAAATTTTTAAAAAACCAACTACCTGAAGAAAAAATTTATGAGATTGTAAAAAAAGCATATGATTTTGAAATTCCTTTTAAAAAAATAAATAAAAATCTTTATATCTTATTTCTTGATAAAGGACCAACTTGTTCATTTAAAGATTTTGCTGCGAGATTTATGGCTGAAGTTATGGAATATTTTGCAGATAAAGAAAATATAAATTTAAATGTCCTTGTTGCAACAAGTGGAGATACAGGTGGAGCAATTGCAAATGCTTTTTTTGGGAAAAATAATATAAAAGTTATTGTTCTTTTTCCAGAAGGAGAAATAACAGATATACAGAGAAAACAGATGACAACACTTGGAGGAAATATAATACCTGTTGCAGTAAAAGGGAAGTTTGATGATTGTCAGAATTTGGTTAAAATGGCTTTTAATGACCCTGAATTAAAAAATTTAAATCTTACATCAGCAAATTCTATAAATATATCAAGATTGTTGCCTCAAACTATATATTATTTTTATGGTTATTCAAGGATTAATAAAGATAAAGTTTATTTTTCAGTTCCTTCTGGTAATTTTGGAAATTTAATGGGTGGAGTTATAGCAAAAAAAATGGGATTACCTGTAGAAAAGTTTATAGTTGCTGTTAATGAAAATGATGAATTCCCAAGATTTCTTGAGACAGGCATCTATCAACCACTAATTCCTTCAAAAAAATGTATTTCAAATGCAATGAATGTTGGACATCCAAGTAATCTTGCTCGTTTAATTGACCTTTATGGTGGACATCTTTATGATGAAAGAGATGGAAATGGAAGGGTAATAAAATATGGAGTTATGAAAGAAAAGCCAGATATGGAAAAATTAAGAAATGACTTTATTTCTTTTTCAATTAAAGATAAAGAAGTTGAAGAAACAATAAAAATATATTACAAAAATTATGGAATTATACTTGACCCTCATGGTGCTGTGGGAATAAAAGCATGTGAAAAATCAAAAATAGATGAACCTATTATTTCAATTGAGACAGCAAATCCTGGGAAATTTCCTGAAGTAATTAGAAAAATACTTGGATTTGAAGTTGAAATTCCTGATAATTTGAAAAGACATATTGAAAGAAAGGAAAATTATTTTTTAATTGAAAATGATTATGATAAATTCAAAGAGTTTTTAAAGGAGATAAGATGAAATTTTTAATATTGATAATGGATGGTGCTGCTGATTTGCCAGTAGAAGAACTTGGAGGGAAAACACCTTTACAAGTTGCAAAAAAACCAAATATTGATTATATTACAAAAATAGGTTGTTCTGGTATGCTTAAAACAATTCCAGAAAATTTCATAATTGATTCAGGAGTTGCAAATTTATCAATACTTGGATATAATCCAGAAAAAGTTTATACTGGAAGGGGAGTTATTGAAGCATATGCAAATGGAATAGAAATTAAAGATAATGAGATTGCCTTAAGATGTAATTTTATAACTGTTTGGAATGGAAGAATAAAAAGTTATTCTGCTGGTTATATTTCAAGTGAAGAAAGTAAAGAATTGATTGATTATCTTAATGAAAAAATTGGAAGCGAAAAAGCAAAATTTTATTCAGGGCTTGGATTTAAAAATATTCTTATTATAAAAAATGATTTTTCTGATGAAATAAAGTGTTATCCACCACATGATTATTCTGGTTATGAAATAAAGGATATAATGGTTGAAGGATATACTGAAAATGGTAAAAAAACAGCAGAATTTTTAAATTCTCTTATAATTGAGTCAAATAAATACCTTGAAAATCATCCAGTAAATTTAAAAAGAAAAAAAGAAGGAAAGGATATAGCAAATTATATATGGCCATGGTCCCCTGGAAGAAAACCTATTTTAGAAAAATTTTATGATAAGTTTAAAATAAAGGGTGCTGTTATTAGTGCTGTTGATTTGATAAAAGGTATTGGGAAGATGATTGGATTTGAGGTTATAAATGTGCCAGGAGCAACAGGACTTTGGAATACAAATTATGAAGGAAAAGCAGAATACGCACTAAAAGCACTTAATGATTTTGATTTAGTTTATCTCCATGTTGAAGGAATAGATGAGGCAGGCCATGAGGGAAATCTTGAGTTGAAAATAAAATGTATTGAGGATTTTGATAATAGATTGGTTAAAATAATACTTGAAAATATTGATTTAAAAAAAACAAGTATTGCTGTTTTACCTGACCATTATACACCTGTAAAACTGAAATCACACAAAAAAGGTTATGTCCCATTTGTTATTTATTCTCCTTTAAATAAACCAGATGATGTTGAAAGATTTGATGAAACCAGTTGTAAAAATGGTAAAATTGGATATATTGAAGGAGAAAAATTCATTAATATTTTTTTAAAAGGAATATAAATGTAAATACTAACTCAACAAGGTGTTGATACCTTTTGGAGATTTTAAAGGAATTTAAACCTCTTTAAGAAACAAAATTAAAAATGTGGTATAATATAAAAAGAGAAAATAACTAATGGGGTTCAGTAAAAACTTACTTGGGAGGTAATTTATGGAGTTGACAAAGGAACTTTATGAAGCAATTATAACAATAATAGATGATAGGGTGAAAGATATAAAAGTAACGAGAGAGGAATTTGAATTATTAAGGAAAGCAGTTTTAGAATTAGCAGAGGCACAAAAGAAAGCAGAAGAGAGATTAACAAGATTAGAGGAAGCACAGATAAGGACAGAGGAGAGATTAACAAGATTAGAGGAAGCAGTGGAAAGATTAGCAGAGGCTCAGGCAAAGACAGAGATAAGATTAAATGAATTAGCAGAGGCACAAAAGAAAACAGAGGAAGAATTGAAAACATTAACAATAACAGTTAAAAATGTGCAGAAAGAACTTGGTGGATTATCTCATTCAGTTGGTTTTAACCTTGAAAATCAGGCATATAAAGCATTACCAAAAATATTAAAAGAAAGATATGGGATTGAAATAGAAGATAGGTTATTAAGGAAATTTATTGAATATCCAGATGGCAAAGAAGAGGAAATAAATGTTTATGGTAAAGGGAAAATGAATGGAAAAGAAATTTTTATAATAGGAGAATCAAAAACACATTTAAAAGTAAAAGATATAGAAAAATTTAAAAAGAGGATAGAGAGGATAAAAAAAGTTTTGAAAGGAGAAATTTTTGGTATTTTTGTTGTTCATTCTGCTTCTCCAAGAGTTACCAAATATGCTGAAAATTCTGGATTTTCTGTCTTCTTCTCCTATGAATTTTAAATAAACCGTGAGATTAATTTTGAGGAATATTGAGATGAAATAAAAGAAATAGGAAACTATATAGAGAAAAAATAATGTAAATAGGAGGAAAAGATGAGAAAAAAAATGTTAGTTAGTTTAATGATTATAATAGGAATATTCATCAAAGGAGAAGCACAGATAGAATTAACAGGAGCAGGAGCAACTTATCCTTATCCTTTATATTCAAAGATGTTTGATGAATATTTCAAAATTTATAAACAGAAAGTAAATTATCAATCAATTGGTTCAGGCGGTGGAATAAGACAATTGAAAGAAAAAACAGTTGATTTTGGTGCAAGTGATGCTTTTTTATCAGATGAACAATTGAAAGAATTTGATGAAGAAATTTTGCATATTCCTATATGTCTTGGAGGTGTTGTTATAACTTATAATCTCAATTTACCAAAACAGATAAAATTTACTCCTGAAATAATTTCAAATATATATCTTGGTAAGATAAGAAAATGGGATGATGAAAAAATTAAAAGAGAAAATCCTGATTTAAAACTACCATCAATGCCAATTACAGTTGTAAGAAGAGCAGATGGTAGTGGAACAACATTTGTATTTACTGATTATTTATCAAAAATAAGTAAAGAATGGAAGGAAAAAGTTGGTTATGGAACATCTGTTAACTGGCCTTTTGGAATTGGTGGGAAAGGGAATGAAGGAGTTACTGGACTTGTTAGGCAAACACCAGGTGCAATTGGATATGTTGAATTTACTTATGCTTTACAGAATAATTTACCTTATGGAATAATAAAAAATAAATCTGGGAATTTTATAAATCCTTCTGTTAGGTCAATTTCAGAAGCAGCAAATGTAAAATTACCAGAAGATATGAGAATTTCAATAACAGATACTGATAATAAAAATGGATATCCAATAAGTTCTTTTACATATATTCTTGTTTACTCAAACCTTGCAAAAGCAAATGTAAGAATGACAGAAGAAAAAGCAAAAAAACTTACAAATTTACTCTGGTGGATGATACACGAAGGGCAAAAATATACCCAACCACTCCATTATGCTCCCTTGCCTAAGGAAGCAGTCAAAAATGCAGAAAGATTATTGAAAAAACTTAACTTTAATGGTAAAATCTTGCTTAAATGAATTATAAAACTAACTCAACTACATATAAAGCACTGGGGTTTAAAACAACCCCAAGTGCTTTTTCTGGCTGCTTTTTGCCCAGAACAGATAAAAAATACCTTAAACTCCCCTCAA
>JBMFMQ010000105.1:0-4787 GCA_049970595.1 Candidatus Ratteibacteria bacterium | reverse complement strand
TGTGCTTGTTGCTTCAGTTTATTTACTTCTCCTTAATTTTTCTCCTATGCTTTCGTTTATTTTACTTTTCCTTTGTTCTACTCGCACCAACTCGCCCCTTGCTAAACTTTGCTTGCTAATCTTTGCTTAATACAGGGGCTCGGTTGAAACAATTTGAAATATCAGATTCTCAATTGCCAATTTTGTATTTATATTATACCTTATTCTATTTTTTATCTCCCAGACCTTTTCTAAAATTTGAATTCCAGGATTAATCTCCTCTTTTTTATCAAAATTTTTATTTATAAGAAAGTTCTCAGGAAAATTTAAATTTTGAAAATAAAGGTCTCTCATATAAAACAGAATAGATTGAATCCAATTTTCAATTTCTTCTCTTTCCTTATTTTTGCAGAAAGTATCTATATTTTTAAAGAATTCTATAAAGTTTCTATTTTCAGCAAGTTTGATAAATTTTAAAAACTCTTCTATATTTTCCTCAAATTTTTTTTCATATTCAGGCATTTTGTAGTTTATATAGATTTTTGCACATCTTGAAATTATTGTTGGAAGTAAAAAGTTTATATTTGGACTAAGGATTAAAATTATGCCATAAAAGGGTGGCTCTTCCATTATTTTTAAAAATGAACTTGCTGCCTCTTCTTTTATGTATTCAATTTCAAAAATATAGATTTTGAACTTGTTATAATATGGCTTAATGAAAATATCATCTTTTACTTCCCTTACCTCATTTATTGAAAGTACACTTCTTTCTGGAATTATCCATTTTATATCAGGATGAGTTTTATTTTTTATCTTTCTACAAGTTTCACATTCACCGCAGAAAACTTCTTTTTCACAATTTAAAATACCGCATACAAATAATGATACTTCTTCTCTTTCTTTTTTACTTCCTCCATAAATAATGTATGAATTTTGAATTTTACCCTTTTCTTTCGCCCTTAAAAGTATTCTTTTTATTTCTTCTACTTTCATTTATAAACTCATTCCATATTTTCAAAATTTCTCTAATTGTTTCTTTTTTATCCTTTCTTTTTATAACCTTTATTCTTTTATTTTTTTTTGCAAGGCGTAGATATCCATTTCTTATTTTTTTTTGAAATTCAATTGATTCTCTTTCTATTCTGTCTTTTTCTTTATTTTTTAAAACTTCCATAAGTTTTTCAGGTTCTTCATCTATCAAAAATGTTAAATCAGGCATAAATTCCTTTTTGAGCAAAAATTTGTGAACTTTTTTTATGAATTCCAAAGAAATACCTCTTCCATATCCCTGATAAGCAAATGTTGAATCAATATATCTATCAAGCAAAATAATTTTACCTTCATCAACATATCTTTTAATTTTTTCCTCAATCAACTGTGCTCTGCTTGCAAGGTAAAGAAATAATTCACACAATTTATCAATCTTTTCATTCCTATCAAGAAGTATTTTTCTGATTTTTTCTCCTATTTCAGTTCCACCCGGCTCATGCAATATAACAGGTTCATAATTTTTTTTAATTAAATAATTGAAAAATTTTTTTATAATTGTTGTCTTTCCACATCCATCTATTCCTTCAAAACTTATTATAATTCCTTTTTTCATTGAAAATTTAATCAACAAATTTTATAAATACAGAGCCAACTTTTTTATCATCTTTCTTAATTACTATTTCATATTTATCTTTTTCAATTGCTTTGTCCTTTCTTATATCTTTGTAATTTATTTTATATCCAATATCCTGTCCATCATTATATTTCTTATTTCCAACAAAACCAATAAAATTTACCTTTAAACCCTCTTTATCCATTCCTTCAATATCTTTAATTATAAATTGTGTATTTTTCTTAACTTCTATTTCATCTCCAACTCCCACTTTTATATAATCATTGTTTATCTGCAGAATAAGAAAGATTTCATTTTTACTTTTTTCAAGGTTCGGTTTTATCATCAGTTTCTCTATCTGGCTATATTTTTCAAAACTTTTCATTAATGGTTTTACATAAAATACAAGATAAAAATAATAACCAGAGAAGAAAGTAAAAATAAGACATAGAATTAGAGAAATTATACCTTTTTTCTTTTTTATACTAAATAGAATTGAAGAAATTATCCACATAATAAAAACTATTGAGGCAAGAAATAAAGCAATGTTAATCTCATTCATTTTATCCTCCTTTTTCTTCATATATTATAATTTTATTTTTCCCGGTATTTTTTGCAATAAAAAGAGCCCTGTCAGCTTTTGACAGTATTTCATTTTCTGAATTCCCATGTTCCGGAAAACTTGCAATCCCAAAACTTAAAGTTAAATGAACATCTTCTGTCACATATTCTTTTAAAAATTTGAAATTCTGAACATTATTTTTAATTCTTTCAGCAGATACTTTTGCTTGACTACTTGCAGAAAATGGTAAAATATATACAAGTTCATCCCCTCCAAATCTACATATTATATCCGTTTCCCTTAAAGAAAGTCTTATAACCTCTGATACTTCTTTCAAAATAATATCTCCCATTGGATGTCCAAATTTATCAACATATTTTTTAAAATTATCAAGGTCTGAAATCATAATTGAAATTGGATACCCCTGTCTTTTTGCTTTTGAAAATTCTTCTTTCAATCTAATATTAAAGTATCTTCTATTATATAATCCTGTTAAAGCATCTGTAATAGAGGCGATATTCAATTCTTCGTGTAATAATGAATTTTCAATCTCAAGGTTTACATGACTAATAAAAACTTCTACTAATGTTTTGGTTCTTTTAAATTCATTCAGAATTTCTTTTGCTTTTTTCCCGGATATCCCGATTATTCCAATTGCTTTAGTCTCTTTTTCACTGTAAATAGGAAGAATAATTACTGCTTTGCATTTGTTAAAACCGTAATCATTTATCAAACTTTTTATTTTTGCTTCATCTTTCAATATTTTATCAGGAGCAAGAGCAATATGAATATAGTTTCCTTCATTTTCAATATTTTTCTCTTCCGCCTTCAGATAATTTGTTATAGTTATTACATCTGTAGAAACAAATTTTTTGAGTTTTTCGCTTATAATATTTATCAATCCTATATCTCCTTTGTAAAAATTAATTAAAATTTCAAGACAGTTCTCCAGCAATTTTTCAATCCTTAAGTCAGAACTTAATTTATATATATAACGATTTAAATCTTCCATAAGTTGTTTCTGTTTCAAAATCTGAAAGTAATAATACTCTATCAATTTGAAAGTTAAGAAAAGAAAAAATGAGGATACCAACAGTAATGGGAATATTTTTTTTATAAGGACTTTTAAAGGAACTAATGGTTCAAAAAAAGCATACGAAAAGAATAAAACATTTACAAAAACAATAAATAAAAAGATTTCACTTAAAATTAACAACCTTCTTCCTTCCATTAATAAAATATTACCTTTTTTATTTATAATTTTCAAATTTTTAAATTTGATGTATAATTTTAAAAAAGGAGGGGGATATGGCAAAATTAAAAGGGAATATGTTAATTGCCCAAAGTGGTGGTCCAACAGTTGTAATTAACCAGAGTTTAGTTGGTGCTATAATTGAGGCAAAAAAACAGAAAGAAATAGAAGGAATTTATGGTTCTTTATTTGGTATAAAAGGAATTCTTGAAGGAAATGTTATTGATTTAAGGAAGGAAAAGATGTCAGATTTAAGAAAAGTTGCATATACTCCATGTGCTGCTCTTGGAAGTGTAAGAAAAAAACCAACTGAAGAGGAATGTGAGGAAATTTTTAAGAATATGCAAAAATACAATATAAGGTATTTCTTTTATATAGGTGGTAATGATTCAGCAGAAACAGCATATATTTTGAATAACAATGCAAAAAAAGTTGGATATGAATTTAAATGTTTCCATATTCCAAAAACAATAGATAATGATTTAAGAGAAAATGACCATACACCTGGTTATGGTTCTGCGGCTAAATTTGTTGCAATGGCAATTATGGGAGACAATCTTGATAATAAATCACTTCCTGGAGTTAAAATTGATGTTATTATGGGAAGAAATGCTGGATTTTTAACTGCTGCAACTTCTTTAGCAAAAATTTATGAAGATGATGCTCCTCACCTTATCTATTTTCCAGAAAGACCATTTATAGTTGAAAAATTTCTTAAAGATGTTGAAGATGTATATAAAAAATATGGAAGGTGTCTTGTTGCAGTTTCAGAAGGTATTTCAGATGAAAAAGGCCAACCAATAGCAGCAAAATTTACAAAAGAGGTTGACTCACACGGAAATGTTCAATTAAGTGGAACAGGTGCACTTGGAGATTTACTTGCAGATTTAGTTAAAAAAGAATTAAAGATAAGCAGGGTAAGAGCAGATACATTTGGTTATTTGCAAAGGTCTTTTCCAGGTATTTGGTCAGAAGTTGATGCAAAAGAAGCATATAAAGTTGGAGAACTTGCAGTTAAATATGCAATTAAACATGAAAGTGGTTCTGTAGCAATTAAAAGGGAAAAGGGGAAAAAATATAAGGTATATTATGAACTTGTTCCACTTGAAGCAGTTGCAAAAGAGACAAGGTGTATGCCTGATGAATATATAAATGAAAACTCTAACTGGGTAACTGAAAAATTTATTGATTATGCAAAACCACTTGTTGGGAAATTACCAGAAATAGGGATTTTAAAGAAATATAAAGTTTTAATTTAAATACCTGCTTTTATATTTTTTGAATTTTTAACAATCGTAAATACTAACTTCAACCAAATATAAAGCACTGGGGTTTGAAACAATCCCACCTTCTTGGTATAGCAATCTTCTCTGTAGGTGGGATGGTTTCGG
>JBMFMQ010000104.1:0-4830 GCA_049970595.1 Candidatus Ratteibacteria bacterium | reverse complement strand
GGAAATTTTGAAAAAAGCAAAAGAGGAAAATTGGTCACAAGAGAGGTTACATAGAGTATTAGAAGATATGGAAAAAAATTATAATTTATTAAAAGGGTTTATAGGACCAAAAATTAAAATAAAAGGTGGGAGGATGCAATTTAAATTAGGATGGATGGATATACTGTATAATAATAGGATAAACAAAGAAATAAAAGATAGAGAAACAATAACTTTTTCTGATTTTAGAACTATTTTAGTTGAAAGGAGATAAAAATGGGATTATTTAAATTATCAATAATTTTCTTTTCTTTTTTGTTAATTTTACAAGTGAAAAGCGAAGAAATTATAAGACAAGATGAACTCACTGCAAATACAGTTTCTCCACAAGAAAATGAAATTCAATATGTAGGAAATTGGTATGCCAATGGTGGAATTTATTCTATAATCCTAACTAAAACACAAAAAACAGATGGTAGTATAAAAGTAGATTATACAAGAGGTCACTATATGGATGACGGAGGTAAAAGAAGTTTTTCAGCAACAGATACATGGGTTTGGGATAGGGATGAACAAAGTACAAAAAAAGAAGACGGAGCAATGCGGTTAAATACACAATATCAAAGCAATGAAGTTGGTTTACATACTTGGGCCACTTATGTTTATTGGAACGAATGGGAATTTACAGGAACGGGTTGGAAATATATTGGAGGAGGAAGTATTTCTGATACAAACAATTTTGAAGTAAAGGAACCTGGTGGGTGTAGCTAAAGTTTTCGAGTAAATCCAAACCAGACTTCCTATGTTTTACAGTAAAAGGCGAGCAAAAAGTTGCCATAAATCAAAAAAAGTTTATTTTTTGCAATTTAATTTTGACCCACCTACCAACAGCATCTCTCTTTTCAATGAACAATTAAATTCTAATACACTTTACTTTTTTGTCAAATTTTCGAATTGCCTCATTAAAAATCTAAATGAAATTGTATCGTTGCCTCACATAAAAATCTAATTGAAATTTTTTCTCACCTTCTTGAAAATAAAAAAATATATATTTTGGTTAAATAAAACATTTAAATATGCTTAATCAAATTCTATATCTTAACTAAATATCTATATGGTTAGGTTAGTAATTTTAGATGGATTTTATAAGTATAATTTGCAAGATTTTTACTTGAGGAAAATTTATATTACCTGAATAAAAATCTGGTCTTTATTTTTTCTTTAAACCATTATGGATATAGATATGAATATTGAAGTAGATATTGAAGGTCAAAATCAAGCATTAACAAACCATATTTGATATAGATATTGGATAGGTCTTTTAATATTTCTTATTCCCAAATCCAAAATTAATTCCTATATATTTTCCCAAACATTTCCGACTACAGAAAAAATGGTTAGTTTTTTTCTTTTTCAATCTCTTTTTTAATTCTTTTTTTCTTATCAAAAATTTCTTCCCACATATAAAGCAAGTTAACTCCTCATAATAATATTTCCTTTTGCACATAATTGAACAAAAATATTTTTTATATTTAAGCATAGAAGGAGGGTTAACCAACTCTTTTCCACAAACAATACATTTAGCAATGATAGGAGCAATGACAGGTTTTCTTACATCCCGTTTTTTTGGCAAATTATATTTCTGAATAATTTGGTATAATCTTTGTTTTGAAATACCAAGCATTTTTGCTATCTCTATCATTTTCTTTTTACCAATATTTTCTCTTATAACTTTTTCAACTTGTTTTATTTTATCTTTCATTTTTACTTTTTTACTTTAGATTTTGCACAATTCGGGTACATAGGTAACATTTTTTTAATTATAATCTCAATCAATTCTTTAGGCAAAATATCTTTTAAAATAGATTCTATTTCTTTCTCTATTACCACTTCTATCTTTTTGTCTTGCCTTCTACTATCTTCCATATTTCCTCACTTCCAATTAGAAGAAATTTAACCATAACCTTTTTCATAAACTTAACTATTTTTTCATCTTCATATCTGTTACCTATGTATCTCAAATTCTCCAATTATTTACCAGATGTTATAGATTGGTTTAGAAAAATTCTCAAAAAAGGAAGAGTAGGAAATGAAAAAAAACTTAAAATTGAAATCCAGAGAAATCCTGTGAAATTTTATTTGAAATTGTGTGAAATCCACAGAAAAACCAGTTTTGCGGTTAGATGGAATATACTCACCTTGGGAAAAATGAGGGTAAAAGTGACTTAAAATTGATTTTAGAGGCCTGTTTTTAGGTAATTTTATGAAAACCATTCAATAGCAAAGGATATAGAAAGTGAAACAGAGAAAATTTTAAAAAAATTTGACAGAGATGTTATAATAAAATCATAAGGAAAAAGAAATGGGAAAGGTAATAAGAAAGGCAGTAGGAAAGGATAAAAAACTTGCAATTGCTGTATTAAAGAAAGTTGAAACAGAACTTATTGAAAATAAATATCTTGATATAAAAAGAGAAAGTAAAATTAAGTTTCCACAAATTAGTAAAGAATTTCTTGAAAAATACTCAAAAGTAAATAAAAGAAGTTGGGATAGAGACCAGTTATGTATATCTCACTTAAATAAATTTTTGGGGAACAAGTATATTTATGAGATAAAAAGAAAAAGATATTGAGGAATATAAGAAAATAAGATTGGAAACTGGAATAAAACATTCAACATTAAATAGGGAACTTGCATGTTTAAAAACAATTTTAAATGATGAATAAACTGAGGCACCGAGCACAACTGATGCAAACTAAGAGATGTGATAAAATATAATGCGTAAGTAAAAATATAAGAAAAGAAAATTTGCCGGGATGGCGGAAAGGAAGACGCAACGGACTTAAAATCCGTTGGGAGCTTGCTCCCGTGAGGGTTCGAATCCCTCTCCCGGCATAGCACTCTTCTTTGAGAGGGATGGTTTTCCAGAAGGATAATTTTCATATAAGTTTCAAATAAGCATTGAAAAGTGCCTTGTAATATTTCAATAATCTTTCTGGTTCAGGGTTGTAAGGGATTTCAGCAAGGCAGAAGTTTTTAAAATTTATATTTTTTAAAAGTTTAAATAGTTCAAGGTATGGATAATCATTCCAGAGTTCATTTATATGGACTATATCAATTTTATCTTTTAAAAGATTAAAGTTTTTTTCAATAGAACCAGTTTCATCTATATCAGTCATATTTGAGTTCCAGCAAACATATAAATTTGGATGGTCTGCAATATCTACCATCTGTTTTATATATACTGGGTTAGATGTCTCTTTCCCATGAACTTCAAGACGAATTTTAACTCCAAAATCAGAAGCAAAAGAAGAAATTTCCTTTAAGGATTTGCCGATTTGCTCAATTGTTTTTTCTCTTGGTATACCTTCTGGGAAAGCATTTGGTCTTACTTTAACTCCTTCTGCACCAACATCTTTTGCTAAAATAATATACTGCTTGCTTCCTTCTATATTTCTTTTTAATTCATTTTTATCAGGACTGTGAAATTCAAAACATGTTCCAAGTCCTACAAGTTTTACCTTTGAGTTTTCAAATTTTTTTTTAATTTCTTGTCTTTCTTTTTTTGATAGATTTGATTCAACTCCATGTTTATGCTGTGTTCTCAATTCAACTCCTTCATATCCAAGTTCTTCAAGTTTTTTTATTATTGTATCAACATCCCATTCTGCGGCAATCATATATGTCACAATTCCAAGTTTCATTTTTACTCCTTTTTATTCAAACTCAACTATTTTCCCTTTTTCTATTGATTCAACTATTTTTTCTATTATTTTTACATTATTTAACCCATCTTCTGGTGATATTATAGGTTTTTTATTCTCGCAAATACAATCAATAAAGTGCTGTATCGGTAATGAGGCAAAACCAACTGGCTTTCCATCAACAGGTATATATCCTGCAACAAAAGGAAAAAATGTCTCCTTTTTTAAGTCAGAAGAAATCTTACAGTTAAATTCATTAAAATCAACAATAAGACGACCTTTACTCCCTTCAAGTTTAAAGTAAAAGTCAACTATGGATGGCCATGATTGGGGAATAATCCATGAAGTTTCAGTTGTTGCATAAAATTTACCAAAATCCAGAATTGCTGTTACTGAATCATAAGTATCTACTTTGTAACTTGATAAAACTCCTTTTTTACCGGTTGCAAAAATTCTCTTTGGAAGTGATTTAGCAAACCAGCAAATAAGGTCAATAGTATGAGGGAATAAAAACCAGTGTGGACCAGATTTTCCTGACCAACCAAACCATTTTAAAGGAACATCTATTCTATCGCTTAATCTTGTATAAATGAAAGATATATCACCAATCTCACCTTTATCAAAACTATCTTTAATCTGAACAAAACATGGATTAAATCTATTATGAAAATCTGTCATCAAAATTTTACCACTTTTTTTTGCTTCAATTACCATTTCCTCTGCATCTTTTAAATTTGTTGCCATAGGTTTTTCTACAAGAACATTTTTTTTATTTTTTAACATTTCAACAACAATCTCTTTATGGGCAAAGTCAGGGGTTGCAACTGAAACTGCCTGTATTTCTTTATCTTCTGCAATCTCTTTGTAATCAGTTGTATATTTAACACCATATTTTTCACTTATTTCTTTTGCCCTTTTTTCATTTATATCACATATTTTAACAAGTTCTGCTTTACTATATGTTTTATATGTATGAACATGTATTTCTCCAAAAATACCTACTCCTATAACTGAACATTTAACTTTTTCCATTTTCCCTCCTTTTAATTTTGTTTAAATATAAACTTTTTGTAAGTATTTACTGAATCCCATTAGTTATTTCCCCTTTTTTATATTATACCACATTCTTAAGTTTGTTTCTTAAAGG
>JBMFMQ010000103.1:0-4941 GCA_049970595.1 Candidatus Ratteibacteria bacterium | reverse complement strand
ATATTTTAAGGATGGGCGATTTTAAAAAAGGATTGAAGGAACAGGATGTCCTGGAACTTGCATTTAAGGAAAAAAGAATTCTCATTACATTTGATAAAGACTTTGGTGAATTGGCAGTGAAACAAAAGAAAAAAGTTACAGGGGTGATTTTACTTAGAATCAAACCTCAATCTATTCAGTTTCTAAAAGAGCGGATAATCTTACTATTTAAACAAATTAGAGAATTGGAAGGTAAATTTATTGTTCTGGAAGAAAATCTTATAAGGGAGAGAACTATTAAATAGGAGGTGCTCTATGATTAAATTCGTAACATTTGCAGTAAAAACACAATTGAATGTCCATGACCTCAACAACGAGGCAGTGGCAGGAAATGTAACGGACATAAGGATAATGGAGTTTCTTGATGAAAATGGGAAAAGAGATGAAGCTCCAGCAGTATCAGGAAGGATGCTTAAGCACTGGCATTTGGAAGGGATGAGAAAGTTAGGGTTGGAAAAGCAATTGGCCTTTTGTGATTCCTGTAAAATTGGTGAACCTGTTAGACCTGCAAAACTTACAAACAACGGTATATTATCACATCGTGAAGCTATTGGGGAAGGAGCAACAGAAGTAATTAAAAAATGTGTTATTTGTGATGTTCACGGGTATCTCGCTGCAATAGCTGGAGGAGGAAGTAGAAGAACAGCTACCTCAGAAACAGAAGAAGAGCAAGAAGCTGTATCCGAAAGGAGAAGTTCTCGGGTAATGTTTTCTTGGTTAATGCCAGTTTTGGAAAAAATCAACCCTGAAACAGATATGGGACCCATTTATAGACAGGTAATCCATTCAAGAGTTAAAAGCGGTAAAGATTTTGATGATAAAAAATTGATCTCCCAAATGCCCTTCAATAAATCTTACGCTTCAGGAATTTATGCCTTTGTTTCAGCCCTTGATGTGGATAGAATTGGACTTGTTGAGTTGAATCTTGGAAGCTCAAACCCATATGCAGTTGATGATAACAGTGGACGAAAAGACAGAATAAAAGTAGCAATTGAGGCATATCGGCTTATGCTTTCAGGTCAAATTGGGGCATCACTTTCTCATGCAATTCCTCATCAAAACCCAATAGAAATCCTTGTTGCATATTCAGAAAAAGGACCATTGCCTTTTCCTGTTTCACCAATGTATTCAGACTGGCTAATTAAAACAATTGGACTTATGCCACAGGGAACTCAGTTTTTATACTGGGGACCTGCATCTCCTCAAAATGTGACGAAGAAAAATACCATAGATGAAATATTTAATGAACTCTTAAGTAAAGTTTAAAATGAAAGCTTTAATTTTTGATATAAAATTAAACTCTTTATATTCTATCAGAATCCCCTTTACATGGCAGTCTGCTTTAACATATCCAATTTTACCGCCTTCAGCTGTTATAGGTATGCTTGCAAATGCTTTACAGAGATATGAGAATGACAAACATCCTGTAAATTATCTTAAAGAAATTGAAGAAAACATAATCTGGGCTGGCTCAAGACTTTTGAGCCCTTGTATTGTTAAAAGCTATACAACCTCTGCGATAACAAAATGGGAAGATAAACTTGGCGGAAAATTTACAAACGCCCTCGGAAGACAATTTGCCTACACAAAAGAACTCCAGATAGTAGGAATTTTTAAAAATAGTAGTGAATTACTTAATCAAATTGTTGAAGCCATTACCTCAACCACTTTAACCTGTGGTGATAGTGAATCACCCATATCAATTGAAGGTAAACCTGAGATAAAAAGCGTAAATGTAGAAGAAATACTTCAGGATGTTGAAATCGAAACTAATTTTCTTGTTCCTTTTACAAAAGATATTGAAATTATAGAAGGTAGTGGCCTAATTTACTTAATGCATGATAGGTGCATTAAAAAAGATTCTAATTTCCCACTCAGAAGTTATATTGTTCCAATTCAAGAAAAAAAGGGAATACTTTACCCAATTGCAATAAAATTAAAACTCAAAGGAGCAGGTCTGAAGATATACATAATAAACAAAATTTTAAATATTATACACATTCCCGAAACATCCAGACTTAATGTAGAAGAAAGGAAGAAATCAAAAAGAAAAAAGGGTTCTACCTAAAATGCGTCTTACTGGGACACTTATTTGGTATTATTATATATGTGAGAGAGAGGTTTGGCTTATGTCAAGGGAAATTACTCCTGACCAGGAAGACCCATTTATTGAAATAGGAAGATTGTTATCTGAAGAAAGTTATAAAAGAGAGAAGAAAGAAATTCGTCTGGAAGGGATGGTGATAGATATATTGAAAATAAAAAATGGAGAAATTATAATTGGAGAGGTTAAAAAAAGTTCAAAATTTGAGAAAGCAGCAAAAATGCAGTTAGCATTTTATCTTTCAAGATTGAAGAAAATGGGAATTGATGCAAAGGGAGAATTGTTGTTTCCAAAGGAAAAAAAGAAAATAGAAGTAAACCTGACAGATGAAATTATAAATGAACTGCAAAAAGCAGAAATGGAAATTAAAAAAATAATTAAATTGGAAAAGCCACCTCTATTGAAAAAAAATAAATTTTGTAAAAATTGTTCATATAAGGAGTTTTGTTTTTCATGAGAATAAAAATTACACTTGAAGAAATTAAAGGAAAAGAAGTAGTATTCCCTGTCCATTATAATTACATAATTCAGTCATTCATTTATAAAAATATAACTCCGAAATTAGCAGATTTCCTTCATAATAGAGGGTTTGAATTTCAGAAAAGAAGATTTAAGATGTTTGTTTTTTCAAGAATTTTTTCAGATAAAATTGAATTTTCCAGAGAAAATATTATTTTTGGCAATATAATTTATTTTTATTTGTCATCTCCATATAATGAATTTCTGTCACAATTTACAGAACACATACTTAAAAAAAATGAATTTAAAATTTACACAAATCATTTAAATATTAAAGAAGTCTATGTTATGCCTGCTCCAGAATTCAATAAAATAACAAAAATAAAAATGATTTCACCTTTAACTGTTTACAGCACTCTTTACAAAGAAGAAAAAAGAAAAACATACTATTACTCACCATTTGAAAAAGAATTTGGAGTTTTAATAAAAGAAAATTTGGGAAAAAAATATGAGGCATTTTATAAAGAGAAGAAAAAAATTACTTTTGAAATAAAACCTGAAAAAGTTAATAAAAATTGTGAAAAAATAATACTTTACAAAGGAACTGTGGTAAAAGGATGGCTTGGGATTTATAATATTTACGCAGAGAAAGAAATTATAAAATTTGCATATGATACAGGACTTGGTGCTAAAAATTCACAGGGTTTTGGAATGTTTGAAATATGTATGTAATAATGGTTTATGATATAAATGAAAAAAGGGTTGCCAAAGTATTGAAAATTGGAAGGAAATATTTAACATGGGTTCAGAATTCTGTTTTGGAAGGAGAAATTAATGAGGCTAAATTTACCAAATTGAAATACGAATTAAAGAAAGTGATAAAAAATGATGAAGATTCAATAGTTTTTTATATATTCACGACAAAATTATATACAAATAGAGAAATAATTGGAAGGGAAAAAGGGAAGAGCGAGATAATTATATGAAAAAATCAATTTACATATTCAGCAATGGAGAATTGAAAAGAAAACAGGACACCCTTTATTTTGAAACATCTGATGGAGAAAAAAAATATATTCCTGTTGAGAATACCGAAGAAATACATATTTTTGGTGAAGTAAGTATAAATAAAAAACTCCTTGATTTTATTTCTCAAAAGGGAATTCTTCTCCATTTTTATAATTATTATGGATTTTATGAAGGCAGTTTTTATCCAAGAGAACACTATAATTCAGGTATGTTGATTTTAAAACAGGCAGAAATTTATAACGATTTTAACAAAAGAATTTTTCTCGCAAGAAAATTTGTTAAAGGTGCATTTTTGAATATGGTAAAAGTTCTTGAATACTACAATTTAAGAATTGAAAATTCCTTTACAGATGAAATTGCAAAAATTAAAAAATTAGAGGAAGAAATTGAAAAATTTTCCACAATAGAAGAAATTATGGCACTGGAGGGAAATGGAAAGGATATATATTACAGGAGTTTTAACAAAATTATAAAAAATGAAAATTTCCATTTTGAAAAAAGAGAAAAAAGACCTCCAAGAAGCAAAATAAATGCTTTAATAAGTTATGGGAATTCATTACTTTATACCTATATTTTATCCGAAATTTACAAAACCCATCTTGACCCGAGAATTGGATTTTTACATGCTACAAATTTTAGAAGATTTTCTTTAAATTTAGATGTTGCTGAAATTTTCAAACCAATAATAGTTGACAGGGCAATCTTTAAACTTATTAATAAGGAAATAATTAAAGAAAATCACTTTATGGAAGAAATGGGTGGAATTTATCTTAATGATACTGGGAGAAAAATTTTTATTGAAGAAATGGACAACAGAATGAAAACTACATTAAAACACAAAAAACTTGAAAGACATGTATCTTACAGAACATTAATTAGATTAGAATTGTATAAAATAGAAAAACACCTATTAGATGATGAAATTTATGAACCATTTGTAATGTGGTGGTAATTTTCGTCAATGTGAGATAATGCAAAAATAAGAGGGGATAGACGAAAAAACAAAAAATAGAATTATGTTGACAGATAATAATTTTGAATGATATAATATAAAAAAATGGAAATTGTGATGTTCTTTGAAAATTTGAATTTATTGATATACAATGATAAAATGGGTTTTCAGCCTACCTATGAGGGATTGAAACTAATGTATAACACAATATGCTTTAGATGGAATCTCGTTTTCAGCCTACCTATGAGGGATTGAAACATAATTTCCTCATTTGTAAGTTTTAACTTCTTTTTTGTTTTCAGCCTACCTATGAGGGATTGAAACTAATTAGTTAATAACTCTATTGCTAAATTCAATC
>JBMFMQ010000102.1:0-5170 GCA_049970595.1 Candidatus Ratteibacteria bacterium | reverse complement strand
TTATCAAATAGATAATCCCTATTATAATAATATAAACCCATATTCTATAAATTACAAGAAATACAAAAAACAGTCCAAAATAAAGGAATATCCTAACAGGTATTATCAAAAACTTATGTTTTTTTAAATATTCAACAATAGAAGGAGAATTTTTATAATAAAACACAACTAATTTCCGTCCGAAATAATTATTTAGCAAAATTTTATCCCTGAACTGTTTAAATAATTTAACCTGCCAACTATCTTTTCCAAAACATAAACTTGCTATAAAACAACCTCCACCTCCACCAGAAGGGATTTCAGGTAATTCAACCCAGACATAATAATATCTTGTCTTCTGGTCTTCATTTAATCCAACTGGAATATTTGGTTGGTTTGGGAAATCAGGACTTGGTTTTGCATACCATGAAAATCCATAACCAGTTGTTTTATGTAAACCATTAACCCTTATATACCATCTTCCTCCCTTCTGAAAAATACTTGTTTCTGTTATTGTTGCCTCAACAAGACCTGTAAATTCTTTACCTTTTACAACAACATATGTATCAGGAAGTGTTGTATCACTTGGAACTCTTTTCCACCACAATTCAATATAATAATAACTTTCATTTTGAGTATTATCATCAAATCTAACAACAATTGAATTCCAACCACCAAATGCCTGTAAATTACTTGGATTTTCATTAAATGGAAATGCAGTTGGTACACCGTATGCCTCATTTGAATAATCTGTTTTATCTGTCTGGTTATATGCTCTTACTCTATAATAATATGGTCTTCCATCTGGATAAATAGAAAAATCAGAATAATTTCTTGCTTCTGAACCAACTGTTGTTATGAGATTATAATTATCATTAGGATTTAATGGTGTTGGATGTTTTCTTTCAATTTCAAAACCAATTTGATTTGAACTTGTTGATTCCCACATTAGATATACACTTCTTTCTCCTCCAATTGCCTGTAAATTTTCTGGTGGTAGCATTAATGTTGTTGTTGTGCTTGCCTCATTTGAATAATTTGAATATTCAGAACCCCTATATGCTCTTACCCTATATGTATAAGTTGTATTTTCAGTTAGCCCAGACCCATTATTATCATCTGTGTAATTTCTCACATTTGCACCAACTCTTTTTATCTCTACAAAACTTCCACCTTGTATTTTTCTTTCTATTGCAAATCCATCTTCATCTGTAGAATTGTCTTGCCATGATAAATCAACAACCCAAATACTACCAGTCCATCTTGAAGTTGCAATTAAATTTGTTGGTGCAGGAAAAGGACCTGGTCCTCCACCTGGCTGTGGTGTTGCACTTGCATTTCCAAGAAGTTTATATGTTTTTGTTGCAGTGTCATAAACATAAGCAGTATAATAATAGGTAGTTCCATTTGTAAGTCCTGTATGTGTATAAGAAGTCGCTGTCCCAACATATAAAACAGTTCCATCTCCTATTGTCTGACCCGGTGTATATGTTTGACCATTTTGTGGTATTCCAGTAGGATAACCTGTTCCTACTTTATATAAAATTAAAATATTTGTATCTGTTTGATTTGGAAATACCCAACTTAAATATACTTGCCCATCTCCTGGTGTTGCTCTGAATACTCCTGTTGGAGTTGGAGAAGTGAGCCAATTTAAAATTTTATTTAAAACCCATTTCCTTCCATTTGAATACCCATCCCTATTATTTATTGCCTCAAAACCAAAAGCAAGATACACAAAAGCACCACCTGTTCCCTGGTCATAATACTTTATACCTGCGCTTCCTGATGAATTTCTTTTTCCACCACCTGCTCCTGCTGGGTCATATAAGAATATTGAAGAAGTGCCTGAACCAGGGTCTATTTCACTTGGCCAGTATTGATTGAATGCACCATCCCCTCCTGTTATAACTATATCCTGAAATTGTCCTGATAAATCATCTATACTTACTCCATCAATATTATAAAGACGTATATTGTCTTGAACATATCTTGCCCTTAAGACATTCTGATAAAAAGAAGTTGAACCAATATTATACCCAATATCCTGACCTGTTATAAATAATTTACCTCCATTATTCAAAAATTGTTGTATTGCCTCTCTTTCTTTACTTTTCAATGTTGTAAGCCAGTCATTCCCACAAAACCATATAACAACTTTCCCTGCTCCTATATAATTACTTAAAACATCATAAAAAACTTCTCCATGTCTTCCTTGTCCTGGTGAATTTGAACCATCTTTATTTTCAACATGCCATACTTTATATTTTTTTGTCCCACCTGGTTGATCTATTCTTTTAATATCATTATCCTGTAATGCTGTTTCATAAAAATCTTCAACATCTGGATAATGAGGAAATCCGGGCATGACTTCAAATTGATACCAAGGGTCATTTGGATATGTTGTGTATCTTCTTGGCTGGTCATCATCAATTAAAAGAATATCTCCTTCTGGTATAAACTTATTTACAATTTCAAAATATATTCTTATTTCTTTTGTATAATAAGTTTTACCCTGTTCTTGTTGTTCTATTTTTAAAAAATAAAGTCCAGGTCCATTTGTAGTATCTGTTTTTCCTTGGTCTTTATCATCAAAAGTAAAAGATATATTTCCAGTTCCAGTTGCAGTTTGACAATCATCTGCTGTAAAATATCTTGGGTCACATAAAGTAATTTTAGTTGAATTTGATTGTGAATTAAAAGATACATTTACAGCTCTTTGTGAATTATCAGGAACTTCATAAACAGAAAAATTATCTGAATTTATCCTATCAGGAGTTTGACAGGTTGCATCTGGTAAATTTGTATATTCACTTACAGGATAGGTAGGAGGAGGTATATATAAAACAGGGTCTCCAAGAAGTGAAAATTGAACAAGTGTTCTGAAATGAGATATATTCCAGTTTGATTGATTGTTTGTCCAGTATTCCCTTTGAGCACCTGTTATTATATCACTTATTTTAACTTTCCCACCCTTTGCCCTGTGATAATGTTTTATTACAAGTTTTGTCAATTCATTTATATATTTCTGACTATAATGCAAAATCCCTTTCTCATCAATATTGTAAATCAAAGACCATAAACTACCTCTTACAGGTCCATAATATGCAATTGAGCATGCTGGTGAAAGTAAAGAAGAAATACCAAAACTATATGTAATTCCTATATTCCATATTTCTCTGTCAAAAACTGCTGAATTAAAAGCATGAGAAATAAAAATATTGTTTTTTGTTGTTACTGGATAATTTAGTAATTCATTTGAAGAAATATTTGCGTCATAAAGAGAAATAGAATCAGTTTTACCATCTCCTGAAAAATAAAATATACCATTTTCATGACCTATTGCATTTTTTAATAAATTTTCAATATCATTTTTTAAATATCCATATTGTTGATTTGTTATTTTATTTCCATTTGCATCAATATTACTTTCAAAATATTTTTTAACTCCAAGACCTGCTACATAACTATTACCATCTCCTCCTTCTTCAATTTTATCAATTGAATTTATAACTTCAAGAGATGATAATTCATTCCAGTAAAGTGCTGAAACAAAGCCAGTATTTACAACTCCAGAAGTTCTTCTCCACTTTGCTTCTGCTAATTCTACTTTATTTCCACCAAATGATATATTTTTAAAATATGAATAATCTGAATTTATTGAATTTACCCAGTTTTCAAGTTTTGTGATTATACTATCTAATTGGTCATATTTTTGCGTTGTATCAATTATATCAAATATATTTCCTGCTGCTATACCATCCATTTTTGCTGTTGGTTGAAAATTTAATGTTAAAATACCTCCTGCATAACTTGATGAACTTATATCAAGATATCTACCATTTGCACCTCCTGTTTTCATTCTTACCTGTTTTCCAGCTAAATTCCCAGGATTGCTACCATAATTTGCAGTTATTCTTCTATTAGCCGCATCAACACTTGCAACAGTTAAATTTGATATTAAAACATTATCAGTATCAACGACTGGAATTCTACCAACTGAATAATATGGATTTAAATTTATAAGACCATCTTTTCCACTGCATGCATAAAAATAATCTGTTGGAATCCATGCATCATATTTATCATTCCCAAAGTTGCCAACATGAACATAATAACTTGGTGGAACATCAACCGTATTTCCTAAAATTAATATATGCTGAACATTTCTTCCTGTAAAATACCCACTTCCATCATAAGGAGGGTCAGGACTATTTTCATATCCAGGAGCATCTGCAAGGTCAAGTAAAAATGACAAAATTTTTCTTGCAAGTATATCATTATATCTTGGTGCAAGTATACTTTCCCTATTTGGATAACCTGTTCCTGTTCTACTTGCAAATCCTCCATCAGGAGATAATGAATCTGGAAAAGAAGCAAGTGGTGGTTGACCTGTTCCTCCATAATTTAATAATGCTATGTCTTCTGTTGTAAAAATTCTTGTTGATACACTGGTTCCAATACCTGACTGATTTTCATGTAAATTTTTAAGTCGAACTGCTAAATTATAATATCTTAAAGGAGTTATAATTATGCATTCTTCTGGAATTGGTGTTGCATTTATTAAAATTGTAAAATTATCTGTTTTTATTTTATTTTCTATTTTTTCCTTTTCTCCATAAAAAACTTCAATTTCTCCATCTTTCAAAAAAATTCCTTTATTTTTAACTGGATTATATTGGAATGGATAGATTAAAACAGATATAAATGTTTTCCCTCTATTTACTGAAGAACCACATTCAACAAAAATACCTGGATAAAATTTATCTTCTTTTTTTGTATCATTTTCCTTTAAAAGATTTAACTGGTTTTCTATTTCAATTGTTTTAAAATTTGATATTTTTACATAAGAGACATCATATTCTCCATCAATTTCAATTTTTATTATCTTATAAGGAAAAGAAAAACCTTCTTTATAGAGCCATTGGCAATCATCAATAATAATTGAATCAAAATCTCCTGTCTTTCCAAAATAAATATTTGAAAATGAAATTTTAAATTTTTTTGAATATTCCGGCTTTGCATTTGGATTCTGAATATACTGTGTTTGAATTTGATTAGAAAAGAGAAAAAAAGAATATAAAAAATAAAAGAATAAAATTATTTTAAACCTCATATTATCTCCTTTTACCATTCAAAACTTTGAACAACAATTATATCTCTTTCTTTTGCTTTTTCAATAAATTTTTTT
>JBMFMQ010000101.1:0-5314 GCA_049970595.1 Candidatus Ratteibacteria bacterium | reverse complement strand
GGAATGGAAGTTATAAGTCATACAAAAATGATAGAGGAGATTAGAAAAAATATGGTGACAAAGGATATATATAATGTTCTTGATGAAATAGTAAGAATTGTAAGAAAATTGGACCAGGAGAGAATTTTTACAGTAGAATGGGTAGAAAGAATTGAAGGAAAAGTTGAGCAAAATACTCAGGATATAGAAAAGAACAGAGAGGAAATAAAGAAAATAAAAGAAAGGATTGGGATGGAGTAATATGTTTTTAAGAGATTTTTTAATTAATAAAAAAAAGAAAGTTTTAATATTATATTGTTGTATGTTAATTTTTACTTTGAATATTTATGCAAAAGAAAAAAACTCAATTATTTTAAAAAAGAATATCTTTACTGCACCACCACCTCCGCCAAAAATTGAAACGCAGAGTATTTTAAAACCAGAACCATTACCTTCACTTGATACACTAATAGAGATTTGTGGTATTGTATATTTTCCATATGGTGTTTCTTTTGCTGTAATTAAGGATAAAAAAACAAATATAGAAGAGATATATAAAGAAGGAGATGTAATTGGAAATGCAAAAATATTAAAGATAGAAATAAATAAAGTTATTTTTGATTATGATAATAAAAAAATCTCCTTAAATTTTGAGAATAAAATTGAACAAAAGGCATTCATTATATCAAAAGATACAATTCAAAAAAATGAAGAAAATGAAAAAAGGGATGAAAATGTTATTGTTCCTAAATTTCCCGAAAAGGTAATTTCTATGGATGTTAATTTTAATGAAACAATAACAAATCTTACAAATGATAGAAAATTGATTGAAAATGTAAATATAATACCAAATGTAAGTGAAGGGGGAATTATTGGATTTAAAGTTGAAAACTTACCAGAAAATAGTATTCCATATCAGTATGGTTTGAGAAATGGAGATATAATAAGAAGGGTTAATGGTATTTTGATTGATAGTATAGCAACAGGTTTTAATGTATATAATCAGATAAAAAAATCAAATGTAGATATTGTAACAGTAGAAGTTATAAGAAATAACCAGCCATTACTTCTTACCTATCGCCTGAATAGAAAATCTCAATAATAATGAAGAAAGTTTTAATAATTAGAGAAGGAGCTCTTGGAGATTTAATTTTAACTTTACCTGTTTTTCTGAATTTTAAAAAAAATAATTATAAAGTTTTTTTATGTGGGAAAAGTATTTATAAAAATTTTGTAGAAAAATATGGATGTGTGGATAAATTTTTTCCTATTGATTCAAAGGATTTTGTTTTCTTTTTTGAAAATAATAATGAAATGTTAAAAGATTTTTTGGAAAATTTTGATATAATTGTTGCATACTGTGATGAAGATGAAATTATCAGTAAAAATATAAGGAAAAATTTTAAAAAAGATATAATTTTTCATTCATTAAGAAAAGAAATCAAAACTCATATTATTGATTACCTGATGGAACCATTGAAGAATATTTTTAATGAATTGGAATATAATTTCAGGATTAGAGTTGAAAATAAACCAGAATTTTTTGTTATTCACCCGGGAAGTGGAAGTAAATTTAAAAACTGGGATAAAGAAAATTATTTACAATTATGTAAAAAATTAAATAATGTGAAAATACTTCTTGGAGATGCTGAAATTTATGATGTGGAATTCTGGAGAGAAAATTTTAAAGGTGAAATAATCTTTAGTCCATCTTTTGATGAAATAATTGAAATTGCAAAAAGAACCATTGCATATATAGGTAATGATTCAGGTATAACACATTTATTCAGTATAACAGGTATAAAAACTATATCTATTTTTGGGCCAACCTCTCCTTTTATCTGGGGACCAAAAGGAGAAAATGTTAAAATAGTATATAAAAATGTTGGTTGTAATCCATGTAGTTATGAAAAGATGAAAAGTTGCACTGAAAGAAAATGTTTGAACTTCATAAAAATAGATGATATTTTACCATTTTTAGAAAATGGAAAGACAGGTTATATTTGATGGGTCAAAAGATAAACTTTTTGGTGTTTTGCATATCCCTGAAAAAGAAGGGAAGTTTCCTGGAGTTATTTTATTTCATGGTTTTACAGGTAATAAATGTGAAAGTCATTTTATTTTTACAAAACTTTAATTGTTTGACTTAAATTGAAACTTTTGTTAAATATATTAATCTAATTTTAAAAAAGAAGGAGGAAGTTATGCCTACTTATGAATATGAATGTCAAAAATGTGGATATAAATTTGAAAAATTCCAGAAAATGACAGATACTCCATTAAGTGAATGTCCAAATTGTAAAGAGAATAGTTTAAAAAGGTTGATAGGTATTGGTGGTGGAGTTATTTACAAAGGACCAGGTTTTTATACAACAGAATACAGAAGCCAAGAATATAAAAGGAAAGAAAGAGAGGAGAAAGGGTTAAGTTCTTCATCTTCCTGCTCAACCTGTTCAACAAAAACCTGTTCAACTTGTGGAAAATAAAATAGTAGAGTTAAAGAATTTATATTTTGAAAAAAAGAAAGAGATTGAAAAGAAATTGAAAGAATTTAAAAAAAATTTTGAAAGTGAAGAAAAGATATTTTATGAACTTTGTTTTTGTCTTTTAACTCCTCAATCAAAAGCCAGGAATTGTTGGAAAAGTATAGAATACTTAAAAAGAAAAAATCTTATCTTTAATGGTTCTGAAGATGATATAAAAGAAGCACTTAAAAATGTCAGATTTAGAAATAAAAAAGCATATTATTTAGTTTATACAAGAAATCTATTCTTTAAAAATAAAAAACTTTCAATTAAACCAGTGATTAAAAGTTTCAAAAATTTATATGACTTGAGAGAATACCTTGTAAAAAATATAAAAGGTCTTGGTTATAAAGAAGCAAGCCATTTTTTAAGAAATATTGGGTTTGGAAATAAAATTGCAATTCTTGATAGACATATTTTGAAAAATCTAAAAGAATTAAAAGTTATTGATAAAATTCCAAGGTCCTTAAATAAAAATAAATATATTGAGATAGAGAAAAAATTTATTGAATTTTCATACAAAATCGGAATTAAACCATCAGAACTTGACCTTCTTTTATGGGCGAAAGAAACAGGATTTGTTTTTAAATAAAAAATTGGAAATAATGTTGATGTTAAAGAGAAAGATAAAGAAAATAAGGATTAAAAAAAAACAGAAAAGCAAATTTTTTTTCTGATAAAATAAAACTTTAAAAGGAATTATAAATGGAGTTTTTTTCTTATATTCAATATATTCTTCACCAAACCTTTCATATAGTTTTTTCTCTTCAAAGATTTTAGCATAAACAAAAATAAATAAAAAAATTCCAATGGAAATAAAAGAAAAGTAAACATTCTTTAAAAGAAAAGAAAATGCAAAATATAAAAATGAATATCCGAGATACATTGGATTTCTACAATAAAAATAAACTCCATCTTTTACAAGTTTTTTTGTTGGAAATTGTGGCATTATTGTTCCATTTCCTTTTTTATGCAGACAATAGGAAGAAGAAACTGTAAGAATTAAGCCGGAAATTAGATAAATAATAAAAACAGAAAAAAGTAAAAATTTATTCATTGGGAAAACATATTCAAGTATTTTTTTATTTCTGAAAATCAGATAAAAAAGAAATGGGATAATTACCCACTCCCATAAAACACCTAAAAAAGTTGAAAAGAACTTTTTATTTTTAAATTTTAAAATTGAATAAATAATAAAAAATGAGACAATCCATCCAATAGTTCCGCATAAAAGACACCCATAAATTAGCGGTTTACCAATATCTATAATAACCCATGAAAGAAAACTTTTGAATTCTTTAAAATCAGATAGTTTAAAAACAGGATGTTTTTTTGTAATTAAAAGTCCTACTTTATAACATCCATAATAGGTAAAAGGAATAAGATATGGAATACCTGTTGGAATTGAACCACCAATAAACATAATTATAAAACTTCCGCCAATTAATCTTGAAATTAAATAGCATAAAATAGTCTGAAATCCAATTGTTGGAGTAAAACCAATGAAGATACCTGTTGCAAAGGAAATAGCAATTTTTAATGGGTAATCTTTTAAAATTTTCAATTCTTTCTGCCATTCGCTTCTTAAAAATTTTAAGTTAATCTTTTTCAATTTTTATCACCCTCCAAGGAATAAAATCGTGTATTACTTCCTCAATTGAAATTTCTGATGAAAAGAAGATATAATCAGGATTTCCTAAGTCCTTTAATTCAATTTTCAAACTGACTTTATCTTTTTCTTTATCAAGATTTATCTTATATTTTTTTGAAAGTGTTTCATCTATCAAGATTCCCTTTTTTCTTCCAACTTTTATTTTTATCTTTGGCATTATTTCAAATCTTATATTCTTCTTCCATGGATATAAATAGAAAACATAATCAAATTTTTCAATTGTTCTCTTACCATGAGAAAGAAGGATTTCAATATTTTCATTATTTTTCTTCAAGCCAATTTTAAATGGAATTGATTGCCTTTTATTTTTTTCAAATTCCTGTTTTTCACTTTCAAATTCAATTTCACTTCCATTTTTTAGTGTTTCATATTTTAGTTTATAAAAAATTTCATTTTTCCTTAAGAAAGAAAAAAACCAGTTTTTTCTGAAAACTATTTGAGATTTAAATTGTTTTAATGCTTCATATTTTTTATTTATTTTATTTTCATCAAGTTGAATCTCATACCATTCAAGATATTTCAAATTTTCTGGTATTGTTAGAATTTTTTCAGGCCTATTGCCAGAAGGATATGGCCAGTTTTTAAAATGGACAAGATAATAATATATATCCGGTTGTTTATTTTCATATAAATCTAAAATTGCAAGATTGACAAAATTGAAATATGCTCTATGGTCAACATTTAAATCAAAATTTGAACTCACAAAAATTTTTGTCGGGTTTATTTCTTTAAGAATTTTCTCAATATCCAAAATAATGCTATCTCCTATATATGGTTTACCAAAAGAATAATTTTCTTTATAAGGAACTGAATTTGCCCTTGTTAAGAAACTTCTATATGGTTTTTTAGTATTCCAGAAATCACACCATATTTTTAAAGTTCCAAAGTCAGGATATCCAAGGAAAATTAAATTTGAGAGAGGAACATTTAAAATTTTGGTTGCCTTTGTTGATTCTTTTCTCCTTTTTTCTCCAAGTTTAATATAATCAGATGGTGTTAAAATTACCTTTTTTTCATAAATTTTAAAAACTATTTGATTGTGGTCTCCATTTGTTAAATAAACAATCCAAACTTTCCCATTTTTTTCTATAACTGAAGAGATAAGTCCTCCACAACCAATAATTTCATCATCTGGATG
>JBMFMQ010000100.1:0-5315 GCA_049970595.1 Candidatus Ratteibacteria bacterium | reverse complement strand
AACAATAACTACGAGAGAGAGCATTTTTATTTCCCATTTTTTTACCTTTTTATTTATTATACCTTTTCTTTTATTTTTGTCAACAAGATTTTGCAGGAACTAAAATTCCGACATAAGAAAATTTCAAAATTAACCATTCGTCACTTTTCCTTTCCAATTTTCAAATTTTTCTCTTTGTATTATATCACAACTTTAATATACACTCAAAACAAGAACTTGACAAGAGATTTAAAAACCATTGATACACAAGGAATTTAACAATTTTCAGAAAAACTTGACGAAAATTTTTAAAGATTTGGAAAGTGAATAGAATTCATGTAAGTTTTTACTGAACCCCATTAGTTATCTTCTCCGCAAAATCCCTCAATCTTTAAGGGGAGTTTAAGGTATTTTTATCTGTTCTGGGCAAAAAGCGCCAGTGTGGTTCAGTTAGTATTTACAAATTAAGGATTTTGAAAATGTAATATTATGAAGGGAAATAAAAACGCCCCCAGCCGGACTCGAACCGGCGCTACCACCTTGAAAGAGTGGTGACCTTGACCACTAGTCGATGGGGGCAAAACCCATTTAAAATATAATTTTAAAAAATTTTGAAATTTCTGTCAATATAAATTAAAATTTTCCAAAAGGAGTTAAAATGAATGAATTGGAATTAATCGGTAAAGTATTGATTTCTGGAATTTTAAGTGGAATTATAGGATTTGAAAGAGAAAAACATGGAAGGGAAGCAGGTTTAAGGACAATGATTCTTGTTGGTATGGGAACAACAGTAATACTTATTTCTTCTTTTCAGGTTTATTATATTTTCTCTCAAATTGAAAATCCAATAATCCGGCTTGACCCTGCAAGAATTGCCTATGGAGTTGTAGTTGGAATTGGTTTTCTTGGAGCAGGTGTTATTATAAAAGATAGAAAAAGAATTAGAGGACTTACTACTGCTGCATGTCTCTGGTTTGTCACATCAATTTCAATTGCAGTTGGTGTAGGTCTTTATATTTTCTCTATTATTCTTACTTTTGTTGCTGTTATAATTCTTTATTTTTTGAAACTAATTGAAAAAAAGATACCGATTGACACTTACAATAGAATCTCTATTTTGATTGAGGATAATAAAAATCTTAAAGAAGAAATCAAAAAACTACTTGAAGATAATAATTTTAAAATTTTATCAACTGAGATTGAAAAGGATAAGGAAAAGAAAACTGTGAAATTAACATTAACAATAAGATACAGAAAACCAAAGAATGTAGAACTTATTTTTGAAAAAATTTCTGAACTTGATGGTGTAAAAATTATAAGGATTGAATGAATTTAGAATATACTTTTTATACCTATCAATAAGCCAGAAACAATAAAAGCAGCCATAATAACTCCACATGTTATTCCGATAAGAAAACTTTTAAAGTCAAGTTGAAATAATACAGAAGCAATTGTTCCTGTCCATGCTCCTGTCATAGGCAATGGAATTCCAACAAATATCAGAAGTCCAAGTGTTTTATAAACATCAATAATTTTTGATTTACTTTTTGTTCTATTTATCAACCAGTCATTGAATTTTTTACCATATTTATATTTTCCAGTAAATTTTAATAATCTTTCAAGAAAAAAATATAGAGGGATAACTGGAATAAGGTTTCCAAGAATTGATATTAAAAATATAGTTTTAAATGGAATTGATGTTGTTATTCCATAAAGAATTGCACCCCTTAATTCAGAAATTGGGAGCATTGAAAGACCTAAAACAATAAAAATTTCCTTCATTCTTTCCATGCCTCCTTACCTATTAATGGAACAAACTGACATCCACCAAGATTTATTTTTTCTAATTTTTCTCCATTTTTTATAACTAAAATTAAATCCTGAACAAATCTATCTCCTACAGGCATAACCAATCTTCCTCCATTTTCAGATAATTGAGATATTAAAGAATCAGGAATTTCTGGTCCAGCAGCAGTAACAATTATTCTATCATAAGGAGCATATTCTTCCCAGCCAATTGTTCCATCTCCAATTTTTATCTTTACATTATAATTAAGTTTTTCAAGAATTCTTTTTGCTCTTTCTGCAAGAACAGGTATTCTTTCAATTGAATAAACTTTGCAACCAATTTCTGCTAAAATTGCTGCCTGATAACCACTTCCAGTCCCTATTTCAAGAACTTTCTCATCTCCTTTTAAATTTAGACATTCTGTCATTAAAGCAACTATATATGGCTGACTTATTGTTTGTCCTTCTCCTATCGGAAGGGGTCCATCATCATATGCATACTCTCTCAAATTTTCAGGAACAAACTCTTCTCTCGGAACTTTTAAAAATGCACTTATAACTTTTTTATCTTTTATTCCTCTTGCAATTAACTGGTCTTTTACCATTTTTTCTCTTAATTTTTCCATTTTGTTTTTAGTAAAGAAGGGAAAAGTATAAATAAAAGCATCCTGAAAAATCTAAAAGTATCTTTTAAAGGTCTTATTTTACTTTTTTCTTTACCATAAATAGTTTTAATTGGGATTGAATTTATTTTAAACATATGCCATCCAGCCTTTATTAAAATTTCAGATTCTGTCTCATAATGTGAAGTATATAATTTAATTTTTTCAAGAACTTTTCTGTTTATTAATCTAAAACCACATTGAGTATCAGGAATCCAGTGAAATGAAAGTAAAGAAATTAAAACTGACATTGAAAGATTTGTTATTTTTCTTATTAAAGGCATACTCTGTGAAAAAATGTTCCTTTTACCAATTATGATTCCAATTTCAGGCTTTTTTTTGTATCTTTTAACAAATTTTATTACATCTTCAGGCAAATGTTGTCCATCTCCATCCATTGTAATTACTGCTGAAAAATTATTTTTAAGTGCATATTCAAAACCAGTTTTAAGTGCTTCTCCTTTACCCTTACAAAATTTATGTGAAATAACAAAAACTTTTTCTTTTTCAGCAATCTCTTTTGTTTTATCTACCGAACCATCATCAATAACAAGGATATTTTTAAATTCTTTTTTTAATTCTTTCAGAAGATACCTTATGTTTTTTTCTTCATTGTGTGCTGGAATTATAATTAAAATATCATCATTCATTTTTTATATACTTTTTAAGATAACTCATTTTTTCAAGATTTGGGTCTATTTTTAAAATCCTTTCAACTTCTTTTCTTGCAAGTTTTAGAATCTCAAAATCTTTTTTAAAGTCGCCTATTTTTGTTGGTGGTATTCCATGCTGTCTTGTTCCAAGTAAATCTCCTGGTCCTCTTAAATCAAGGTCAAGTTCAGCAATATCAAATCCTGTTTCCCTTTCTACAAAGTTTACCAACCTTTTATTTGCCTCTTCATCATCCTTATTATAAACTACAAGAAAACAATATCCAATTTCTCCACTTCTACCAACCCTTCCCCTTAATTGATGTAATTGTGCAAGTCCAAATCTTTCTGCCTGTTCAATAACAATAAAAGAAGCCTCAGGAATATCTATGCCTGTTTCTATAATTGTTGTAGAAACAAGAATTTTTATCTCTCCTTTCCTTAATTTATTCAGTATCTCTTCCTGTTGCTTTTTTTTCAATTTGCCATGTATAAGTCCAATTTCTTTTTCTGAAAATATTTCACACATCTCTTTATATTTTTCCTCTGCAGATTCTATATTTTCATTCCCTTTTATTGCTGGTGTGATAATAAAACCGATTTTATTTTGTGAGACCTGAAATCTTAAAAAAGAATAGATTTTTTCTCTATCATCCCTTGAAAATAAATATGTTATCACCTGTCTTTCTCCTTTTGGTATTTGACCAATAATAGAAAATTCCATATCTCCATAAAGAGTTAAAGCAATAGTTCTTGGGATTGGGGTTGCACTCATAGAAATATAATGAACATTTTTACTCTTTTCTCTTAAAATCTCCTGCTGTTTCACACCAAATTTATGCTGTTCATCAACTATTACAAGTTTTAAATTCCCAAAATTTATTTTTTCATTTAAAACAGCATGAGTTCCAATAATAATCTTAACTTTTCCTTTTTCTATTTCCTCTTTTAAAATTTTCTTTTCTTTCTCATCAATACTTCCTGTTAAAAGAGCAATAGGAATATTATTTCTTAAAAAGAACTCATTCCAGTTAATATAATGCTGATGGGCAACTATTTCTGTAGGACATAAAAAAACACCCTGAAAACCAATTTTACCAAAAATCCATAATAAGAAAATTGCTATTGTTGTTTTCCCAGAACCAACCTCTCCATATATTAATCTTTTAATTATTTTCCCTTTCTTTAAATCTTTCACTAATTCTTCCATTATTTCTCTTTGATTTTCAGTAAGTTTAAAGGGTAAATTTTTTTCAAACTCATCAATAATTTTCTCATTTATTTCAAAATATATTTGGTCTTTTTGTATTTCTTTATTCTTTCTCCATAAAAGATTGAGTTGCATTATTAAAAATTCTCTGAAGATTAAATATTCCCTTGCCTTATTGAGATTAATTTCTGATAAAGGAAAGTGAATATTGGTAAGTGCATGTTTTATATTTGAAATGTTAAGTAAAAGCCGTCTATTTAAAGGTAAAATCTCCTCTGGAAAATTATTTAAATTTCTTAAAACTTCTTTTAAAGTTTTCCTTAAAAATTTTTGAGTTAAACCCTTTGTCAGAGGATAAACAGGTAAAATCCAATCAATTCTTTTCCCTTCATATTCCTCGTAAAATGGGTTAATCATTTCAAATTCATTATTGTAAAAATTTACCTTTCCATAAAATATAAATGTTTTTCCAATCTGAAAAATGTTTTTTAAATAAATCTGATTAAAAAAAATTATATATAAAATTCCTGTTCCATCAGTAATTGCTAATTTTAAATAACTTTTTTTCCATGGCACTATCTTTTCATCCCTTGCAAGTATATTCCCTTTAATTGTAACTATTTCTCCGTCTTTCAAACTTGAAATTTTTCTTATTTTTTTTAAATTTATATATTTTCTCGGGAAATAAAAAAGTAAATCCTCTACTTTATTTATTCCCAATTTTTTAAAATATATTTCTCTCTGTTTGCCAACGCCTTTAACTTTGTTAATAGGACTTTCCAGATGTAAGTATTTACTGAATCCCATTAGTTGTTTTCGCTTTCCTTATATTATATCCTATTATTAAGTTTGTTTCTTATTTGTTTCTTAAAGGGGTTTAAACCCCTTTAAAATCCCCAAAAGGTATCAACACCCCCAAACCCCCTCAATCTTTGAGGGGAGTTTAAGGTATTATTATCTGTTCTGGGCAAAAAACGCCAGAAAAAGCACTTGGGGTTGTTTCTCCAATTCCTTCATTTTTTCTGA
>JBMFMQ010000099.1:0-5582 GCA_049970595.1 Candidatus Ratteibacteria bacterium | reverse complement strand
AGGTATTTTTATCTATTCTGGGCAAAAAACGCCAGAAAAAGCACTTGGGGTTGTTTCTAACCCCAGTGCTTTATATGTTGTTCAGTTAGTATTTACTAATCTACTTTAGAAATTCTATTACCTAATTTATTTCTTCTTCTAATTTTGGCAAATTAATTAAAAAAACTTTTATTTTTTTTGATACTTTTATGACATCATTAAAAAATATTTTAACCAAATTTTTTTCAAAAACAAAATTAAAGTATTTCTTTTTATTATCCACTTTGATCTCAATTTTTTTGTTTTCTGGATTTTTTATTTTTAAAATTAATTTCTCCAGTTCTATAAATCCATTTAAAATTTCTATCTCAATTAACTCTTTTTCATCTTTTTTTAAATATTTATAATTGCCCCATCCTGTTCCAGTTGAAAAGAAAAATTTTAAATTTTTATCCAGTAAGACAGGAAGAAAATAAATTTCCTTTTTGACATTATCAACAAAAAAACCAAGATAGGACAAAATTAAACCAAAAGCAGAAAGTCCTCTACCATAATGATAACCACATTCAATATGGGAGAAGGGATTTCTCTTTTCACCATCATATCTATCATTCATTGCCTCAATAATTTTCTCTGCAGAAGTTATTTTTCCCCTTTTAATCAGAAGTGAAGATATAACAAATTCTTCTCCTGTCCAGACCTCATCACAGTATGGCATCGGATTTTCAGGTCTATCATATTCAGGGAAAGAACATACAATAACACCTTTTTCATTTCCAATTCCATAAATTCTCATAAAATTTATATGCTCTGAAAAATTTATAAAGTTGTATTTTATAATAGAATGGAGTGTCTTCTCTATATATTTTTCTTCCACAATTGAACCAAGATTTAAATTATCGGAAAAAAACTGACCGAGCAATTGAGAAGTTAGGCAACCATTTAAAAATTGATAAGGAGGCAATGGTTCAATTTTACATTTCTGGATAAAATATTTTCCATTCCAGAGTTCTTCTATTATTTTTTTTCTTCCTTTTTCATATATCCTTTTACATTCATTCTTAAAATCATTGTCTCCAATAAAATCTGAAATCTCTTCCATTGCTTTCAGAGATGCAAGATAAATAAAAGAAGTAAAAGGATTTTCTCCATAAAATTCAACATCATAAGTATTATGCTGCTCTCCTTCCATTAATCCATCTTTATTTTTATCCCAGTTTTCCCATGCAAATTCAACTGTTTTTTTTAATTTCAAATATATTTTTTTCAAAAAATCATTATCACCTGTAATTTTCCATTCCCTGTATGCTTTTAAAACAGTTCCCATCTGCCCATCTGCTGCTGGTTTAAATCTCCATAGTTTCACTCCAACAGGAATATTTGTTCTGAAAGCCATATAACCGGGATCGTCTGTGTTGTATAAATAATCAAGTTCTCTCTGCTTTTTCATAAATTCTGGAAAAAGATAAGGAGTAGTAAAATCATAGTTGTAAACATGAGTACAATTTAATGGACAACAACCAGAATTATCACTGCATCCTTCAAAAGCATAAAAATTTCCATCTTCTGTAATAAAAAATGTATTACTTCTCAAAGTATTAAATTGGGAACTTATAGTTGTTAAAAAACTTTCTGGTAAAGTTTGAGAAAAGAAGGAGTTGGCAAACTTCCTGCTTTCTTCTTTAAGATACTTTTTATTTTTAATATAATAAACAATTATCTCTTTTGAGTCAGAAAATTTCCTTGAATACCAGTTTTTCAAAATTTTATTTTTTACTTCATCATCAAGTCCCCAATAATTTATTCTGTTTGGAAAATACCATGATAGATAAAAATTTATCTCTTTTTCTTCTTTCCCTTTTAATTTTTCAATTACCCCAAGAGTACACCAGTATGTTTTTCCATCTTCACTTTCTTTATTTTCAACAAATTTAAATTTCCCACTTTTAAATTCTCTCCAGAACATTTCATAATCAGACCACCATCCAATTTTCTCCCACTGAGTTTTATAAGAAATATCTGTTGAATCTGTGAATAAAGAAATATTACCATATCTTGGATTATCTTTTTCATATTTACTGGATTTTAGATAAAGACCTTTTATTTCCCCAATTTTTTCATAAATATTGATATTTTTCCCAAAACATACATTTGAAAGTGAATTTAAATTTTCAGTTCCATCTGTTCCGATAGGATTCATAAGAGAAAATGTAAGAAATATTTCAATTTCTTTTTTAGTAAGATTTTTTATTCTATATGTAAAAATTGCTATCGGCAGAGAAGAATTTTCATAATCAAGAGGAATAAAAGGAGTAAATGCTTCAAGAGTAATTTTCAAAGGTAATTTTTTATCTGAAAATTCAATAATAGCAAAAGGGAAATAATTTATAAATTTAATATTTTCAAAACAAGGACATCCTTCCATACTTAAGTTTTGATATCCAAAAGATCCTTCAAATGGAGGGAAAGGATTGCCTGAAACAACTCTATATTTTATTCCATCTTTATTTTTAACCCTTAAAGAAACAAAATTCCCATACATTCTTTTTCCCTTACCAGGTCTATTAAATATCTCCCAGTCAGTTAAAGAACCTTTTCCTTCAAGAGAAATATTCCCTGCACCAATTCCACCAAGTAAAAATTTTATCTGTTTAAGTTTATTACCCTCATATTCAATCCCTTTCATAGTTCCTCCTTTTGATAAGCATCATTAAAAATTTAAAAGAAATAAAGTATAAAATCAAACCAAAAGTAACTGCTGTAATTAAAAAATTGAATAAATTTAGTTTTTGAAAAATATGAGTTTTGGAAATTTGTAAAAAAATAAGCATAGGAATTGCAGAAATAATAGATATAACAAAAATCTCTAAAATTTTTTTGTAATTCAATTTTAGATGTTTCTTATTGAAAAAATATAAAAGAAGAAAGAAATTTATAATGCCAACAAGAGAAGTTGAAAGAGCAATCCCACCATGAGCAAGAAATTTCATTAAAATTATATCAAGAATAAAATTTGTGGCAATACTAAAAATTCCGACTTTTACAGGAGTTCTTGTATCATTAAAAGCGTAAAAACATCTTGTTATAACTGAAATTCCACCATAAAAGATGAGTCCAAAAGAATAAAAAAATAAAGGATATGAAGTTAAATTAACTGATTTTAAATCAAACATTCCCCTTTTAAAAAGGAATGTAATTATTTCATCTTTCAAAAAAATTAAAAATACAGTTGAAGGTATAATAGTTAAAAAAAGAATTTTAAAAGCATAATAAAGATTTTCTTTAAACTTATCAAACTCTTTTTTTGAAAAATTTTCACTTAACCAAGGAAGAACTGCTGTTGAAATTGAAATACCAAATATGCCAAGTGGTAACTGATATAATCTTGTTGCATACCATAGTCCTGAAACCATACCAGAAGATAAAAAATTTGCAAGTGAATAATCAACAAGTAAATTTATTGGACCAACAGCAACACCAACAATCATAGGTAAAAAGAGAAAACCCATTTTTTTAATACCGGGATGAGAAAAATTGAAAGAAAATTTAGGAGAATAACCAAGTTTTTTAACTGATGGAACTAAAATTAAGTACTGGCCAATCCCACCTAAAATTACCCCTATACAAAGTCCAAATATTTTTTCTTCAAGTGAAAAACCAAAAAGTTTTGTGAGATAAAAAAGAGATAAAATCCAGAAAAAATCAAGAATTATAGGAGTAATAGATGGTAGAAAAAATGATTTATAAGAATTTAAAACACCTGTATATAAAGCAGAAAGCGAAATAAAAATAAGATATGGAAAAGTAAATTTTAAAAGTAAGAAAACATAATACCATTTACTTTCATATACCAGAATTCTAACTCCTATTTCACTAATTGAAAAAAAAATCAGGAAAAGGGAAAATGTAAAAATTAAAGATAATGTAAAAATTATATTGAAAATCTCGTTTAATTGTTTCTTTTTTTCTTTATCTGATAAGTATTCTGTAAAAACTGGTATAAAGGAAGAAGTTAAAGCACCTTCTGCAAGGAGACCTCTAAAAAAATTTGGTATCATAAAAGAAAGTAAAAATGCATCATAAATTTTTGTTGTTCCAAAGAAATTTGCACTTACAATTTCTCTAAAAAGACCAAAAACCCTTGAAATAATTGTTCCAAATGCAAGTAAGGATATTGCTTTAAAAATCTTTTTACTCATTTTTTGGTTTTAAGAGTGGGAAAAATATAACTTCCCTTATAGAAGATGAATTTGTAAAAAGCATAACAAGCCGGTCAATCCCAATTCCAAGACCTCCTGCGGGTGGCATTCCATATTCAAGTGCTTCTACAAAATCATAATCAATTTTTTTCTCTTTATCCTTTTCATCCCTAACTTTCTCTTCAAATCTCTTTAATTGTTCAATTGGGTCATTTAATTCTGAATATGCATTTGCAATTTCTAAACCTCCGATAAATAGTTCAAATCTTTCTGTTATTTCTGGATTATCTTTACATTTCTTTGCGAGTGGAGATATTTCAACTGGATACCCGATTATAAAAGTGGGATTTATCAAAGTTGGTTGTATTATTTTCTTAAATAATTTTTCAAGTTTTTCAAAGATGTTTTCTTCCTCTTCTATTTCAATTTGGTATTCTTTTATTTTTTTTTCAACTGTTTTCTCATCACGCCAGTTATTAATGTCCAAATATTCTCTAAATACATCTGTCCATTTCATTTTTTTCCATGGTCTTGATAAATCAACCTCTTTTCCTTGATATTCAAATGTAAGTGAACCATAAATTTTTTCTGAAAGATAACAGATTAATTCCTCTGTTATCTCCATCATTTCTTCATAATCACCATAAGCAGAATATAATTCAAGCATTGTAAATTCCGGGTTATGTAGAGTTGATATTCCTTCATTTCTGAAAGACCTGTTAATTTCATATATTTTTTCAAAATTACCAACCAGTAAACGCTTTAAATATAATTCCGGTGCAATTCTCAAATAAAGTTGTATGTCAAGTGCATTATGATAGGTAACAAATGGCTTTGCTTCAGCACCACCCGGTATGAGGTGCATCATAGGTGTGTCAACTTCTATAAAACCTTTAGCATTTAAAAATTCCCTCATATTTTTTAAAATTTCTGTTCTTTTTTTAAATATATCCCTTACACTTTCATTCATTATTAAATCAAGATATCTTTGCCTAAATCTAATTTCTATCTCTTTTAACCCATGCCATTTTTCTGGTAATGGTCTTAATGATTTTGAAAGGAGAGCAAAATTTTTAACAAGTATTGTTTTTTCTCCTGTCTTTGTTTTAAATACATCTCCTTCAACGCCGACAATATCTCCGATATCAATTTTTCTGAATATATTATAATTTTCCTCTCCAATTATATCCTTTTTAAAATAAATCTGTATTTTCCCTGTCCAATCAACAAGGTCAGCAAAAGATGCACTTCCATGCTTTCTTATCGCCATGATTCTACCAGCAGTTTTTACATAATCTCCTTCTTTTATTTCAGAAATGTTAATTTTAGGAAATCTTCTTCCATAAACCTCCAATCCTATTTTTTCAAGTTCTTCTTTTTTTTTAATCCTTATTTCTCTTATTT
>JBMFMQ010000098.1:0-5650 GCA_049970595.1 Candidatus Ratteibacteria bacterium | reverse complement strand
TCAAATTTTCTTTTAAAAACAATCTTTTTTTTCATTTTTTATATTTCAGAAATCAATTTTTTTATTTTATTATGCCATTTCTCAAAATCATCGCTATGGTAAATATCTCTATCACAACTATCATAAATTATTACAAGTTTTCCTTTACCAATCTTAATAATTTCTGTTTTTATACCTTCTATTGTTTTAACCTCATCTTCTCCAATCTTTCTTAATTTCTCAATAAATCCCTTTATATCTTTTGAAGCAAGTGGGTCAATTTCTGTTTTAGTATATGGGTCAAAATTTAAGTCCTCTCCAATTAAATAAAAATTCTCTCCTTTTTTTAATTCAGAAACAAATCTTTCAAAATGAGAAGACCATTCAGTTCTCTGTAATTTTCTCATTATTGAATGTCTATTTTCAACAAATGGAACATATAAATAATAACTTAACATATATTTTGCATATAAACCTTTAAATTCACCTTTATATATCTGATTCAACTTCTTAAAATTCTCTATAAATTCTTCATCACTCATTTTTAAAAGTTCAATCTTATCTTCTGCTCTTGTAGGGAATGGTTTTAGACACTCTTTACTCATAATTTCTTTCTCTTTTATAACTTTCAAATTCCCTTCATATTTCAAACCTGTTAAACTTTCAGTTACAATTATTTTATAATCACCTTCATCTTCATTTTCTGCAAATTTAATATTTACTTCTCCTTTACCTTTTTTAATTTGAACATTATAAAAAGAATGAGTTTTCAATATATTACCTAAATTGTCAAGAAATTCAATAGTTGCTCCATATACACCATCCTTAACACATGAAAGAAAGATACCTATTTTTAAATTCTCTCCTACCTTTATATTTTTTGGAATTGAAACATTTATTCCTTTTGGAACATTATCACTTTTAACTATTGATAGGAAAATGCCATCTGCTGGTTTTAAAGTTAAAGAATAGTTCCCATTTTCATTTTTATTTATCTCCTTTTTATTAAGTATATCAAAAACTCTTATATCTTTTTCTTCAAAATGAATTTCACCTTCTATAATAGGACTTCTATGGTCAGAAAAAATAAATAAATATTTAATCTTTCCATCAGGGTCTGAATATAATTGACTTAACCAGTAAGGTATCCCATCACCTTTTTCAGGAACCTGGTTCATTACACATCCCCACCATCCCTTATTTAATTCTGTCTTTTCTGCTTTTAAAAATGATATAAAATAATCATTTTTAACCTTACTATTGTTTTTTATGAGAATATCAAACAACCTCCTATAATTTTCTCTTGGCTTTTCATAAAAACTATTCCACCAGTTATCCCAGTCATATATGAAATTCAAATAAATAAATTTTCCTTTACCATATTTTCTTTCAAGTATTGCAGGTGTTCCATCTTTATAAGAAGAAATAATTTTAACATCAGAAGAGATTTCAACTATTTTATCCTTACCCTTACTTTTTACCAAAATCCCTTTTAATTCAGGATAATCAGAACTTTCAATTAAAAATTCTTCAACATTCACAACCTGACTTGTATTTATAATTTTAAATCCAAAAAGTTCAGATAAACCACTTTCAGGAGAAGGATAAATAGTATAAGGATTACCATATTTTGAAAATGAAGCAATCCATGGAGTAGAAATTAAAATTCCTCCATTTTTAACAAAATTTTTCAGTTTTTCTCCATCCTTTCTCCCTATAACTTCAGCATATGATGCAATTAAAACAGAAATATCTGATAATTCGTCTAAATTAACAACTTTTGGCATATAGCCAGATTCTTCAAGTGCTGAATAAACAGGTGCATTACAACTTATAGCAGAACCAAAATGTTGACCAAAAATTCCTTTCTCAATTGGTTGAATTGGAATAAAAAGTCCAAGTCCTTTTGTATAATAAAACTTTTTATGTAATAGGATTGGTTCAATTGATTTTAATTTTTTTGTTAATTCCTTTGTCCAGAAACTTGCCCTTGTATGAGTTAAGTCAGGATTAAATGTTAAAGGAGTATCAACCCAGTAATCAATATGAGTATTTCCAGCAATTATAGAAGATAAAACAGTGCAACTCCATAAAGTATATAAATCAAAATAAGCCCACATTGCTGCTGAAAAACCAGGTATATCTCCATAATCCCTTCTTGCAGCTAAATTTCCTATAAACCCTGTTTCTTTTGGATAAAATGGACCAAGCCCTGCAAAATTATATACATCAACTTTTGGATAAAAACCACCTGGAGCACTGCATATTGTTAAAGGAACTGGATTTCTATTCTTTTTATAAATTTCTGTTGCAAGGTCACAATATTTCTGATAATACCAGTCAAAAAATCTATATGTTAAATAATATGGAGAAGTATAACATAGGTATTTCTTTGAAGTATTTATATTTTTAATTTCAACAGGTATTTTCCTTTCTTTTTCATTTTGAGGTATTGCATCCCATGCTTGAGAGGTTACAAAAACATTTGAAGGATAGTTGCATTTATTCTTTTCAAGAGGTATTTCTTCAAAACTTTTATATTCTGTATTCCATTCTTCATTCAATTTTTCAATATCATCTTCAAATAGTTCTTTTAAATATTCATTAAAAACTTTTTTAGGAATCTCTGGTGCTTTATCTTCCTTCCAATAATATCTTGTTCCCCATCCTCCATCAAATCCACCTTCTTCCTGTAATGAAAAAAGACATTTACTCCTTGTATCAGGTCCACCTTTATTTAAATTTTCAATAACTCTCTCCATATCTTTTCTTACATCTTCCCAAGTAGAATATTTTATTTCAACTCCAAAAGTATTTATACCTGTTCCTTCAACATACTGTCTTATTCCATATTTATCACATAAAAATGTATTTCCAGGATATCCAAGAGAGTTAAATCCAGAATCAAATAAAAGTTTCATTTTAGGATATGGACCACCATATGTCCATAAAGAAAATTGAAATTGTTTTCTCATATCCCATTTTTCATCATTCTGTATCTGTAAAAATTCAGAAGAACCAACTATTTCATTTTTAAAATAGCATATCCCTTTAATCCAGTAAGAAGACAGAAATTCAGGTTTTTCATCTGGCATCTTTATATTAAATTCAATGTCTTCTTTTTCATTTTTAAAATTTAAATTTTTAGAAACTGAATTTAATATTCTTCCATTCCTATCAAGTAAAAATAAATAAAAATTATAATTTTCTCCAATCTGACCATCTGAAACTTCACATCTCACATTTATATTCTCATTTTCTAAATAAGAGGGCTTATCTGTTTTTATTGAAATACCAATCTTATGTAAATAATCAGAATATTTATAACTTTCAGAAATGATTTGGTCTTTTTCATTTTTTACTTTTGCTTTTAAATAGATGTATTTATCAAGGCAGGGCAATTTAATAAGAAATTTAAAATTTAAAACTTTCTCTTCAAATGGAGATAAAGAAATTGACTTTTTTTCATGAATTTTCTCATCAGAATATCTTGTTGAAACAACAAATTCAATTAAAAAATTTTTATTTTCATTTGTGTAATTCTTTACCTTAACTGGTATTTCAATCTCATCTCCATATTTTATTTTTAAATTATCTGGAATTTGAATATCTATTAAAACTGGAAATGCTTTTTCTTTATACTTTAAATACCAGACCAATCTATTGAAAAATGAATACCATACCTCGCTTTCATCTGGTCTATCTCCTTTGTAAGTATTATAGTTAGTTCCACCCCATTCAACTCTATCTTTTGGGAAGTCATAAAGAAAAACAACTTCTCCATTCTCAACTTTTCTATACCATAAATTTGGATATCCTTTTCTTTCAGTCAATTTTATACTTTTTTCATCAACTGCAACATAAACAGGACCCCACCAGTAAGTTCCTGTTATTTCAAAAGGTAGTCCAATTGTTAATGGATGTTCTGTTGATTTTCCAGGACAGAAAGACCACATTTTATGAACTCCATCAAACTTACAAGGCATAATTTCAAAAAAGGGCGTATTATCAAAAACAATTTCCCAGGAAGGATTTATAAAAACAAGTGACTTTCCATTTTTTACTGCATCAATTATTTTTCTTTCAATATTAAATAATTTTTCCCTTATTTTTTCATTATTTGAGTTTGGATAAAAACTTGCAAAAATAATATCAAAGTTATTTATATTTTCAATTAAATAATTTAAATATTTTTCTCCTTCATTATTAACAAAATCCATATCATTTTTTGTTTCTTCAAGTGGCTTATTACATAAATGGTGATAATCCTGGTCATCATAAAAAATCTGAACATACTTTAAATCTGCATTTGTAGTCCTTTCAATATAATATGCAAAATCAGCATAGTGATGAGAATTAGCAATAAATAAAACTTTCGGAGGTTGTAAATTTTTAAAATAATAATCTTCACAAAAGACAAAAAAAGGAAAAACAAAAAGAAAAATAAATAAATTTTTAATTTTCATAAATTCTCCCTTTTAAAATTTCTTCAATTTCATTATAATCTAAAGAAACAAAGAGAAAACTATCATAATCCCAGTCAAATAACTTATATCCTATTCCATAAAATGAAAAATCAATAACCTCACTTTTTACAATTTCTTTTACAACTTTATTTGAATTTGGTGTTCCAATAATAATTACTGGTTTTTCTATTTTGTAATTTAATGGATAATAATAATAAGGAACTCCAAGTGGTGTTCTTGCAATTCCTCTTCCAAGCAAATATGGATATTCTTTTGATGGAAGTGAAATTGAATTGAAGGATTTATATTTTATTTTTTTATTTTTTTTTAAATATGGAATTAAATATTTTTCAATCAATTCTTTCTCTTTTTCATTTCCATAAACAATTAATATCTCATCATTTTTGTATTTTGAAATAAATTCTTTAAATTCTTTTGATATTTTTTTGTTTCCTTTTTCAATAATCAAAGAAACTTTACCCTCAATTTTTTTATTTAAAATTATTTTATTTTCTTTTCCTGATACCAATTCTTTTACAGAAATTTTCAATGGATAATTTATGTTTAAATAAGATATTAATTTTTCTTTATATATTCCATTTTCATCTGTTGCTCTATAAATTTTTTTAACTAAATTCCCATTTGAATCAAAATATGAAATTTCAATAGGTAAACAACCTTCTATTAAATTACCTTTTTCTGAAAAAATCTTTACCTCTAAATTATTTTTTTCAATTTTAGTTTTCAATTTTCCAATTTTTTCTGGCAAAAATACAAAAACTTTCATATCACCTGGAGAAATTTCAATAGGTATATTTTCAGAAAGAATCTCTTTCCCTTCAAATAAATCATAAATAAATCCCTTTTCTTTTATATTAAGATTTGTCTTTAATGGTAAATATTCAGAAAGAATTGGATTTTTTCTTTTTTCAAATTCAACCTGAAAATCATTAACACAAACAAAATATTTTATCTGTCCAGATTTAAATGGTGAAACAATAAGAAAAGGAGAAGTAGAGATTTGTTTTTCTATATATTTTGAAAGAATTTTTTCAATAGAAGGAATTAAAGGAATTGTGTATGGCCAATCAACAAAACTTGCCTTTTCAAAACTCCCTTTTTCACCAACTCCAACAGTTTCCCAATACCATTTTGAAAAATCAAAATTTAACCTTTCAACTCCATTTATATTAATTTCTGCTTCA
>JBMFMQ010000097.1:0-5654 GCA_049970595.1 Candidatus Ratteibacteria bacterium | reverse complement strand
ATGTAACTTTCCATCTTCTGATTGGATAACTGCATTATATCTGCACACTCTCATACATTCACCACAACCAGTACATTTATCTTGATTGATAAATGCCCTGGGTAGTCCTTTAAATAAAAATTTCTCTTTTATATCAGGATGTAGTAATAAATGCAAATTTGCTGCATCTACATCACAATCAACCATAACTTTATTTTTCGCTAATGCTGCAAATGCTCCTGCAATTACAGTCTTACCCGTACCGCCTTTTCCACTGATAATTACAATTTGTTTCATATATGCTCCCAAACTCTGAACTTATATCTTACCTGACGCATCCTGAGCTGCTAATACAATTGGGTACATCGTAGGCGCGCTTGTTAAATACGGATGGGTTGCCATCTGTAACGTTTCCAATTCGGTTAAGGAAACCCTTTGCTGTATAGCCATGCCTATTATATTAATTATCTCTCCTGCCGATATGCCGCCAGAAACCTGGCCACCCATAAGTATCCCTGATTGCCGGGAAAAAATCAGTTTTACCTTTATTTTATTTGCTCCGGGTAAAACTTTAGGATGTTTATCTACACCTTCAGCATTGCCTACGACAATTTCAAAACCTTCCTTTTTGGCACTTGTTTCCGTGAGCCCTGCCGAACCTAAAACCAAACCATCCACATAGGTGGAATAAATTGCGATTGTCCCTTTATTTTCGCGGACAACTTTTAACTGATAAAGATTCGCGCCCGCAACTCTTGCTTCAGCGGTAGCGGTTGAGGCAAGCATAACCGAGGTATCCCTTCGCGTATAAAAATCTCTCTTACCCGCGCAATCCCCCACCGCAAAAATATCAGAATCAGAAGTGCGCATATATTCATCTACCCATATCCCTTTACTCCTGCCCAAATCTAAACCTGCATCAGTTGCAAGCTTTGTATTAGGAACTGCCCCTATTCCTAAAATAATATTATCTACTTTTAACTCTTCACCGTTTTCAAATCGCACTTTTTCAACTTTCGCTTTACCTAAGATTTCTACAACTTTTGTGTTAAGAAGAAGTTTGACGCCTTTATTTTTAAGTTTTTCTTCAACCAATAGAGAAAATTCCTGGTCGAAAGAAAGTGCTAAAAGGTGGGGCAGAATTTCCACTAAATAAACATTAAGGCCTTCTATCTTTGAAATCTCATCCGCAATCTCTACACCTATGAATCCTCCTCCGACTATTAAAACGCTTTTTGCATTTTTAATTTCTTCAACACAAGATTTAAGATAATCCATATCTTTGTATATGGGATACACACCTTTTTTATCAATGCCAGGAATATTCGGGATAACAGGAGAAGAACCTGTGGCTAAAATCAATTTCTCGTAAAAATATTCGTCGCCTTTTTTTGTTTCTACACTCTTTTTCTTCCGGTTAATTTTTATTGCTTCATCAACTATAACTTCAATGTTATTCTTTATCAGAACATCTGTTCCCAAAATATTATCCTCAGGATTCTTTAGGCTTGAAAACATATAAGGAATGCCGCAGGGAATAGGGCTATTAGCCACATTTTTTATTACCAAAATATTCTTATCCGGATAATACCTTCTGGCTGTAATAGCACTAACTATTCCTGCAGGACCTGCGCCAACAATAAGAATATTCACTTTTTTACTCATATCTACCTCCTCCTTTTTAACTAAATTTTCCATTTCTTATTGTATTAAAAAGATTTTGAAAATCTTCTCTATATTCAGGAAATGCCCTAACCATAGGCTCTCCTTTTGAATAAGCCATCGCTAATTCTTTTTTAAAAGGGATTTTCATAAGTATAGGGATATTTTCCTGCCTGCAATATTCCTCAGTTTTATCATTTCCCAAATCTGCGCGATTAATTACTACCCCGAAAGGAATTTTTAATTTCTTAAGCACTTCTACTGCTAAAACTAAATCGTTTAAGCCAAAAGGGGTGGGTTCTGTAACTAAGATACAAAAATCGCTTCCTTTAACTGATTCAATGACAGGACAGGATGTGCCTGGTGGAACATCAATAATAGTTAAATTTTCTTCTGATTTTTTGATTTTCTTCTTCATCTTTCTGATAATTGGTGTTGGCATTGCCTCACCGATATTTAACCTGCCTTGCATAAACATAATATTGCCTGCACTACCATATTCAATGACCCCAATTTCTCTTTCTATTTCAGTTATTGCATTTTTAGGACAAAAAAAACTGCAGCCACCACATCCGTGACAAAGATGCTCAAAGATTAGAACTTCTTCCTTTAATACAGCAATGGCATTATAGGCACAGACATTTGCACACTTGCCACAGAAATCACATTTTGATTTATCAACTTGGGGAATTGGGATTGTTACAGATTCTGAATTTTCTATCTTTGGTTTTAGAAAAATATGGGCATTTGGCTCTTCAACATCGCAATCAAGAAATTGTATTTGCTGATTCAAAGATAGTGCCAAATTTACTGCTATTGTTGTCTTCCCAGTCCCACCTTTACCACTTGCAATAGAAATAATCATTTTCTCATCTCATTTTATTCTACATTGATGATTTTTCCAACACCAATTTCTATATAATCTTTTTGATATTCCCCTTTAAATAGTTCCCGGCATCTTTCACCTCTGCAATGGCAGGGACCGACTTTTTTAACGCCAAGTTTTCGGAATTGCTGAATAATTTTTTTTAACTCATTATCAGAAAATCCCTTCAAATGGAAGCCGCCAATTGCAAGATAAATATCCTTCTTAAAATAATCTTTAACAAACTTAATAATATGGACAATTTTAGGATGGGCGCAACCTGTAATAATTACTAAACCCTTCTTTGTTTCGATGACCAGAGATTCTTCTTTAATAAAAGTCCCAAGTTGGCCAGTTGTGCTAACCTTCTCACAAATATAAATCGGTTTTTTTATTTCTATAAATTTCGCATTTTTATTTTTTATGCTATTTTTAATTTCTTCAGGAAAAGATGAAAGAAGATAAATGACTACATTGGGATTTTTGTTTAAGAAATCCATAAGTCCGCCTATATGGTCCCAATGGTTGTGAGACAAAAATATAAGTTTAATATCTTTTGGATTTATACCTAAATTTTCCATATTTTTAATAAGAATTTTCCCATCGCCTCCAGTATCAAATAGAATTTTCTTTTCAAGACCTTCAATAAGGCAGGAAAATCCCCATGCAACTTTCAATGCCGGGTTAAATGAGTTATTGTCATAGATAATTGTAATCTTCAGAATATCTTTTTTCTTTTCGAGCATATTCCCTCCTAAAAATGATTTAGGAATTTCAATTGATGCATCTTTTAACCACGCTTACAGATGCCGTCATAAGAGCAGGGAGGCGTATCACACCGTTCAGTTCTACCACAACAGGTTGTGCCTGAAGATTGAGAACTCCCAACTCTTACACTTCCTGGTGCAGTAACTTGTTTTTCTAAATTTTTACTGCCGCATTGTGGACATTCCGGTTTTTCAGAACTTTTTAAGAGGAGAAAGTCAAAGACTTTGCCACAATTGTTGCATTTGTAAGTATATATTGGCATTATTGCCTCCTTAATCTTGTTCCACATTTTGGACAAACCATTTGATAGCATGGAACACCCCTTTTATGGGGGACAACAGTTCCACAAGATGGACATACACAATAACCACTTGGCCCTCTTCTCATTCCACCCATTCTACCACCTCCTATACCTACAGGTCCTGTTCTATTACCTCTTGGCATAATACCTCCCCGGATAAATATCTTATCCTAACTCAAAATTTTTTATCTATAGTTGGATTTTGTGTTGGCTTTACTTCGCCCTTTTTGAATTTTTCAATCGCTTCTTTAACAGTACCTGATAATCCAGTTATCACCTCTATACCCGCAGATTTTAGAGTCTGAAATGCATTCGGCCCCACATTACCAGTAATAACAACTTTACACTGCTTTTCAGCAACCAATTGGGCAGATTGTATACCAGCACCTCCAATGGCCTCAGTATTTGGATTCTTCAATACCTCAAATTCACCTGTTTCGGTATCAACAAAGATAAAATACTCACACCTACCAAATCTCGGGTCTAATTGTGCATCAAGATTATCACCTTGTGCAGTTAAGCATATCTTCATAATCACTCCTCCTTTTCATGTTCACATCTTTCTGCTTCTGAATGGTCGCATACTGATTTGTTTATCCCATATCCCTTACCTGAACCTGGTTTGCATAAATTTTCATTTCCTTTTAAAGTGTTATTTAGGAATTTTTCTATAGTTTCATCTATACTGCCATTTATACCAACTATTGTTTGAATTCCATATTCATCAAAATAATCTTTAGCGCGCATTCCCATACCACCACAGATGATACATTCAACCCCAAGTTGATGTAAAAATTGAGGAATAAAACCCGCTTTGTGTCCTGGATTCTCTATAACCTCTTTTTTTATAACCTTACCATTCTCAATATCTACAATGGTATAGGATGGACATCTTCCAAAATGTGCTGAAACAAAATTCCCATCGCTTGCTATTGCTATTCGCATAATTCCTCCTTTCTTTTTTATTCTTCTTCTTGCAGGGGCGGAGATAGATAAAAAACAAACTCATCTCCGCCCTTTGCTTTATTCATTCTCCTGCGCCTTTTCCAGTGTGCTGATTCGGTTCTGCACATCTTCAAGTTGCTTTTTAAGAATTTCTGCCTGCTCCTTGAGAAGCTCCATCTCTTCCTTGGGAGTTGGGTTATAGGCAGAAAGTATTGGCCACATACCAAAAGCAGGATAACCATACCATGCCCTTACCCAACCAGGAAGCCCGGTTGCCCAATACCAGTGCCTCCAACCTCTACCCCGTCCGAACCAACCACGACCCCACCAACCCCAACCAGGAATTGGATTTAAATAACCAGGCACAGGAAAACCGGCACAATAGCCAGCAGCACGGCCGGTCATCGGACCTAATCCAAGGGGTCCAGTTCCATCTCCAAAAGGCATATCAATCACCTCCTTTCTGCTAATGAAAACCATTTTCATTTATTGGCAAAATTTTTTTATTTCTTTCGCCGACATCTATCACAAATCCCATAAAATTGAATTAAATGTTCTGTTATGTCAAAATTATATTTCTTTGAAAGTCCCTTTTCTGTGCGCTTGAGAAGGTCAATTTCCTCATCAATGAAGTCCGTATAGTCTATTACCCGGCCGCATTTTGTGCAAATCAGATGGTGATGATGCTGTTTCCCTTTTGGTCCTTCAGCAAGTTCATACCGTGCCCTGCCATCGCCAAAGTCAAATCTATGAATAAGCCCCATCTGAACAAGCAATTCAAGAGTTCTATAAATAGTTGTCAGACCAATATTGGGATATTCTTTATGCACAGCAAAGAATATATCCTCAGCACTGAGATGTTCATTAGTCTTATACAAAATATCAATTATTACTTTTCGTGCAATAGTTATTCGATAGCCACAACCCCTAAATCTCATATACCACCAATCGGGAATTTTTGCATATCCATTAACCATTATAACCTCCAAAAATGAAAACAGTTTCCATTATCATTAATTATACCCTTTCTTAATAAATCTGTCAAGACTTTGCACAATTCGAGTACATGGGTAACACTTTTTTAATTATAATCTCAATCAATTCTTTAGGCAAAATATCTTTTAAAATAGATTC
>JBMFMQ010000096.1:5211-5685 GCA_049970595.1 Candidatus Ratteibacteria bacterium | reverse complement strand
GGAATGATATTCTATCATGGCTAAAACAATGGAAAGAAAGTTTACCAGAATTACCGGAAATAAATTTTGACATAGCACCAGAAGAAAGTTTTAAGGAAATTAAAGATTTAGAAATGAGAAATTGGAGAAAAATTTTAGAAAATGACAAATTATGGGAAGAAGGAATTATAAAGGCAATATTTAGAGAAGGTACTACCTTAAAATTATTGTTAAAGTTTTTCAATGCTCAACATAGCGTTCCTTACACCCAATTAGCAAATCTGTTAACAGAAAAGATGAAAGAATATTATTTTTAGTGGAAAATGAAGAATTTAGGGTAATTAAAATTAAAAGATTTTGAAAAACGGTCATTAAGCAAACTAAAAGAAAAGATAAGAGAGAAATTTCAAAATTATAATTATGGATAGAGAAACTGCAAAGAAGGTTATAAGGATACTGCTTACCGCTGATTGTGGGTGCGAATATTGTGTTTCA
>JBMFMQ010000096.1:0-5201 GCA_049970595.1 Candidatus Ratteibacteria bacterium | reverse complement strand
TTTGGGATGACGAGAAAATTTACTTTTGGGATGGAGAAAGGAAGATAGAATGGTGTTTAAATGAAGAAAAGAAATTATATAATAAATTGCTTAAAATCTGTGTTAAATATTTTAAAGAGAAGGAAAAGAGAAAAATTTGGGTTTTCATCCGATATACTTGTGATTGAGTGATTGAGATGCCAGAACTTCATATAACACTTAAAAGGTTCGTATCAAACTGCATAGACAATTGACCTTTATTGGAAGATGTGACCGAAAAATGATAAAATTATAAAAAATGGGAAAAAGGGTTGTGATATTGGGAGGAGGTCCAAATAGAATAGGTCAAGGAATAGAATTTGATTATTGTTGTGTTCATGCTTCTTTTGCTTTGAAAGAGGAGGGTTATGAAAGTATAATGATAAACTGTAATCCAGAAACAGTAAGCACTGACTATGATACTTCTACTCGGCTTTATTTTGAACCACTTACATTTGAAGATGTAATGAATATTATCGAAAAAGAAAATCCAGTCGGTGTTATACTTCAATTTGGAGGGCAGACCCCATTAAAACTTGCAATTCCTTTAAAGAATGCAGGAGTTAAAATACTTGGAACAGACCCTATTGCAATAGATATAGCAGAGGATAGAGAAAAATTTAAAGAATTGATTGAAAAATTAAATTTAAATCAACCACCAAATGGAATTGCTTTTAATTACCAAGAGGCAAAAAAAATAGCAGAAAAATTAAATTACCCAGTCCTTGTAAGACCTTCTTATGTTTTAGGCGGTAGGGCAATGGAGATTGTTTATGATGAAATTTCTTTAAAAGAATATATTGAAAAAGCAGTTGAGGTATCACCTGAACATCCTATTTTAATAGACAAATTTCTTGAAGATGCAATTGAAGTTGATGTTGATGCAATATGTGATGGAAAGATATGTGTTATTGGTGGAATTATGGAACATATTGAAGAGGCAGGAGTTCATTCAGGAGATAGTGCAATGGTCCTTCCTCCATATAGTTTAAAGAAAGAAATAATAGATGAGATAAAAGAAGCGACAAAAAAGATTGCTCTTTCTTTAAATATAATTGGTTTAATCAATATTCAGTTTGCAGTAAAAAATAGTAAAGTTTATGTTCTTGAAGTAAATCCCAGGGCTTCAAGAACAATTCCATTTGTGAGTAAAACAATAGGAGTTCCGCTTGCTAAACTTGCAACAAAGATAATGATAGGGAAAACATTAAAAGAACTTGAATTTGAAAAGGAAGTTGATATAAATTATTTTGCAGTTAAAGAGTCAGTTTTTCCATTTAATAGATTTGGAAATGTAGATGCTGTTTTAGGACCTGAAATGAAATCAACTGGTGAAGTTATAGGAATTGATGAGACATTTGAAATGGCATATGCAAAAAGTCAGATTGCAGCAGGTCAGATTTTACCAACAGAAGGAAATGTCTTTATAAGCGTTAAGGATAAGGATAAACCAGCAATTTACCAGATAGCAAAAGGTTTTTCTGAACTCGGATTTAAAATATATGCAACAAAAGGAACAGGAAATTATTTAAATCAGATGGGAATTAATGTAAAAATTATTCCAAAGGTTTATGAAGGTGAAAGACCAAATATTGTTGATTACATAAAGAATAATGAGATAAACCTTATTATAAATACTCCATCTGGTAAAAAACCAAAAAAGGATATCATTTCAATAAGAACCCTTGCTGTTCAAAGAAATATACCTTTAATAACAACAATACCAGGAGCAAAAGCAACATTATATGCAATAAAAAAATTAAAAGAAAAGGAAATTGAGGTAAGAGAGATTAAGGAATATTACAGAATGAAGGAAATAAATGGTAGGGATAATTGATTTTGGCTCACAATATACTCAATTGATAGCAAGAACAATAAGAGAGTTAAAAGTTTATTGTGAGATTTTACATTATTCAACAACTTATGAAGAATTAAAAGAAAAAAATTTAGAGTCATTGTTTTATCAGGTGGTCCTGGACATATACAAGAAGGGAAATTGAAATTTGATGAAAGGATTTTGAAAGGTGATTTTTATATTCTCGGTATATGTTATGGAATGCAATTGATAGCAAAATTTTTTAATGGCGAGATTTTACATGGAAAAATAAGAGAATATGGAAAGACAATTTTTTATCCTGAAACAGAAGAAAAGATATTTGAAGGACTTAAAAATGAAACAATTGTATGGATGAGCCACTGGGATTATGTCAGTAAAATCCCTGATAATTTTAAAATAATTGGAAAAACTCAAAATATTGAAATTGCAGCAATAAGGAATAAAAATGGAAAAATTTATGGTGTTCAGTTTCATCCTGAGGTCTATCATACAAAAGAAGGCAAAAAAATATTTAAAAATTTTCTTTATAAAATATGTGGACTTAAACCTGAATGGAATACAGAATCAATGATAGAAAGGATAAAAAAAGAAATAAGAGAAAAAGTTGGAGAAAAAAAGGTTATATGTGCATTAAGTGGTGGAGTTGATTCATCTGTTCTTTCTATAATTTTAAATGATGTATGTGGTAAAAATTCTTTAAGTATATTTGTAAATAACGGACTTTTAAGAAAAAATGAACCGGAAAGTATAATTGATTTTTTCAAAAATAGGGTTAACTTTAAATATGTTGAAGCATCCGATTTATTCCTTAAAAGATTAAAAAATATAGAAGACCCTGAAGAGAAAAGAAAAATTATAGGAAATACATTTATTGAAATTTTTGAGAAAGAAGGAGAAAAATTTGGTGCTGAATTCCTTGCCCAGGGAACTTTATATCCTGATGTTATTGAAAGCATTTCACCATTTAAAGGACCATCTGCAAGAATTAAAACACATCATAATGTTGGAGGATTACCTCAAAATATGAAATTTAAACTCGTTGAGCCATTTAAATTTTTATTTAAAGATGAGATTAGAAAAATTGCAAAAAAAATAAATTTACCAGATTTTATAATTAAAAGGCATCCATTTCCAGGACCAGGACTTGCTGTAAGAATTATTGGAAATATAACTGAAGAACGACTTGAAATATTAAAAAATGCAGATATTATAGTTGAAGAGGAAATTAAAAAAGAGAATCTTTACAGTAAAATATGGCAGGCATTTGCAGTATTATTACCTATTAAAAGTGTTGGAATTATGGGGGATAAAAGAACTTATGAAAATGTTATTGCAATAAGAATTGTAAAAAGTAGAGATGGAATGACAGCTGACTGGGTAAAAGTTCCCTATAAAGTTCTTGAGAGGATATCAAATAGAATAGTGAATGAGGTTAAAGGAGTAAATAGGGTTGTATATGATATAACATCAAAACCACCTGCAACAATTGAATGGGAATAGATTAACCATTAAATTCAATAGATGCTTTAATAAATGCTTTGAAAAGTGGATGTGGATTAAATGGTTTTGATTTAAATTCTGGATGAAATTGAGTTGCAACAAAAAATGGATGGTCTTTTAATTCAATAATTTCAACAAGGTCTTTTTCAGGATAAATTCCAGCAATAACCATACCCTTTTTTTCAAATAATTCCCTGTATTTGTTATTAAATTCATATCTGTGTCTATGCCTTTCATAAATTTTTTCTTTTCCATATACCCTGTATGAAATTGTTCCCTTTTTTAAAATACATGGATAAGAACCAAGTCGCATAGTTCCGCCTTTCATCTTTTGTTTTCTTTGTTCTGGTAATAAAAAAATTACAGGGTTTTTTGTTTTTGGATTAAATTCTGTGCTTGAAGCATCTAAAAAACCACAGACATTTCTTGCAAATTCAATTACAGCACATTGCATTCCAAGGCATATCCCCAAAAAAGGAATTCTATTTATTCTGGCAAATTTAATACTTTCAATTATCCCTTCGGTTCCTCTTATTCCAAATCCACCTGGAACAATTATTCCAGAAACATCTTTTAAAAACTTTTCAGAGCCTTCCTTTTCAATAAGTTCTGAATCAATCTTTTCAAAAATAACTTCACATTGATTTGATATACCTCCATGAACAAGTGCTTCATAAATTGATTTATAAGAATCCTGTAATTTTATATATTTTCCAACAACACCAATTTTAACTTTCCTATTTACATTTCTCAAAATATTAACTATTTCTTCCCATTTTTTAAGGTCTTTCCTTTTTTTGCTATTCAATGAAAGGTATTTAAGAATTATAAGGTCGAGTTTCTGTCTTGCAAAAATAAGAGGTATTTCATAAATTAAATCGGTATCAATTGCTTCAATAACTGCCTCTTTTTTTACATTACAGAATAGTGCAATTTTTTCTTTTATTTCATCTGTAAGAGGTTTTTCAGTTCTGCATAATAGTATTTTTGGCTGTATCCCTATCTCCCTCAATCTTCCCACACTATGCTGTGTTGGCTTTGTTTTTATTTCACCTGCTGCTTTTATATATGGAATAAGTGTTAAATGTATATGAAGTGTATCATCTTCTGGTAATTTCACCTGTATCTGTCTTATTGCTTCAAGAAAAGGTAAACTTTCAATATCTCCAACTGTTCCTCCAATTTCAGTTATTATGATATCCCCATATTTTTTTAAAGCAAATATTCTTTCTTTTATTTCATCTGTTATGTGTGGAACAACCTGAACCGTTTTACCAAGATATTCACCTTTCCTTTCTTTTTGAATAACAGAATAATAAATTTGACCACTTGTTGCATTATTTTTATGTGTCATCTTTGCATTTGTAAATCTTTCATAATGTCCAAGGTCAAGGTCTGTTTCCGCTCCATCTTCTGTAACATATACCTCTCCATGCTGAAAAGGGCTCATAGTTCCAGGGTCAACATTTATATAAGGGTCAAATTTCAAAAAAGTAACTTTATAACCATGTGATTCAAGCAAAGAACCTATTGAAGCAGATGCAATTCCTTTTCCAAGAGAAGATACAACTCCACCAGTAATAAAAATAAATTTTTTCATTTCCTTTATTTTCTGGTTTTTTTATTTTATCACAAAAATGAATTATGGACAATAAAACTTTAAAATGTTAAAATTTTTGTTAAATACTTAGTCAACCACATATAAAGCACTGGGGTTTAAAACAACCCCAAGTGCTTTTTCTGGCTGCTTTTTGCCCAGAACAGATAAGAATACCTTAAACTCCCCTCAAAATTGAGGGGGTTTGGGGGAGTTGATACCTTTTGGGGATTTTAAAGGGGTTTAAAC
>JBMFMQ010000095.1:0-5692 GCA_049970595.1 Candidatus Ratteibacteria bacterium | reverse complement strand
TCTGTTCCATTAAAGATATTGTTTGATATAGAAAAAGGAGAAGAAAAATTTATTAAAGAAATAGAAGATAAAAAAATATTGAGTGTAGACAAATTTTCTGCATATAAGGTATTAAAGAAAATGGGGCTTGTAGAACTTGGGTATTTTTGGGCACATCAGAGGAGAGAATTTATAAACTTAAAGACAAAATATCCAGAAATACCAATGGACAATAATAAAGCAGAAAGGATGTTAAGGAAAGTAGTTTTGGGTAGAAAGAACTTTTATGGATATTAAAAAAGAAATTGAATTGAAACCTCCTTAAAAATTATTTTAAACGGGTTTCAGTTAGGATTTACGGGATTGTTTCTCCTTTTCCTTCATTTCTACTGATGCATTTAGTTTATTTTACTTGCCTTTGTTTTTCTCCACTGCTTTTGTTATACCGAAACCATCCCTTTTCAAAAGAAGAATCCCAGTGGAGGATAAGGGAGTTGAACCCTTGACCCCCAGACTGCCAGCCTGGTGCTCTCCCAACTGAGCTAATCCCCCACTAATTTATATTATATTTCAAACTTCAATTTCAAGTCAATATATGGTATTATACAGAAAAAAGGAGGTTTTATGTCAGAAAAACTTTTATGTATTGGGATAATTGTTGGTGATTTTATTGCAAAACCTGTTGAAAGGATGCCTGAAAGAGGAAAACTTGCTTTTGTTGAAACAACCGAACTTCATATAGGTGGATGTGCTACAAATACAGGAATTGTTGCAAAAAAACTTGGAGTTGATGTTACAATTATGGGAAAAGTTGGGAATGATAATCTTGGCAAATTTATAATAAATAAACTAAAAGAGGAAGGGATAAATACAGAATATATAAAAATTTCTGATAAATTCACAACTTCTGGAACTTCTGTTCTTGTGCTTTCTGATGGTGAAAGGTCTTTTTTACATTCAGTTGGTTCAAATGCTGATTTTACAATTAATGATATAGATTTTTCAATTCTTTCAGAATATTCAATCCTTCATATAGCAGGACCCTTTTTAATGCCTAATTTTGTTGGAAAAGACCTTGCTTTAACATTGAAAAAAGCAAAAGAAAAAGGGCTTATAACTTGCCTTGATACTGTATGGGATGGCTTTGGAAAATGGCTAAAAGTAATTGAAAGTTCCTTACATTACATTGATTATTTTTTTGCAAGTATTGAAGAAGCAAAAATGATATCAGGTGAAAGGGAAAAGGAAAATATATGTGATTTTTTTCTTTCAAAAGGGGTAAAAAATGTATGTTTGAAGATGGGAGAAAATGGTTCATATATAAAAAATAAAAATCAAAAATATTATTTCCCTGCCTTAAAAGTTAATGTTGTTGATACTACAGGTGCTGGTGATGGATATGTTGCTGGATTTATAAAAGGGATTATAAGTGGTTATGATTTTGTAAAATGTGGTCTTATTGCAAATATTGTTGGTGCTCAAATAACAACAGCAATTGGTGCAACTTCAGGAGTTAAAAACTGGGATGATACTTTAAATTTTGCAAAAAAATATGGATATGAAATTTAAATTTTTTTTAATTTTTTTATTTCCAGTATTTCTGTTTTCAGAGGAGATAAGATATAAATGCGATTTTTTGAAGGTTGAATTTGATGAAGAAGGGAAAATAAGCAAAGTTCTTCTTGAAGGAAATGTTATTATTCTTTATAAGGACTTAAAAATTAAAACTGAAAAGGCAATTTATGATAGAAAAACAGATGAGATAGAATGTGAAAATGGTGGAGAAATTTTTTCTGATATAGGAGAAATAAAAGCAGAATATTTTAAATATAATCTGATAGAGGAAAAAGGAATAATTTGGAATGTTAAATTTAAAAGTGAACCATTTTATGGGAAAGCAGAAAAGATAGAAATGGAAGGTAATTTTTTAAATTTGGAAAATGGATATATTACAACATGCGAACTTGAAAAACCACATTATAGAATTGATTCAGGTAAAATTGAGTTTTTAAAGGATAATTATATAAGATTAGAAAAGATGAAAATTGTTGCTGGAGAAAATTTCCCAATTTTTTATTTGCCAAAATATACGATTGATATAAAGAGAAAAAAACCATTTTTAACTCCATCTTTTGGGTATAAAACAAGGATTGGCAACAATATAACTTTAACATTTAATCATAAAATTAATGAAAAAAATGACTATTTAATGAGTGAAAATTTAATTTTTGGGACAAAAGGATTTGGAACAGGAATAGGATTTTCTTCTGAAAAAAATAATTTTATTTTTGACTCTTTATTTTTTAAAAAATACAAAGAAAATGAGATTCAACCAGGGTTTTATTTAGAAATGAAAAAGAATTTTGAAAATACATATCTTATTTTTGACTGGAGATGGATGTATAATAATGATTTTTTTGTTGATTTTTTCAAAGAAGAGTTTTTAAGAAAATCAAAGATGTATAATTATTTTTCTTTAACAAGTCAATTTGGGAAAGGGATTTTTGGTTTTACATTAAGGGAAAATGCAAGAGAAGAAATTTTAAAGATTGAAAAATTGCCTGAATTAAGATATTTTATTCCTTATATTCAGTTTTCTTCCATTCCTCTTTATTTTACATATGATTTTAGATTCACAAACTTTTATAAAGAAGATGAAAACTATTTAAGAATTCTAAATAACTTTGATTTGACTTTTAAAAAAGAAACTGATTATTTTACATTAAAGCCATACATTTCCCTTTCCTTTCTTAAATATAAAAGTTCTGATTTTGATAAATTTAATTTTATAGGAGAAATAGGTACTAATTTTTCAACAATATTTTTAAGCAATTTTTTTAATAATGATATTTTTTTTACACCAAGTTTATCATTTTATAAAAGGATGGTTAACCGTAATGTAAGTCAACTTATTCAATTTGATGAATTTGAAGAGAAAAATAGTGGTAATTTTTTGAATTTAAATTTAAGATGGGATATAAATTCTGAAAAAGAAATAACAGGAAACCTTGAAATAGAAAATGAGTATGATATTGGAAGAAATTTTTTTGGGAATTTATTTTTTAAATATGAATTTGGAAACAAAGAATTAAAAATAGAGGGGGATAATGAATTGAATATTGAAGATAATTTTTATAAATTTGGAGTTAATTCAATTTCCTATGAAAAGGAAAGATATAAGTTTTCAATTGGGACAAAAGTTGATAATGAAAGTGATATTTTTGGAGTAGAAACATGGTGGCAACAGAAAATTAAAGATGACTGGCAATATAGAATTGGAATTTTTTATGATTTTGATTCAAAGAAATTTTTAAATCAGACATACGAAATCTGGAAAAAAATTCACTGTTTGACACTTGATTTCAGGGTTACAAAAGATAGGGATAATTTCTATTTTTATGCATTTATTGTTCCTTCAATATTTTTTGAAAATAACTGGCAAAGGAGGTATGTAAAATGGAAATAAAAAGAAAAGGTAATAGAGCATTTGATGAAATAAGGGAAATTAAGATAACAAAAAGTTTTCTGAAATATGCTTCTGGTTCATGCCTTATTGAAATTGGAGATACAAAGGTTTTATGTGCTGTTAATTATGAAGATAAAGTTCCTCAATGGTTAAAGGATACAGGAAATGGCTGGATAACTGCTGAATACTCTCTTTTACCATCTTCAACAACAGAGAGAATTCAGAGAAGTTCAATTATGTCTGGAAGAACACAGGAGATACAGAGAATGATAGGCAGGTCATTAAGAGGAATTGTTGATTTGAAAAGAATTGGAGAAAGAACTTTTTGGGTTGATTGTGATGTAATTCAGGCAGATGGCGGAACAAGGATTGCAGGAATTATAGGTGGTTTTATTGCTCTTGTTGAATGCTTGAATAAGATGAAAAATTCCGGTCTTATAAGGGTTCCAGTTTTAAAGGATTATCTCGGTGCAATAAGTGTAGGGATTGTTCATGGAAATTTACTTCTTGACCTTGATTATGCAGAGGACTCACTTGCTTCAGTTGATTTGAATGTAGTTATGACGGGTAATGGTGAATTTATAGAGATTCAGGGAACAGCAGAAGGTTATCCATTTACAAAAAAAGAGCTTAGTCAACTTCTCCAACTTGCTGAAAATGGAATAAAAAGAATTATTGAGATAGAAAAGGAAATTCTTAAAGATGAAATTATTTTTTTACTTGGCAACTAAAAACAAAAATAAATTAAAAGAAATAAAAAAAATTATTGGAGAAGAAATTGATGTCTTACTTCCACCTGATTTTATTAATTTCCCTGAAGAAAAGGGTATGACATTGAAAGAAAATGCATATTTAAAAGCAGAATATTTAAGCAAATTTATAAAGGATGAATATATTGTTGGGGAGGACTCAGGGCTTTTTGTTGAAAAATTGAATGGGCTTCCAGGTGTAAATTCAGCAATTTTTTCTGGAAAAAGGGATGATAATGCAAATATAAAAAAGTTGCTTGAAATGATGAAAGATTTTAAAAATAAGCAAGAGCGGAAGGCAAAATTTATAACAGTTGCCTGTCTTATTGGAAAGAATGAAAAAAAATTTTTTAAAGGAGAAATAGAAGGATATATAACTTTTTCTCCAAGGGGAAAAAATGGTTTTGGATATGACCCTGTTTTTGAAATTCCAGAAACTGGAAAAACATTTGCTGAATTAACATTAGACGAAAAAAACAAAATAAGTCATAGAGCAAAGGCATTTTTAAAATTAAAAAAGTATCTTTTAGAAAAAAAGTAATTCTTGCAAAAAAGAGAGCCACCTTTTATGGTGGCTCTCCGAAAGGGGGTGTAGAGGGGGGTGATGGGTTTTCTTAGGCCGCGCAGGACTCGAACCTGCTACCCCCGCCTTAAAAGGGCGGTGCTCTGCCTGCTGAGCTAGCGGCCCATGAATAACTTTAATAATTTAAACTTTTAAATAGATTTTTGTCAATCAACAGAATTAAATGGGCAGGGGCGGAATCGAACCGTCGACACGGGGCTTTTCAGGCCCCTGCTCTACCGACTGAGCTACCTGCCCATTTGAAACATCGTAGACTATTTAAAATAATACATTTTACCTTAAAAAGTCAAACAGAAACCCAGGGTTTGCTCATTAAACTCTGCCTTTAAATTTTTTCTTTAGTGCCTTTTCCACAATTGCAGGTACAAGATTTTTTACAGAGCCTCCAAAGTATACAATTTCTTTAACAATACTAGAGGAAAGAAAAGAGTATTCTTCAGAAGGCATTAAAAATACTGTTTCAGCCTCTTTAAAAAGTCTCCGATTTGCATGAGCAAGCTGAAGTTCAAACTCGTAATCTGATACTGCTCTTAAGCCTCTAACAATAGCTACCGCTTTTTTTTCTTTTAAAAAGTCAACGAGGAGACCATCAAAGGGTTCTACTTTCAAATTCTCAAGTTCCTTTGTAGTTTCTCTGATAAAATAGAGTCTTTCTTCAACAGTAAAAAGAGGATTTTTTTTATAACTTGACACAGCAACAGCAACTATAAGTTCATCAAAAATTTTAAGAGCCCGTTTTATTACATCAAGATGTCCATTTGTTACAGGATCAAATGTTCCTGGATAAACTCCTATTTTTTTCACTCTTGCCTCCTGTAAACTGTTAAAAGAGTATCTCCATATCTGTAACATTTATGTATTTTAAGAGTTTTAAGCTTTTCCCTTAATGATTCATTTTTGTAGTGCTGAAGTATC
>JBMFMQ010000094.1:0-5803 GCA_049970595.1 Candidatus Ratteibacteria bacterium | reverse complement strand
ATTTTACTACTTTTTCTATGTTTGTGTCAGTTGTGCTCGGTGCTTTAGTTTATTCATCTCTCCTTAGTTTTTCTCCTATGCTTTTGTTTATTTTACTTTTCCTTTGTCCTACTCGCACCAACTCGCCCCTTGCTAATCTTTGCTTACTACAGGGGCTCGGTTCCACCACTTTGGCATTTTTTTATTATACTATCTTTAACTAACAATGAAAAGTAATTGATTGATAAATTTAACTGTTTTTTTAATTTCTTAGTATTTTTTCATTCGAGGTATTACATCAATTATTTTAGATTTCTCTATTTTTTTTTAACATTAACAAAACCAAGGTCATGCAAAAGATGGAACTATGCCTCTAAATTATCTCTTTCCGTGAAAAAAGGGGGCGAAATATTTTTATCTATTTCTTTTTTATAATTCTACTATTTCATTAATAATTTTCAAAATTTTTTCTATTGCTTGATTTAAATAGTTTTTTATATCTTCAGGAACATTTCCATATTTTCTTAATTTTTCTCCTTTCATATCATTTAAAATTTCCCATATTTTGGCGCATCTTGAATTAATAACTGCTTTATCTTTAATTATTTCTTCCTTCAAACCTAAATCTTTTTTTACACATTTTAAAATTTCTTTTATTTCTTCAATTTTCTTTTTCAATTCTTTATTTTTTCAGATGAAATTTTTCTTTCTACCTTAATAAAAATCATTTTATCATCTTTTAAAAATTCTTCAATCTCTCTAATCAGTTGTTCTATAACTGACATTGTAGATGTAAGAGTATTAAGTATAGAAAAAGACATTTTTTTCATTTCTTATTAATTATCTCTTTTAAAAAATTTTTTGCTAATTCAAAATCCGGTTCTATTTCAAGGACTCTTTTTAAATAATATTTCGTTTTTTCAATATCTCCGGATTCGTAATAAACTATAGCCATTAAAAAATTACTTTTAGGGTCAGCCGGTAAAATTTTTAAATAATCATTTGCTTTTTTAAATGCTTTTTTTAATTTTTTTTCTCTTAAATCTTTTTCTATCCCTTTTCCACTTAAATATCCAAAAATTTTCTTACTTTCTTCAGATGGTATTTCTGATGGAGCATAGTTAAACATATAGGCAAAAGTTGAAATAAAAAGCAATAAAAAAAATGGTTTTAAAATTTTTTTATTTTTAAATATTTCGCCAAGACACCATAAGATTAAATATGATGCAGAAATAAAAAAGCAGCAAACAGCAGGTAATCTATATCTATCTGTTATGAAAAATAAAACAACCCATAAAACATTTGAAAGAGTAAAACTTATATAGAGAAAATTCTTTTTAAAATCTTTAAAAAATAAAACAAGACCGAAAAGACCAACAGGAACTATAAATCCAAATCTTAAAAAAGCAAATTTTAAGGATGGAATTATTTTTTCCATTATATAAATGTCCATATTCTGGGGCCATTCATAGGACACAAAAAATAAATTTAATTTTTTGAAAAATAATTTCCAGAAATCAATGGATAATGGAGAAAGAAGATAACCTTTTGGATAGTAGAAAAGACCTATAGAATCAGAACTATTTCCAATTCTCCAGTTAACAGGACCATTAGAACATATAGGAACAAAAACTTTTCCAACATACCAGTTTCTTATTGTTATTGGCAAAATTACAAAACTGCTGATGGCAATTAAGATGAAAAAAAGAAAAACTTTTTGTTTAAAAGGACCTATTTTTAAAGGAATGAGATTTTCTTTTGGATACAAAATTAAACCTATAAGTAAAAATGGCAAAAAAATTCCTATTGTGGGTTTTGCTAAAGCAGAAAATCCTAATAAAATTCCCGTTAATATCCACCAATTAAAATTATTCTTTTTAAGGGATACATATAAAGATGTTATAAAAGTAATATAAAGAAAAGTAATTGTATTATCACTCAAAATTGAAACAGAATATACAACCAGTGTTTTATAAAAAGCACAAAAAAAACATGCAAGAATTCCAACATTTTCGTTTATAAGTAATTTTCCAAGAAGATATATTAAATAACATAAAAAAACATCAAGTAAGATTTGAATTAAATAAATTCCAAATAGATTCCCTCCTGTCAATAAATATATTAAAGCGAGAAAATAAGGATAAAATGGAGCCATATAAAAAACTTTACCATCAACAAAAAATGGATGTTTTAAAATTTCTTCTGCCCATAATATAAATGTTTTCTGGTCATGTTTATCCATAATGTATGGGTCAAAATAAACAGTGTCTTTCAAATAAAACAAATAAACAACCCTGATAATAAACCCTAAAAATAATATTAACCACAAAGTAAACCTCTTCACTTTCTCAATCTCTACTTTCACAAACCCTCCCCTTTACCAGTTAACCAATTGCTCAATTGGTTAAATAGTTAAAACTTTTTAAACTTTATTTTTTCAACATATCTTTCCAAAATATAAAAAATCTGTGGAATAATTTCGTCCTTAATATAATATTTCTTTACATATTTTTCTGTATCATATCTAACTAAATCAATCTGTCTTAAACTTCTTAATGTTTTTGAAACATTAGGGACTGTTAAACCTAATTCTTTTGCAATTTCAGACGGTGTAATTTTCTTTTTATTTATAAGTAATTTCATAATTTGATAAGCAGTCGGATTTCCTAAAACTCTACAAACTCTTGATGCTCTATACTCCTTTTCTGGCATTGGCTTTCTTTTCATTTTTACTTTTTAACCAATTAGTCAATTGTTCAAATAGTTAATTCAAAAAAATAATTGGGATTATTGATTTCATTTTTGAAATACTCAATTACATCTCTAACTATATCTTTTATTGTATATTTTGGCTGAAAATCTATAATTTTTTTTATTTTACTTAAATCAGGCACCCTTCTTTCCATATCCTCAAAACCTTTACTATAGATTTGTTCAGGATTTATAAATATTATTTCAGATTTACTTTTTGTCATTCTTTTTATAAGATATGCAAGGTCTTTTATTTTTATTTCTTCATTACTGCCAATATTAATAACTTCACCATAACTTTCTTTTTTTTCAATTAATTTTAATAAACATTCTACAACATCCTTTACATGAATAAAACACCTTGTCTGGTCTCCATTTCCAAAAACAGTTATATTATTCCCACTTAATGCCTGTTTAACAAATCTTGGAATTACCATACCATATCTTTCAGATTGCCTTGGTCCTACAGTATTGAATAATCTTACAACAATTAAAGGTAAATTATATTCTTCATAATATCCAAAAGCAAGAAATTCATCCATTGCTTTTGTGCATGCGTATGACCATCTTCTTTTTTTTGTAGAACCAATAACTATATCTGCATTTTCATTAAAAGGAACATTTATGTTTTTTCCATAAACTTCAGAAGTTGAGGTAAATAGAATTTTTTTGTTATATTTTTTACATAAATCCAATACATTTTTTGTCCCTTCAATATTAACTATAATTGATTCAATTGGATTTTCCATTACTTTTTTCACACCAACAACTGCAGCGAGATGAAACACAAAATCAACTTTTTTTATCAATTCCTCCATCAAATGATAATTTAATATTGAATCAATAAAAACTGAAAAATTTGGATTGTTTAAGATATTTAAAACATTTTTAATCCTTCCTGTGGAAAGATCATCAATAACTATAACTTTTTTTTTATTTCTTAAAAGTTCTTCTGCAAGATATGACCCAATAAAACCACAGCCACCAGTTATTAAAAATTTATCCATTTAATCCCCTAAATCTTCCTTTTTTCATTAATTTTAACATGAATTATCCATTTTATAAATTTCTTAAATTTTGTATAATAAAAAAAATGGAAAAAAGTGAAAAACTTTATACTTTAAAATTTCTTCTTAATGGTCTTTATAAAAGTGAAGGAGAGATAAAAGAATTTTTATCTAATTACAAATTCTCTCTCAACTTTATTCACAATTTTTCAACCAAAAGGATTCTATTTAATTTAAGTAAATACAAAAATCTTCAAATATTTTATCATTTAAAATCTTTATATGAAATTAGAGAAAATTTTTGTAAATTTATGGGTATTAAAGAAATTGAAGATTCTCCAATATTTCTCATAAGAGTTGATGATTTTCCACACTGGAAGAGAACAAATGAAGAATTTAAAAAATTTAATGCTATTATGGAAAAATTTGAAATCCCCTACCTGCTCGGTGTTATACCAAAATTAAGTTTAAATATACAAAATCCTTACAATAAAAATTTTAAAACCCTTGAAGAAAAAGATGTAGAAATTATAAAAAACTCATTAATTGAAATTGCTATGCATGGATTTTCACATCAGACAAACAATTTCAAGAAGAATAGAGAATTTTCAGGTATTAAAGAATACCAAGCAATAGAAAAATTAGAAAAAGGATTTGAAATTTTTAAAAAATTCAATATATCACCAATTGCCTTTATTCCTCCTTTTGATGAAATTGATTTTATTTCATTTAAAATAATCAGCAATTATTTTAAAATAATAACGGGTGGACCAGCATCAACAAAAAATTTAGGATACAAAATATCCCCTTGTTATTTTAAAAATTTAATTTTTATTCCTTCCTATAGGCCTTTATGTAACTGTTGTTTTGAAATTGTAAATTTTTTTAAAAACACTCCAATTAAAAGAAAAATAATTTTACCAGTTGTTATTCACTGGGCAAATGAAGCAAAAGAAAATTATAGATATTTAATTGAACTTTTGAAAATTATAAAAAATAATGCTGTAAAATGGACTTATTTATTCACTTTCCAATAATATTATAAAGAATTTTCTCAAGTTTTTCTCCCTGATTTTCAACAGAAAAATCCTGAATTTTTCTATATCCTTCATTTGAAATTTTTTTAAAAAACTCGTTGTTCTCAATTAAAGAAATTACACCCTTTAAAATTCCTTCTTTATCACCGGGTTCCACCACAATTGCTGTTTTTCCTGGAATTATATAATCTAAAATACCGCCTACTTTTGTTGTAACAACAGCACATTTACATGCCATTGCTTCCATTGGTGGATTGGGACATGCTTCTTTATAACTTGTAAAAATAAAAATATCGGTTGTCCTGTAAAAGTTGACAAGATTTTCTATATATCTTCCATCAATAAATTTAACAAAATCAGGTATGTATCTTTCCTTCCATTCTCCACAAACCTGAAATTTTAAATAAGGATATAATTTTTTTAAATCTTTCATAATATAAAAACCATCCTCCATTCCTTTATGTGCCGGCTTTTTATTATAAAAGAACATTCCTATTGACACTGGTTTTTCTCTATTAACTGGATTATTGAAAATATTTGTATTCACAGAATTTACACACAAAAAAATTTCTCTTTTCAATCTTTCTTCAAGTATTTTTTTCATCAATGAGGAAACAGCAATTAAATAGATGTTTTTAGGAATATAGGATACATTTTCTGCAAAAAATATATTTGCAACTCTCATCACTTTTTTTCCATATTTTTCTGACAATTTCTTAACAACTGACAAATGATATTCAAATGAGAATAATATAATATCTGAAGAACCAATGTATTTTTCTTTTATTGAAGGAATAATTTTAATAGGACAATTAACTTCTACCCAGGGTAATTTATTTATAATTCTTATTCTTTTTCCACTTAAAATATAAGCAATTTCTCTTAATTTTCTTTCAAAATTTTCCTTTTTTGACTTTGAAGGACCTCTATTAATTGCTTTTATTATACAGACATCATGACCCTTAGAATATAAAAAATTTCCATATTCAAGAAGTTGTCTATTTACTCCACTTGGTCTTTTATCTATAG
>JBMFMQ010000093.1:0-5838 GCA_049970595.1 Candidatus Ratteibacteria bacterium | reverse complement strand
TCAAAATTGAGGGGGTTTGGGGGTGTTGATACCTTTGGGGGATTTTAAAGGGGTTTAAACCCCTTTAAGAAACAAACTTAAAAATGTAGTAAAATATAATAAAGAGAAATTAACTAATGGGGTTCAGTAAAAACTTACAAATTAACTTTCTGAAAGATAGAGAAAAAAATACACATAAAGGAAATTATGGTCATCTTTTTATTATTGGTGGAAGCCCTGGTTTGACAGGTGCTGTTTGCCTTGCTGGGATGAGTGCTTTAAGAAGTGGTTGTGGACTTGTAACTATTGGAATTCCTGAAGGTCTAAATCAAATAATAGAAATAAAACTTACAGAAGTTATGAGTTTACCATTACCTGAAACACCTGACCATTATTTTTCTGTAGATGCCTTTGAAAAAACAATTGAATTTATTGATAAAAAAGCAGATTCTGTTTTAATTGGACCTGGAATATCATTACATCCTGAAACAAAAAAATTTGTAATGAAAATAATTCCTGAAATAAAAAAACCATTAATAATAGATGCAGATGCTTTAAAAATAATATCTGAGAATCTTGAGGTTTTGAAAATTTTAAAAGAAAAACCAATTTTGACACCTCACCCGGGAGAGATGAGTTATTTAACAGGTCTAAAAGTCGAAGAAATACAGAGAAATAGAAAAGTAATCGCAGAAAATTTTGCAAAAAGATATAATGCTATTTTAATTTTAAAGGGATACAGAACAGTTGTTACAGATGGAGAAAATACATATATAAATTTAACAGGAAATCCAGGAATGGCAACTGCTGGAGCTGGGGATGTTCTTGCTGGAATTATAGGAGGGCTTTTAGCAACAGGAGAAGAAAAATTTATCTCTGCAAAATATGGTGTTTTAATTCATGGACTTGCTGGAGATTTAGCAAAAAAGGAAAAGGGAGAAATTTCTTTAATTGCTTCAGATATAATAGAAAAATTGCCTATTGTTTTTGATTATTTAAAAAAAAGGGGAAAATATGACTTATTTAGAAAGATTTAAAGAGATAGTTTATTTTGGAAAACCAGATAAGCCCTTTATGTGGCCTCAATGGATTTTTCAGGATACAATTAAAAGATGGCAAAAAGAGGGAATGCCTTCTGATGTTCATTTCAATACTTATTTCGGTTTTGATAGAGTAGAATATGCACCTATAAATTTAGGTTTTATACCTGCTCCTGAAGTTAAAGTTATTGAAGAAGATAGAGAAACTGCTATTTATGTTGATGATATTGGAAATAAATGGAAAAGATGGAAAGACAGGGAAATTGGTATGAGCCAGTGGATAGATTTTTGTATAAAGGATGAGGAAAGTTGGGAAAAAGTAAAAAAAAAGATTAAATCCTTATTCACCTTTAAGATATCCTCAATATTATGATGACTGGAAAAGATGTATTAAAGAAAGGGATTATCCATTAGGAATACAGGCAGGTTCTTTTTATGGATGGGTAAGAAACTGGATGGGTGTTGAAAATTTATCTATTATGTTTTATGATAATCCAAATTTAGTTAAAGAAATAATAAATTATATTGCTGATTTTGTAATAAAAGTTCTTGAAAAACTCATAAGTGAAGTAAAAATTGATTTTGCAAATATATGGGAAGACCTTGGGATGAAGCAAGGACCTTTGCTTTCACCAAAAACATTTGAAGAATTCTGTCTACCTGCCTATAAAAAGGTATGTTCATTTTTAAGAAGTTATGGGATAGATATAATTATGGTTGATTCAGATGGAAATAATGATGTAATTGTTCCTTTATGGCTTGAAGGAGGAGTTAATATGCTTTACCCTCTTGAAGTTGCTGCAAATACTGATGCAATTGAATATAGAAAAAAATATGGAAAAAAGTTGATTTTAATGGGGAATATAGATAAAAGAGCATTAAGAAATACAAAAAAAGAAGTTGAAGATGAAGTAATGAAAAAAGTTCCATTTCTTCTGAAAAGTGGTGGATATTTTCCTTTTGTTGACCATCAAGTTCCACCAGATGTTCCTTTTGAAAATTTTAAATATTACCTTGAAATTGTCCAGAGAATATGGCGAGATATAAATAAATGAGATTGATTTTTTATACTTTAATTGGACTTGCTCTTGGATGGTGGGAAGGAGTTGTTGTAGTTTATATAAGGGAAATCCTTTTTAATATTTCAACAGATTTAACAAAAATTGAAATAAGTCAACTGATAAAACCACTCTTTGTGACAAATGGAAAATACAGTTTGCTTTTTATTGAGAAAACAAGAGAAATCACACCAGTTTTTATAATTTCATGTTTGTCAATTTTTTGTGAAAAAAAAATTATAAAAAAATTTGCTTCATTTTTATGGATTTTTGCAATCTGGGATATTTTTTATTATATAACACTTAAAATTTTAATAAACTGGCCCTATTCCTTAAAAACAATTGACTGCCTTTTTTTAATTCCTTCTCCCTGGATTGCTCCTGTCTGGATTCCTATTTCATTAATGCTTCTTTTTCTAATTATTGCCGGGTATATATTTAAAAAAATTAAGTAATTTTACTTCCAGGAGGAACATCTTCTTTATCTGTTGTTAAAATTGAAAGTTTATTATCAAACATAGTTGCAAGAAGCATCCCATTACTTTCAATTCCTTTAATTTTTTTGGGTTCAAGATTAACAATAACAACTATATTTTTACCTACCAACTGCTCTTTCGTATACCATGGTTTTATTCCAGCAACCATTTTCCTTTTTTCATCTCCTATATCCACAGTGATTAAATAAATTCTATCTGCTCCAGGAATGTCTTCTACTTCAACAATTTTTCCAACTCTCAAATCCATTTTTTTAAATTCTTCAAATTTTATTTCCATATTGCCTCCTTTTTCTGTCCATATCTTTCTGAATTAAAAACATTTATCTTCCTTTTTTAAAAATTGTATAATAAAAAAATGGTAAATTCAAAAATGAGTATAAAAGAAAGGATAAAGGAAATTTTGAAAGAAGTCCCTGAAAATGTAATTCTTCTTGCAGCAACAAAACAAAGAACTATTGAAGAAATAAAAGAAGCAATTGAATGTGGTATTAAAGTTATTGGTGAAAATTATGTTCAGGAAGCAGAAAAAAAGTTTGAAAAAATCGGAAGAAAAGTTAGATGGCATATGATAGGACACTTACAGACAAATAAAGTAAAAAAAGCAATTGAAATATTTGATATGATAGAAACAGTTGATTCTTTTAAACTTGCAAAGGAGATAGATAAAGAGGCAAAAAAGAGAAAAATTATTTTTCCTGTTTTGATTGAAGTAAATAGTGGAAAAGAAATACAGAAATCAGGAGTATTGCCTGAAGATTTGGAGAAATTAATTTATGAAATTTCAAAACTTGAGAATATAAAAGTTGAAGGACTTATGACAATGGGACCACTTCTTAATAATCCAGAAGATATAAGACCTTACTTTAAATTGACAAAAGAGTTGTTTGATAAATTAAAAAATTTAAGTTATCCAAATGTTGAAATGAAATATTTATCAATGGGAATGACAGATACCTGGAAAATAGCAATAGAAGAAGGAGCAAATATAATAAGAATAGGAACAGGGATTTTTGGTCCAAGGAGATAACAAAACCTTGACATTATAGAAAAAATTTTTTAAATTAAATTTAAATGGATACCATTAATAAATTTTTAAATCAAATAATAAATATGGATTGTGTTGAAGGAATGAAGTTACTTCCAGATAATTCAATCGATTTAGTTGTTACTTCTCCACCTTATGATAACATAAGAAAATATCATGGGTTTAAACTTAATCTTCATGATGTGGGAGTTGAAATTTATAGAGTTTTGAAAAATGGTGGAGTAGCAGTAGTGGTAATTCAAGATCAAACAATAAACTATGGAAAAACATTGACTTCTTTTAAAATGATAATTGATTGGTGTGAAAATATTGGATTTAAATTATTTGAATGTTTAATTTATAGAAAACATGGAGCAGAGGGTGCCTGGTGGAATAAAAGATTTAGAGTAGACCATGAATATATGCCTGTCTTTTTAAAAGGTAAAAAACCATTATATTTTAACAAAGAACCATTAAAAGTCCCATCAAAATGGGGAGGGCAAACTTTAGTTGGAGGAGCAACAAGATTAACAAGTGGAAAAACATTAAAAGCAAGACCTATAAAAATAAATGTGTATAAATGTAGAGGAACAGTTTGGGAATATTTAACTTGTGGAGATGGTGATAAACTTAAGCATTTACATCCTGCAACTTTTCCAGATAAACTTCCTTACGATTTTATTCAATGCTTTTGTCCTCCTAATGGGATTGTTCTTGACCCATTTATGGGAAGTGGAACTACCGCTATCGCTGCAATAAAACTAGGGAGACACTATATTGGTTTTGATATTTCAAAAGAGTACTGTGAATTAGCTAGACAAAGAATAAAAAAATATGATATTCCACCATTACCATTAGAAAAATAATTTTATTTTATATCGCCTATGGTATATTCCATTCTTTTAGATGCTGTAATCGCCCATGAAAGGGGAAAGTGCTTTTCTATTATTTTTCTAAATTTTTTACCAGTTAATTGGTTTTCTATTTTCTTTTTGAAAGATTTTCCTGTCAATTGTTTTAAACACCACCTATCCGGAATAAACTCCCAACCAGTATATCTACTTAAAACCTCAAAAAGAGGAGAATAATCAGAAAATGATGAAGGATTGTTTATAAGATTTTCAATAAGAATTTTATCCCCCTTTTTCTTATTTATTTTTATCTCATCAAACTTTTTAAAAATATCGTTAAGAAGGTGAATAATATCTTTAAGTTTTTGGTTTGAGAAAATTTCAAAAATTGGATAGATAGGACTTTTAGGATTTTTGGCGTTTAGAAATATTATCCATTCATTACAATTCTCAGGATAGTTAAGTAAATTTTTAAAAGTTCCGTCAACATATAAAAGAGGGATAGTAGTATTCAAAATTTTAATTTCTATATTTAGAATTTCTTTTAAACAACAAAGAAGAAAATGTATTGTTGCCAATGGATACTTTCTCTGAAAACTATGAAGCGCATCAAAATATCTTAAGTTGTTTGGATTTATAGAATTTTTAAAATTATCCCAATCATTTGGATAGTCATTGAAATTGTATAAAAGTATATGATGTCCACAACTTTTAATTCTTTCTCTATAAATTTCTATATCAAGAAAAACACAATTATTAATATTAAAATTATGATTGTAACAAATTGATTTTCCATCATAAAAACCTACTATTTTCCAATTAAGATAGTTAGACATTAAAAGCCCACATAAGATTCCATCTACATCCGGACTAATAATAACTTTTTGACTTTTTTCAAATAGCCAGTTGAAGTTTTTTTCTATTAATTTATAGTCAATCGATTCCATAGTATAATAAATTATAGCAAATTATCAAAATTTTAAAAGAGGAGAGGTGGCTGAGTGGTTTAAAGCGGCCGACTCGAAATCGGCTTCCATCCTGAAAAAGGATGGACGTGGGTTCAAATCCCACCCTCTCCGTTTAGCAATCTTCTTTGTAGGTGGGATGGTTTCGGTATGACTAAAGCGGTGGGAAAAAACAAAGGAAAACTGAAGCAACTATATCCATCAGTAGGAATGAAGTAAAAGGAGAAACAATCCCACCCTCTCCGGTAATCTCAGGAGGGGGGACACCCCCCTTCCTGAAATAGTTCTCCCCCCGAAAAAACATAAAAACTTAAATATTGGTGGGATGGTTTCGGTAGGATAAAAGCAGTGGAGAAAAACAAAAGAGAACTGAAGCAACTATATCCATCAGTAGGAATGAAGTAAAAGGAGAAACAATCCCACC
>JBMFMQ010000092.1:0-5913 GCA_049970595.1 Candidatus Ratteibacteria bacterium | reverse complement strand
GGGGACATTCCTTTCCCCTATAACCCCTTTGTAGGTCTTTGTGCCCCTGGCCCGACTTGAACGGGCGACACGCGGTTTAGGAAACCGCTGCTCTATCCTTCCTGAGCTACAGGGGCTTTTATAATATAATACTTGAAATTTAAATGTTTTTCAAATTGTGAAAAAGTTGTGGAAAAGCATTGGATAAGTTGGGTTTCAATCCCTCATAGGTAGGCTGAAAACTTAATTTGAAAAGGATATGGTTCAATATTTATTATTTTTTTAAAATCATCCATACAATTTAATTTTAAACTACTTCAATTGTTCTGTCAACTCTTTATGTATCTTGCTTTAGTTCAATTTCTATACCATATTCTTTTTTTCGTTTAAGAAGAATAAAATTTTTGACAAGGAAAGAGAGATGTGGTAGTAATTTTTATATGAAAAAAATTTATGTTGGAATAGACCTTGGAGCAGAAAGTGGAAGAGGAATTGTTGGAGATTTTGATGGTTCAAAAGTTAATATAAATGAGATTCATAGATTCCCCACATATAATGTAACAATTTTAAATCATAGGTTCTGGGATGTTCTTTCTATTTTTTCAGAAATAAAAAGAATATTATCAATTGCAAAAAATTATGGAGAAATTGCAGGAATTGGAATTACAACATGGGGAGTTGATTGTGCTTTTATAGGAGAAAATGACCTACTCCTTTCAAATCCTTTCCATTATAGAGATGAAAGAACAAATGGAATTATGGAGGAGGTATTTCAGATAGTTCCAAAAGAAAAAATTTTTAAAGAGACAGGTATTCAGTTTATGCCATTAAATACTTTATTTCAGCTATATGCAACAAAAAAAGAATTCCCATATATAATTGAAAACTGCAAATACCTTTTATTTATGCCTGATTTATTTAATTTCTTTTTAACTGGAGAAAAATTTTGTGAATATACAATAACAACTACTTCCCAAATGTATAACTCACTTTCAAAGGGCCAAAATAAAGCACCAAGAGGAAATTGGTGTTATGGATTACTTGACCAACTTGGTATAAAAACTGATTTTCTACCCCAGGTTATATCTCCGGGAAGTTTAATAGGAAATATTACAAAAAAATTGCAGGAAGAATTAAATTTACCTTCCATACCTGTTTTTGCTGTTTGCTGTCATGATACTGCTTCTGCTGTAATTGGAACACCTGCAAAAGAAGGAAAATGGGCATATCTCTCCTCTGGAACCTGGTCTCTTCTTGGAGTTGAAATTGAAAATCCAATAATAAATGATAAAACTCTTGAATACAATTTTACAAATGAAGGAGGATTTGGTGGTTCAATAAGGTTTCTGAAAAATATAATGGGACTATGGATTTTACAGGAATGTAAAAGAGAATGGGATAAAGGAGGCAAAATTTATACATATGAAGAATTAGTTGAAATGGCTAAAAATGCTTCTCCCTTTTTTTCTTTTATAGATGTTAATAGTTCCGAATTTCTTTATCCAGGCAATATGACAGAAAAGATTAAAAATTATTGTAAAAAAACAGGACAGAAAGTTCCTGAAGATATACCTCAAATAACAAGATTAATTTTTGAAAGTTTGGCAATGGAATATAGATATGTTATAGAAAAGATGGAAGAAGTTATTGAATATGATATAGATACATTACATATTGTTGGAGGCGGAAGTAAAAATCCTCTTTTATCTCAGTTTACATCATCTTCTACAAAAAAAATAGTTATAACAGGACCATCAGAAGCAACAAGTTTAGGGAATATATTGGTTCAAGCACTTGCAAGAAGGGAAATAAAAGATATAAATGAAATAAGACAAATTATTAGAAATTCTTTTCCTTTAATTATTTATAGACCTGAAAATATTAGTCAATGGGATGAAAATTATGAAAAATATTTAAAACTGAAAGAATTTCACTATGGATTGTAATTTTCTTGAAAATTCATTGAAAAATTATTTTGAAATTTTATCTGCAAAAAGACCAACGCCTGGTGGAGGAAGTGCAGTTGTCTGTCTTGCCTGTTTATCAAGTTCCCTCCTTAATATGGTTTTGAATTACACAATTGGTAAAAAGGGATATGAAAAGTACCAAGAGGAAATAAAAAAAATTAAAAAAAGGAATGAGGAGATTTTGAATGAATGCATGAATTTTATTGAAGAGGATAGCAGAATATACCAGAAAATTGATAATGCAATAAAAGAAAAACTGAATGCAGAAAAATATTTAAAGGATTCAGTAAATTTACATTTAAAAATATGTGAATATATGGTTGAAATTGTTAATTTCTGTGATATACTAACTGAAAAAGGTAATAAAAATTTAATTTCAGATACAGGAATTGCATGTATTTTTGCAAAAAGTGCTTTTTCAGGTAGTAAAATGAATATTATGATAAACTTTAAGTTTTTAAAAGATGAAAAGTTTAAAATGGAGATAAAGGAAAAAATTGAGAAAATTGAAAAAGAAATAGGAGAAAAAAGTCAGATAGTTTACCAAAAGGTTATAATGAAAATGGAGGAATAATATGGGAAACTTAATTGATGGGAAACTGATTGCAGATAAGATTAAGGATTATGTTAAAAATGAAATTGAAAATCTAAAATCAAAAAATATAATTCCTAAACTTGTTTCTGTATCTTGTGGTGAAAATCCAGCAAGTATTGTTTATATAAAGCAGCAGAAGAAAAGTTGTGAAAAGATTGGAATAAATTATGAGATTTTAAGTTTGCCTGAAAATATAAGTGAAAAAGAGATAATTGAGAATATAGAGAAATTAAATGAGAATCCAGATGTAACAGGAATAATTTTACAATTGCCTTTACCAAAGGGGATTGATACAAGAAAAGTTCAATCAAAAATATCACCTGAAAAAGATGTTGAAGGAGTAAATCCAGTTAATATGGGATGGATTGTTTATGGAAAAGGAATTATTGGACCATGTACAGCAATTGCAGTAAAAGAGATAATTGAATATCTTGGAGTTAATTTATATGGAAAGGAAGTAGTTATGGTTGGGCATTCTGATATAGTTGGAAAACCAGTTGCTTTGCTTTTAGTTGATAAATTTGCAACAACTACAATATGTCATATAGGAACATCTGATGCTGGAAAACTAAAAGAGCATGTAGAAAGGGCTGAGATTTTAATTGTTGCTGTTGGAAAACCAAATTTAATACCAGGTGAATGGATAAAGGAGGGAGCAATTGTAATAGATGTTGGTATAAATAAAGTTGGAGACAAAATTGTTGGAGATGTTGAATTTGAAAAGGCAAAGGAAAAAGCAAGTTGGATAACACCAGTTCCTGGTGGAGTTGGTCCTATTACAACTGCAATACTTTTAAGAAATACTGTTTTACTTACAAAAATTCAAAAATGTCAATAAAAATTGATTATTCAAAGTTTGGATTAAAAAAGAAATATGAAATAGAAAAAATAATTAGTATTTATTCTCTTAAAGATTTAGACATTTTTTATTGCAAAAAATGTTTTACAGAGATTAATAAAAATATTGAAGGAGAAATTGAGATACTCTGTAAAATTTTGGAAGAAAAAAATGTAAATGTAAGAAAAATTATTGGATTTGATTTTTTATGTAATAAACAATTTACTCAAAATGAGATTTTAAAAATTGAAGAGGATTTGAATACAATTGGAGTTTTTTCTTGTGGTCTTGGAGTTCAACTTATAAATGAAATTTTGAGTAATAAAATTATCTTAACCTTTTCAGATACAAATCCACAGAGTAAAAATGCTACAAGTATTACTGGATACCATGGTATTGCTCTTGGAGAAGAAAAATGTGCTGCCTGTGGAGAGTGTTATCTTCATTTAACAGGAGGTATATGCCCTATAATTAACTGTGCAAAAGGATTGTTAAATGGACCATGTGGAGGTGCAAAAGATGGAAAATGTGAAGTTAGTAAAGAAATGGATTGTGGATGGATAAAAATATTTGAAAGATTGAAAAAACAGAAAAGGGAAATTTTAAAAGAAATAAATATAAGAAATTATTATAATTTTGACTTTTCAGAAAAAAATAAAATTTCTAAAATTTCTGTTAAAGAGAGAATGGAAAATTTTTTTGGAGGAGTCCATCCACTTGAAAATAAGAAAAATACAGAAAGTTTAAAAATTGAAAATTTCCCAAGTCCAAAATATTTATACATTTTTTTATCTCAGCATACAGGTTCTCCTTCAATACCAATTGTAAAAGAAGGAGAAAGAGTAAAACTCGGACAGAAAATTGGAGAAGTTTCTGGTTTTATTTCTTCAACTATTCATTCTCCTGTTTCAGGTAAGGTCCTATCAATAGAAGAAAAAATTCATCCTGTTTCTGGAGTTCCATCTAAATGTATAATAATTGAAAATAATTTTTCAGAAGAAAAGTTTCCAAATTTAAAGGTATATACTGATTGGGAAAATCTTAAAAAAGATGAATTGATTGAGATAATAAAAGAAAGTGGAATTGTTGGTCTTGGTGGTGCAATGTTTCCCACACATATTAAATTGAGACCACCAAAACCTGTTGATACATTGATAGTAAATGGATGTGAGTGTGAACCATATTTAAATTGTGATAATAGATTGATGATTGAATATCCTGAAGAAATTTTAAATGGAATTAAAATAGTGAGAAAGATTCTTGATGTTAAAAATGTAATAATTGGAATTGAAGAGAATAAACCAGAAGCAATAGAGAATATGAGTAAGGTCATTAAGAATGATTATATACAATTAAAAATTTTAAAAACAAAATATCCTGAAGGTGCTGAAAAATTGCTTATAAATGTTCTAACTGGAAGAAAAGTTTTATCTGGTTTACTTCCTTTTGATGTTGGAATTATTGTTTTGAATGTGGGAACATTATTTTCAATTTATAAGGCAATTTTTGATGGTATCCCACTTATAGAAAGAATTGTAACGATTTCAGGAGAAAAAACAAAAAGACCTGGTAATTTCAGAATTAAAATTGGAACACCAATTAAGGATATATTTGATTTTTGTTATGATATTAAAGAAGAATTTGACAATGAATATGAATTAAAAATGGGTGGACCTATGATGGGAATAATACAGAAAAGTTTAGATACATCTGTCATAAAAGGAACTACAGGTTACCTTCTCCTTAAAAAGCAAATTTTACTGGAAAATGAATGTATAAAATGTGGTAGGTGTTTAGAAGTATGCCCTATGGAATTAAAACCTTTATATTTTTGGTATTACGGGAAAAATGAAATATGGGGAAAACTTAAGGAATATAATATTTTTGATTGTTTTGAATGTGGTTGCTGTGAATATATATGCTCAAGTAAATTACCAATTTTAAGTTTTATAAAGAAAGGGAAAAAATGCTTATTACAAAAGTAAAAAAAGAGAATTTTTTTGATGCTTTTTCTGGAAAAAGATTGTTTATTTTTAAATGCTTTGGTTGTAAAGAAGTTTTTTTTCCAGAAGAAGAAGTTGATAAAATTATAAAAAAATTTGCCAATAATATTATAAAAATTGAAAGAGTTGATTATTTATGCAGAGAGGAATGTTCTAAAATTTATATTGAAAAAAACAAAAAAGATATAGATTTTTCTGAAATGGTTATTGTTTTTTCATGTGGAATTGGTGTTTCTTTAATATCAAAATTAGTTGAAGAAAAAATTGTCATCCCTGGATGCAATACTTTTTATCTTAATGGATTTCAAGGGTTATCTGTTTTGAATTTTAATTGTAATCAGTGTGGAGAATGTCGTCTTAATTATACAGGTGGTATATGTCCTGTAACATCATGTGCAAAAGGATTGTTAAATGGACCATGTGGAGGTGCAAAAGATGGAAAATGTGAAGTTAGTAAAGAAATGGATTGTGGATGGATAAAGATATTTGAAAATTTGAAAAAACAGAAAAGGGAAATTTTAAAAGAAATAA
>JBMFMQ010000091.1:0-5993 GCA_049970595.1 Candidatus Ratteibacteria bacterium | reverse complement strand
CACTGGATGTATCTTGGAGGTATTGGATTTTTTATAATTTTTTTAATTTTATTTGATTATATAAAGAAGGAGAGATTAAAGTTTGCATTGATTATTTTTGTTTTTTCATTATATGGAGTAAGGACAATTTTAAGGAATTATGACTGGAAAGAACCTGAAAGTTTTTATCTTAAATCTGTAAAATACTTTCAAGATGCTCCAAGATTATGGAATAACCTTGGAACAGTTTATTATGAAAAAAATATGTATAAAAAAGCAATTGAATGTTTTGAAAAGACATTAAAATTAGCACCTGATTCAATAAAGCCATTACTTGGACTTTGTAAATCATATTTTATGCTTGGAGATTTTGAAAATTCAGAAAAATATTGTAAGGAAGTACTGAAAAGGGAACCAAAAGAATCTAATGCTTATACTGTTTTAGGTTTAATTTATAAGAAGAAAAGAGATTATAAAAAGGCATTTGATTATATTTTAACTTCAATCAAATATAATCCATATCTTTCAGAAAATTATTATTTTTTAGGTAAATGGTTTCTTGAACTTAATGATTATAAAAATGCTGAAAAATTTTTTGAAAAAGGAGTTGAAATTAATCCTACTGACCCATTAAATTTAAATGGACTTGGAATTGTCAATCTTGAATATAGAAAAAACTATCCTTATGCTTTATATTTATTCAAAAAAGCACATTCCCTAAAACCTGATGAACCAAGTTTCTTATTCAATATAGGTAAAACATATCAAATTTTAAATAATCATAAAGAGGCAATTTTATGGTTTGAAAAAGGGCTTTTAATTGAGCCGAATAATTTACAGGTTTTAAATGACCTTGCTATATCCTATGCAATGGTAGGAGATAAAGAGAAAGCAAAGTTTTTACTTGAAAAGGCAATAAAAATTGAAAAAAATTTTAAAATAGCAATTGAAAACTTAAAGAAACTGGAAAAAGAGAAATGAAAAAAGTTTTTTCATATCTTATCTTTTTTCTTTTTTTACTTTTCTTTTCAAGAGAATTGAGCACCACCTTTGAAAAATCAATTACATGTGATGAAACAGTCCATATTCCTGCTGGTTATTATTATGTTAAAAAGGGTGATTATTTTATTAATTATGCACATCCTCCATTTTCAAAAACATTATCAGGTATATTCATTTCTAAAATCAAAATTTTCATTCCAGAAAATATATACAGGTCTTTAAGAATGAATGAATGGGAACTTGGTATGGCATTTTTTTATTTAAATAGAGAATATATTGATAAAATAGTTTTATGGGCTCGTTTTCCAATGATACTTCTTGGTCTTTTACTTGGTTTTTTCATTTATTTATGGAGTAAGGATTTATATGGAAAAACAGCAGGACTTTTCAGTTTATTTTTATTTACATTCTGTCCTAATTTTCTCGCTTATAGTTGTCTTGTAATAACAGATGTCGGATTTACATTATTTTTTATTATGACAATTTATTTTTTCTGGAGATATTTAGAAAACCAGACAAAAAAGGATTTAATATTGACCGGTATATCTTTTGGACTTGCTTTATCAAGTAAATTTTCAGGAGTATATGTTTTATCAATAATAGTTTTAATTTTTATTGTTTATGGAATTTTAAGAAAAAAGTTGAAACTGGATATATGGCATTATTACATCTTTTCCTTTTTGATTATACCATTTTTAGTTATTTTAATTTTTTACCAGTTAAATTTAGATAACTTAAAGTACTTTATAATTGGAGCAAAAAGAATATTTTCAGAGACAGGAAAAACAGGACAGGACTTATTTTTAAATGGTAAATTTTCAAAAACTGGCTTCAGGAGTTATTTCTTATGGGTATTTTTATATAAAACACCAATTTCCTTCTTAGTCATACTTTTTATATCCTTTTTAATTCGTCCAAAAATAGATAGAGACGAAAAATTTTTAATAATGCCAGCGATTATATATTTTATAATTGCTTCAATAAGTAAAAAACAGGTAGGTGGTGTTAGATATATATTACCTGTTTATGCTTTATTTTACATATTTGTTGGAAGAATATTCATATATAATGATAGATTGAAAATTAAAAGAGTGGTTTTATTCTTTCTTATTTTCTGGTATTTTTTGGTTTCATTAAAAATCCATCCTCATTATCTTGCATATTTCAATCAAATATGTGGTGGTCCTGATAATGGATGGAAGAAAATCTTAAATTCTGACTGGGGACAGGATTTAATATCATTAAAAGATTTTTTAGAAAGAGAAGGAAATCCAGAAATTATGACTAATATTTTTGGTGTTTTGCCTCCAGAAGTTTATGGAATTACCCCATATGAACCTTTTTTATATCAGGTATTTATGAGTTTACCAGAAGAAAAATATCATATAAATTCGGAAAATCCAAAAAAAGAATACCTTGTAATAAGTGTGAATTGTCTTGCAGGACTCCATTATCAAGACCCAGATATTTTCTGGTATCTCAAGGAGAAAAAGCCATATGCAAAATTAGGATATACTATATATGTTTATGATATAACAAAAGATATAAAAATCAGAGAAAGGATTGCAGAAACACTTGAAAAATATGGATATAAAAGACAAGCAGAAAGACAAAAAAGAGTAATTGAAAATTTAAAAAGAAAGGAAAAACGAAATGAAAAATAAAATATTATTTGTTTTTATTTTTTTATTTTTTTTGTTTTTTATAAGGGAGATTCATGTTACAAATAGAAAATCAATTACATGTGATGAAACAGTCCATATTCCTGCTGGTTATTATTATGTTAAAAAGGGTGATTATTTTATTAATTATGAACATCCTCCATTTTCAAAAACATTATCAGGTATATTCATTTCTAAAATCAAAATTTTCATTCCAGAAAATATATACAGGTCTTTAAGAATGAATGAATGGGAACTTGGTATGGCATTTTTTTATTTAAATAGAGAATATATTGATAAAATAGTTTTATGGGCTCGTTTTCCAATGATACTTCTTGGTCTTTTACTTGGTTTTTTCATTTATTTATGGAGTAAGGATTTATATGGAAAAACAGCAGGACTTTTCAGTTTATTTTTATTTACATTCTGTCCTAATTTTCTTGCCCATAGTTGTCTTGTTACAACTGATGTTCCTTTTACTCTATTTTTCATCATCACACTTTATTATCTTTGGAAATTTTTCCAAATAGATAAAATAATATACCTGATTTTATCAGGTATTTCCTTTGGACTTTCTCTTTCAACTAAATTTACTGGTTTTATCCTAATGCCATTGATTTTATTGGTTCTTATTATTTTAGAGATAAAAAATAGGAAAAAATATCTTTTTTATTTCTTTTTGTCTTTTACCATTCTACCATTTTTTATCCTTCTACTTACTTATAAATTTTATGGATTTTCTAATTTTATACTTGGACTTAAAAGAATAATTTTTGAAACAACTGAAAGAGGACATATAAGTTATTTAAATGGTAAATTTTCACAAAAAGGGTGGCCATATTACTTTATATTTGCATTTTTTTACAAAACTCCAATCCCTTTAATAATTCTTACCTTGTCTTCAACACTTTTAAAACCAAAGATTGAAAAAAAAGAAAAATTTATTGTTATATCATCAATTATTTACTTTGTATTTTCATCAATCAGTAAAAAACAGATTGGAATAAGATATATTTTACCAGTTTATAGTTGTCTTTATATTTTTACTGGCAGGTTATTTACTCACATTCTTAAATTAAAATTTAAAAAATTTTTATTTATTTTTATTCTTTTTTTACTTTTCTGGTATGCATTTGAATCATTCAAAATACATCCACATTATCTTGCATATTTCAATCAGATAGGCGGTGGTCCTGATAATGGATGGAAACATTTAATTGATAGTAATATTGATTGGGGTCAGGACTTAAAAGAACTCAAAAAATATTTAGAAAAAGAAAAAAATCCGGAATTGATGCTTAATTATTTTGGTCCGATTTTTCCTGAAACATATGGATTAATTTATGAGCCATTTTTATATCCATATTTTATTGTAAATGTTCCTGAAAAAAATTATCATTTCAACTCTTCTTTCCCTGAAAAAGAATACCTTGCCATAAGTGTAAATCACCTCTGTGGACTTCCTTATGAAGATACAGAAATTTTTAACTGGTTAAAAAAAATAAAGCCAAAAGAAAAAATTGGATATAGTATATTTGTTTATGATATTACTGATAACATAGAAATAAGGGAAAAAATGAAAGAAATACTTGAAAAATACGGATTTAAAAAACAGGCAGAAAGACAGGGAAAAATTATTGAAAATCTGAAAAAAATTTATCATAAAGAAAAGTAAGTTTGTTATTGTATTTTAAAAGAAAATTACCTAAATGAGCTGCTTCCAGACCTGTTGTTCTCCAGAGAGAGATGATTTCCTTTAAATTAAAATAAGAATTAAAAATATGCAACTGAAAGAAGAAAAAGGAAATTGTTTCAAGTAAAAAAACAGTTAAAACAATTCTTCTTTTATTAAATTTAAGGATTTCTCTTATAACATAAGAAAGAATTAAACAGACAAATGGAAGATAACTAACATGGGCAACACCACATAAGTCCTTTGTAGGATTCACAATTAAAGCAAGAAAAAAAGAAAATAGAATAAAAAAACTCCAGAAATCTTTTTTAAATTTGAATTTTTTAATATTTTTCAAAAATATAAAAACCAAAAAGACAGATAAAGTAAAAGTCAGGTTTCCCAAGATATTTGAAGAGTAAAGAGGTAAAATATAATTATAAAAACGAAATTTAAAGAATTTGTATGGCTGATAAATACTGATAAAACTCTTTGGAATTACTGGAAAAATTGTTTTAAAAAAGTTATTTATATCCTTTTCAATTCTTTCTTTAAATATCAGATTTTTCTGTCCTTGAAAGGTTGTATTGCTCAAAAAAGTGTTGTATATGCCAAAATTTCTTATTGACCAGGAAAAGTATGTGAATATTAAAAGAGAAAAAATTAAATTGAAAATTAAAAACTCACTGACTAACTTTTTTTCTTTATAAACATTATATAAAAAATGGAAAATTATTGGTAAGATATATGGACCTGCAGAATAATGAACTATAAATCCACAGCCAAATAAAAATGGAGAAAAATATAAATAGAACCTGTCTTTGTTTTCCATAAATTTTATATAGAAATAAAGACCGCAGAGAGTATAATAAGCAGAAAATGATTTTGTCCAAGTATAAGTTATCTGTCTTAAAATATAGGGATTAAAAAAAAGAATAAAGAAGGTAAATAAAAATAAATTTTTATTTTCTATTTTAAGGGCTCCTTTACAAAAAAGGTAAACAGATAAAATTAAAAGAGAATTCAAAAAAGTTGAAATTATCTGATACTTATAAAAATCTTTACCAATAATTGACTGAAAAAAGTAACAAACGAGATTAAAAAACGGAGGTCTTGAAGGAATAATATATCCTTGAAATGAGATATTTAAAGATAATTTGTCAAGAAAAATTATTGTTCTAAAATAATGTTCAAACCAGTCAAAAAACCACATGCCTCCAGAATAAAAAGGGATAAAGGATTGATAAAAAATTAAAAATAAAAAACATAGGAAAAAATAGAGATTGAGTTCTTCAAAAAAAAATTTATTTTTTAAAATGTAAAAAAAACAGTAAAAAAGAATAAGAAGGAGTAATAGACCATTAAAAATGAATGGTTTTGCATTTATGACATAACCGAGAAAACCAAAAATATAAAATAAAAAACAACTTATAGCAAAACTTAAAACAAATTTTTCTTCTTTTTTAAAATTAAATCTTTCAATTAAAATCCTGCCAGGAAAATAGCAACAACCATAAACAAAAAAAGAAAGAATAAAAACTTCAAAAAAACTTTTCATAGAAATATAGTAAGTTTTTACTGAATCCCATAAGTTATTTTCCCTTATTATATTTTACCACATTCTTAAGTTTGTTTCTTAAAGGGGTTTAAACCCCTTTAAAATCCCCAAAAGGTATCAA
>JBMFMQ010000090.1:0-6044 GCA_049970595.1 Candidatus Ratteibacteria bacterium | reverse complement strand
ACTACCAGCACTATCAAAAGCAAGGGAAAGGGCAAGGACTGCTTTATGTATGGGAAATTTAAAACAATTGTATACAATTTTTGTAATGTATGTAAATGACTATGATGGATATGGACCATATAGACCCACTCCATATGGGCAAGTTGCATTTATATATATTTTAAAAGATGCATATCCTACAATATTCAAACCCAACCTTCTTTGGAGTAAGTATGCTGGAAGAAAAATATGGCACTGTCCTTCATTTCCTTTAAATGATTGGCAACCACCCAATAACTCTAATGGTGCAAGCGATTATGGGTTAAATTCACAGGTATATTATGGCCCACAAGGGTATATTGCGGGTAGACCTGCTGATTGGGTATCTTTTAAATGGGATAGGAGTGCACCACGACCAAGTGAAAAATTTTTACTCATGGATATGGGGTGGGGAAGACCCACAGTACATCCTCTTAACTCGTATAGAGTTACTTATCATTTTAGGCATAATAATGGACTAAATATGTTATTTTTTGATGGACATGTAGAATGGAGAACACCAGAAAAGGTTCCATCATGGAATAACTGGGCTGATTTTTATAATTCACCTGATCCAAGACCTTGGAATACCAGAAGGTGAAGGTATTGAATGGTGGTGTTTCAAAACACACAATTAGAATGAGATGTTTGGGGAATATTCACCATACCATACAAGGAGGGAAAAATGGGATTTTTTAAAAAGTTGATATTTACGATTTGCGTTTTTATTTTCCAACCGTTTATAAAAAATTGTACTGGTTTAGATTTAAGTAATGTAGTTTTTCATATTTCATTTAAGAATGGATATATTGCTGACATAAATAGGGACAATAAAAATGAACCTGTTGAAATTTATGGCAAACCAGAGGTTTTAGATTTTCAAGGGAAAAAAGTGTTAAAAATTAGAAATGGAATTGATTATTTAAAATATTCAATTAATAAAAACTTAAAATCAGGAGCAATTTCATTTTTATTTTCACCAGCACCATGGAACAAAGAGGGACAGGGAAATTGGGATGGTTCTATGTCTGATGTTTTACAAGTTTTCTTTCATACAGGAAAAGATAACCAGCAAATAGTAATCCAACAACTCTGGCCAAGGAGAAGCATTTTCTTTCTTTTGTATAACAATAATAGCCCCATTGGAGGATTTCCAGCTTGTTTAACTCCATCTGTTCCGTTTCTGACCTCTACCGATGCAGAAGGTTTTATAAAACCTGGGAAATGGTACCATGCATTATTTACCTGGCAAAATGGGAAAATTACCGCATATTTAAATGGGAAATTTATGAGTGAATATAAAACACCAGAAATAAAATTAGATACCATAATTAAAAATATTTATATTGGATGGAATAGGAAAGAAGCGAATTGTTTTATAGACCCGGGATGTGAAAATCAAGCAAAACCCATTTCTGAAAAACCATGGGAGACATTGATTGGAAACATAACTATCTTTGACCAATATATTTTCCCACAGCAGGCAGAAAAGATTTATCAATATGGCGATATAGATTATGCAAGAAGAGCAGAACCAAATCCAATTTCAATTGAGCCAAAATTTTATCCTACTTATGAAAAATTAAAAATAACAATTACCGCTCCTGGAAATGAAGAAAAGAAAGGTAGAATTTTTATAAAGGATGCGATAGAAAACACAGTGAAAGAAGTAAATTTTACTCTTTCACCTGATGAAGATGTAAAAACAATAAATGTTATACTTCCAAATCTGAAGGATGGTCTTTATTATGTATATGGAACATTAGAAAAAAATAATAAAGTGATCTTTGAAACTGATAAAAAAAGTTTTGAAAAAAAGACATTCGAGTGGATGAATAATAAATTAGGTATAGAAGATGTTGTTCTCCCGCCTTGGACACCTATAAAATTAAATAAAAATATTGAGGATTACAAAGTAGAGGTTTGGGGTAGAATTTATACTTTTTCTAATTCAAACATCTTTCCAGTATCAATCATAAGTCAAAATGAGGAAATCCTTGCTGACTCTATTGTTATTTCTATTGATGGAACTATCCCTGCTTGGAAGAAATTGAATTTTTCAGAAATATCTTCTACGCGTTGTGTTTTTTCTAACAAAGGTGATACAACTAACTACAAAATTGAAAGTAGGGGGAAAATCGAATTTGACGGGTTTTTGTGGTATGAGGTAAATTTTATATCAAAAAATAAAGGAAATGGAGAAGAAATAGATAATCTTAAAATTGATATTCCTTTAAAGAAAGATATCTGTCTTTTTTTTCAATATCCTTACAGTCGGAGTTATTGGTTCCCTAATAAATACTGGAATTCAGGTTTTCTTCCATATATTTGGATAGGAAATGACAATCTTGGTTTACAGTGGTTTGCAGAATCCAACCAATACTGGTATTCAAAAGAACCATCTAAAACAATAGAAATCATCCCTGAGGGAACCTATAATATTTTAAGAATTAATATTGTAAGAGACAAAATAGAAATGCCGGAAGAATTCAAAATATGTTTTGGTTTCATAGCAACACCTGTTAAACCATTACCTGAAAATTGGAGAAGTTGGAATTTTGCCTCATGGGATTTGCCTTGGAGACAGGGTGAACCAGAAAAATATTTCAATTTAAATATGGATTATGGATGGTGGAGCATTGCTCCTGCATGGTTAATTCCAAAATGGGAAAAAAGTGAATATAAAATTAATAAACCGCAAATGTGGATACCTTTTACTTCAAACAGATTTCTGGGAATAAGAAGGTATGATGCTCAATCTAAATTTGATTTTCTGCCAGAATGGAAAATATTTTCACATGAATGGTCTGTTATTCCTGAACAAATCAATTATGGAACCGCTCCCGGGTGGAATGAGGCACAGATAAATCCATCTAAAAGTTATTGTGATTTTTTTGTTTATCATGTTAATGAATTTTTTAAAAACTATGATGTTGATGGACTTTATTTTGATGGATATGCAGGACCCACACCTTCAGCTAATATAGATGTAGGTTTTGGTTATATTGATAGGGATGGAAATATAAAACCTGTATATCCTATTTTAGCAGGAAGAGAATTAATGAAAAGAATATATACAATAGTTAAAAAATATAGACCTGAAAAAGGTGTAATAATTGTATATCCCGCAACTTTTATAGCAATGCCTGTTTTATCCTTCACAGATGGAAATTATGAAGGAGAACATTGGATTTGGGCAGACCTTGCGGATAAAATTAAAAAAGGAGGGGGTTGGTATTCAGCAGCATTAACACCAGATTGGTTAAGAGTAGTACACAATATGAAACCATTCGGATTGGTTCCTAATTTTGATTGTCGTCTTTATCTTGCATGGGATAGTGATCAACCTCATAAGCATGCAAGAGAGTTTTTTGGTCTTTTACTTACACATGATATTCATTCCTGGGGTGGCTGGACAGGTGGTTATGCAAGAACTTTTGGAATTACGCTTGATTGGTGGGGAATTACTGATAAAGATGTAAAATTCTTACCATATTGGGAAAAAGAACCTGCCTTCAAAGTTTCTCTTAATCCGGAGGGGACAAAAGAATGGGATTCCTGTTTTGCAAGTGGGTGGATTAATTACAAAAAGAAAAAAATGTTAATAGTGGCTATGAATCTCAGTAAATATTGGTTATCATCTCACAGATATGAAAAAGAAGGGGATATAGGATATTATTTAAACATTAATTTAAAAAAACTTGGAATTGAAAATAAAAAAATACTTGTTACTGATGCAGAATCTTTGGGAAAATTAAATTTACCATTTAAAGATGGACAAGTTCCTTTAACAGTGGAGCCGCATGGAGTAAGATTGATTAGTATAACATGGGAATAATTACAATAAAAAAATTATTATTAATTTTTTACTTTTTGATAGGTTATTTACTTTTAGCTGAGGAATTCGAAAATATTATTATAAAAGAAAATTTTGAAAATTGTTTAGTATATGATTTTTGGTGGGAATCAATAGGTAATAGTGGACCTGAAGGGAAATCATTTTCTGGAGTTACAGAAAAAACTGCTTCTCCTTTTGAAAACGGATGGAAATCTTACGAGATAAGAATTGGTAATGGTGGGAGTTTAAGAGAAAAATATTTCTGGATGAATAAACCCATTTATTTGGATTTGAAAAAGGGAGGGTTATTTTTTAGTTTTGATTTTATGGGGAGTGATTATATAGAAGAAGGAGGATTTAGTTTTGAATTTTTGGGCGGAGATGATGGATGGAAAGAACTATTTATGATAGGTGTAAATAGAAAAAAAATTACTTGGACAAAAATTACTGGGAATATCGTTGATGAAATTAAACCATTCGTTTGGTATAGGATTGAATTAAATTTTAAAGTTGATGAGAATAAACTTTTTGGAAATTTGAAATTAATTGAATACAAAAAAGACAATTTAATAATACAAAAAGAAGTTGTAATTCCTAAATATTTTAATAACTTGAATAGATTAAAAATTGCTATGTGGAGAAATAATGAAAAAGGCCACATTTTTAGCTTTTATATTGATAATATTCAATTAAGAGTAATTTCTAATTGAAAAAGGAAATATGTTTTTGTATACATTGACAGATGGAATAAAAGACGCCTTTGGAGTTGGTTATGGAGCACAAGTTCCTTTTATACTTGAAGGCAAATTTTTAACATTTGTCCCTGAATTTAAACGACTCAAGATATATTCAGCAACAATTGTAGATATGGATGTCTATATATGGAAAAAAGGTGAATGGCAGAAGATTGGTGAAATAAAGGATAATAAAGATGATGTAATTGAATTTAAGTTTGATGAAAAGATAAAGACAGTTAAAATGAAAATATTGGTAAAAAAAGTGAAGCCAAACACAAGACCAGAGATTTATGAAATAGAGATGTATGAAAATTAAAGGGAGATAAAATGGGACACAGGGCTGAGTGGATGTATGAGAGAAAATGGGGAGTTATGGTTCATTATCTTGCTGATGTGCCAAGTAATACAGAAGAAATAAGTTTAACTCCTGAAGAATGGAATAAAAAAGTTAATAGTTTTAATGTTAGAAATTTTGTAAAACAACTATCTGAAATAAAATGTGGCTGGTTAATATTTACAATTGGTCAGAATTCAGGGTTTTACTGCTCTCCAAATAAGACATATGATGAGATTGTTGGAAGAAAAGAAAGTAGATTATCAAAAAGGGATTTAATAAAGGAACTTGGAGAAGAACTTGCAGAAAATGATATAAAACTTATTGCATACCTTCCTTCCCATGCGCCAAGTGCTGATATTTATGCTGTTGAGAGATTAAAATGCACTCCAATATGGGAAGATGGGGGAGCAAGATGGGGACTAAAAAAAGAAAAATATAAGATACAAGAAGGAGTTGATAGTCGGCTTACTGAATTTCAAAAAAACTGGGAAAGAATAATTAGTGAATGGTCAGAAAGGTGGGGAGAAATTGTAAGTGGATGGTGGTTTGATGGATGTTATTATTCAGATAAGATGTATAATTTTCAAGAACCACCAAATTTTAAAAGTTTTGCAGATGCAGCAAGAAAAGGGAATAAAAATAGTATTGTTGCTTTCAATCCAGGGGTTAAAATTCCTGTTATTTCTTTAACTGAATATGAGGACTATACAGCAGGAGAAATTGCAGGTGCTTTACCTGTAAGTGGAACTGAGCCATGTGTTATACCATTGAAAAGGTTTATAAATAATGCACAATTCCATATCCTAACTTTTATTGGTGGTTGCTGGGGAAGAGGTGAACCAAGATTTCCTGATGATTTTTTGATAATTTATACGAAATATATTAATTCTTTTGGAGGAAGTATTACTTATGATTTTCCACCACCAAAAGAAGATGGAAATATACCCAAACCATTTTTTGAACAATTAAAGAAACTCTCACTTGCAACAAGAGATTAGTATTTTACTTTAAAATAATTGCTTTACTTTTTTGAAATTTTGTAGATACTTACTTAACCACATATAAAGCACTGGAATTGTTTCGGTAATACCAAGGCAGTGGGGAAAAACATAAA
>JBMFMQ010000089.1:0-6054 GCA_049970595.1 Candidatus Ratteibacteria bacterium | reverse complement strand
TTTCTCATTAAAAGAGTGAATTTGTAAGTTAAAAATTTGAATATTTTTTTTCAAAACTTTATAAATATCCTTTCTCTTTCTTCCTTTGTAAATAACAAGTAAGTCAACATCACTTCTTCCTGTAAAATTTCCCTTCGCATAAGAACCAAAAAGAACAATTTTTTTTATTTTGACAATTTCCTTTAAATTTAAGACGCCTTCTTTTACTCTTTTAATAATTTCTTTTAAATCATATCTTGGATAATAAAACTTTACAGAACTCAACAATTTTCTTTCCATATTTTATTAACCTCTCTGCCTCTTCAATCCAGTCCTTGCTTCTTTCACTCATTTTTATCTCCATATTTTGAATAAACTAAAATTCCTTCTTTTTTTGCATTTTCAAGGAATGGGATATTTAAATTTTCTTCTTTTTCTGTATAAACAAATAAATCAACTGAAATCCCGAACCCTGTGAAAAAATCAATATAATCAAGAAATCTATCCATAAATTTTTTTTGTGTATCTTCAATTATAAAAACAAGGTCAATATCACTAAAAACAGTAGGAATATTTTTTGCAAATGAACCAAAAAGAATAATTTTTTTTATTTCCTTTTTTTCTTCAACACATTTCTTTATTCTTTTTTTCAACTCTTCAATAACTTTTTCTTTATTCAGATAATAAATCTTCCTATTTTCTTTTTCAATTTTAGCACTCTCTATATCCCTTTTTGCCTGTTTCATCCAGTCAAGATATCTATTCATATTATATATTTTACCATAAAATAAAAAGCCCCGGATACTATGTTTGTACCCGGGGCTTATGTTCCTACTGGTGCCTTAGAAGACAAGTTTCATAGAAGCAATTGCCTGCCAAGCATCATCTCCACCAACATTTTCAATTGCATCATCAGCAAGTATTTTTCCAAGGTTAAGTCCAAATGTTAGGTCCTCTGAATATTTATATTCAATTCCAAGGTCTATCTCTGTTCCAACATCTTTTCCATTTCCAAGGTCTTCTCTTAATTTAAGTAAATATCCATCAAGTGAGAGAGAAAGTTTTTCAACTGGCTTTAGAGATAGACCAACATTTATAACAGAAAGGTTGGTTTCTGCATCATTTGGAAAATTGTAAGCATCATAAGCATAAAAAAGAGGACCTATTCTTGAACCAATATTTGATGGGAAAACCTGTACCCATTCTTTTGTATCTACTCCTGCTTTTTGTCCTGTATAGAGATTGTAATTCACTTTAATTGCTGGTTCCATATTTGTTGCAAATTTATATTCACCACCTAAAAGTAAAGCCCATCCTTTAAAATCTCCACCAGAACCATTGTCTCCAAACTGTTTTGCATATTCACCCTTTAAATTAAAATTCTGAACTGCTGGTATCTTTGAAACAACTCTTAATCCTGCTGTATCAAGTGTTACATCTGTTGGCTTATCAATAGCACTTCTCACATAATACACATTTAAATCAGCAACATCAGCAACCTTATATCCAATGTCTAATCCATAAAGAGTTGCTTCATCATTGTCGTCATACAATCCCTCATTTATTTTGCTTAAGAAGGCAGAGACATTTAATGGAACTGCACTTGCTGAATAGTCAATTTTTATAGCATCAAATGCCTTCTGAAGTCCAAGGTCTGGTGCTGCAAGTGAAACAAGTGAAACTGGATAATTATATGCATTATACTGGCTTCCAACTACAAGACCTTCTCCAATTTGAATTTCCTGTCTACCAACTGTAAGTGTAAGTCCTGGTGTCAATAGGTCAGTAACTTTAATATAAGCAAGGTCAAGGTCAATATCTCTACCTGTGTAGGGAGGTTCCGTATCTGCATATCCCCAGTTCCTTTCATTTATCAATCTAACAACTCCAGTTACATTATTTGATAGAGACGCTTCAACATAAACCCTTGCACTTGTCTGAAAGAAATGTATGTTTTCATTTCCTGCTCCTATATCAAAATCACCTCTTAAAACACCATAGATGCTTATATCTCCACCAACTTTTACATTCTCAACAGCGGAAAATGCAGGTGAAATTAAGCAAACTGCAAAAGCTGCTATTAAGATTTTTAATAACTTACCTTTCATTTTTACTTCCTCCTTTTTTATTTAAAATCTCATACTTCTTTTTTGTTTATGCTTTTTTCTTCTGACTTTCGCCTCTTTATTTTATTCACCTCCTTTCCCGGCATTATTAAAGTCAGAAAGAAAAGCATAAACTTTTAATAATTATACCTTATTATTTTCAACTTGTCAATATATATTTATTTTACCTTTAAATTTTCAATCTGTCAATATTTTAATCCTCCCATTGCCCACCTCGTAGGTGGACATTAAAAAAGTAGACCCCAAGTAAAGATACAAACAGAATCAATGGGAACAATAAACCATTTAAAAACAACAAGATAACAAAATAAACAGGATAAAGTAATGCTTTAACAACTACCTTTAAAAAGAGATTATTTTCTATAATTTTTGCATATTTAGGAGAATGTAGATAATACCATCTTACAAATGACTTCCCAATTCTGTTTTTCATTAAATATTTATCCCTGAACTCTCTTAAAACCCTAACTATTGGATGATTGTAATTACCAAAACAGGCAGTTGCAATAAAACATCCTCCTCCACCACCTCCTCCCGGCAATCCTCCATATCCTTCTCCTTCCAAATTTATATTAACTGGATTTTCATCAGGGTCATTTGAATATATTTTTATTTGAATTGTTTTTGTTCCATTTGACTGGGGCTTGAACTTAACCTGAATTGTTTTACTGCTTCCTGAAGAAATTGTTGCCCCTGAGACCCCATCAGAAACAATTTGATAATCACTTGTATCTCCTGAAACCTGAATTGAGCCATTTATCACAAGGTTTTCTGTTCCTGCATTTAACACTCCTATTGTTAAAACATCTGATTCTTCACCAACTTTAATACTTCCAAAATTATAACTTGATGGGTCAACTGAAATATCTGGTGCACCTTGTGTTAAAATTGTTATTTTTTCTCCTAAAACAGGTGCTCCATCAACACTAACTTCAAGATCTGAATCGGAACCCCATCCAGTTATATCTGAATTTTTCTGAATAGATGCTTTATATTCATCTCCAGCAGTTGCATTATTGAATGAATAAAGAACTAATAGATTTATAGAACTACCAGATGGTATACTCCAGTTAGGATTAAATTCAAATTTTCTATCTGAGTTTACTCCATTTACAGTTGGTTCTCCTTCATCATATTGTCCATTTTTATTTGCATCAAGAACAAGTTTTGCAGAAACTTTTGATATATCACCTGTCCCTATATCTTTTATTATAATTGTATCAGTTTGAAGATTAATATTTTCATAGTTAGTTGTTTCATTTAAATTAAATTTTAAAGCAACTACATCAGAAGCATTTGAATTAACAACTTTAAAAGTTTCCTGTCCAGGGTTTATTATCTCAATATTCCCTTTTTGTATATCAAAATCAAACATGTTTATAAATATAGAATCTGGAAGAGTAAAAATAAATCCATAATTATAAAAACTTTTGGCTACAAGAGCCAACTCTGTATATACTGGTTTTTCTACTTCACAATTTGGCAGAAGGAAAAAACTATGGTCGCTTGTTTTAGTTAAAGAAGGGTCAAATTTCTCTCCGTTTGAATCCATATAATAAACTGTTAATGAAGAATCTTGTTGTGTTTCATCAAGTCCTTTAATCTCAAAATTTCTTATTGAATTTCCATAATAGTCAAAAATAGCACCTACAAAATTTCCCCTTGTTGAATCAGGTTGCAAATTCAAATCATTCATTACCTTATTAAAACCCTCATTACTTACAACCATCAATGTCTCCGCATCTGTATTTTCATCTATCAAAAAGGGATAACATGTATTTTTATATCCTGATTTACTTATTTTTAAAATACCAATTGATGGATATGGAATATTATTTATTGTAAAATTGCCGTCAGAAGAAGTTGTTGATGAAAAACCGGGTAGTCCAATAAAACTAACATTTGCACCACTTACAGGTTGTTCATTATCTATATCAAGACATTTTCCAGTTAAATTTCCTGTTCCAAAAGCAACCCAGACACCATCTATATCTGTCCCTGATGTTATTGAATTCGGAAATGTAAAAACAGGTCTTGTATTGAAAATATTTCCAGATTTTTGTGCAGAAACAAAATAGATTGAAGGTGGAAGATTATACACAATATATCCATATGTATCATTTGAAGGGGAATCAACAAGTTGTATTTGGATAGGGTCTCCATTCTGGTCAAATATCATTTTTATATATTTTATTGTATATCCAGAAATTAAGTTATTGTTTTTATCATAGACCTTTGCAGTTGCTCCAGAAAATAACACAAATTTATTGCTCTGTTCATCATACTGGAAAGTTAAAACAATTAAATGTGATTTTCCAGACGAAGGAGCATATTCATTTGGAAGCATTAAAATTGTGTTTAAATATCCAAATTTTTTAACTAAAAATAATGGAGTAGGTATTGTATATGTTGGAACCAGACCATCTTTTGTAGATTTTAAAATATAAAATTCAATATTTGGTACTGGATTAAAACTATATTCCCCATAATAGTTTGAATATGCCACATCATTTTTCCCACAAAATCTAATTTGTGCAAGCAGAACAGGTTGAATATTCCCATTATTGTCAATTGTGTAAACTTTTCCCGAAGTTTGAGCAAAAAGAAAAGAAGATAAAACAAATAATACAAAAATAAAAAATTTCTTCATTTTTCCCTCCTATTTTTAAAAAACGTTCCCCTCCGCCAATTTAATTTTACCTTTAAATTTTCAATCTGTCAATATTTTAATCACAAAATTTTTTTCTGTCAAGTTTTATTATAACATATATGACCAGATTATTTCAATTCCTTTTGTTTTTGCATACTCCTCTATCTCTGGCTCTACTGAATATGTAATTAAAAGAAGTAATTTTTCCCCAAATATTATCCCTTTACTCTCAAGACGATTTATCTTCTTTATAAATCTATCTACATCCCTTTTTGAAAGTTTTGCTTTTGCTTCTCCTATAATGCTTATATCTTCATATTCCTTTTTACCTTTACCATAAATATTCAATTCTTCTTTCTCTCCATTATATTTTATAAATTTTCTTACAAGTGGCTCTTCAATTGATATCTGGAATTTATTTTTTAATATTTCAGGTAATGATTTTATTGCTCTTTTTATAATATATTCTTCCCTTAAAAAATCATAAAATTCTATAATTGCATCTTTTAATTCTATCGGGAATCTATCAAGAACTTCTTTTATTTCACGCATTTCATTTCTCCTTATATAATATCTGCCATAAAAATAATTTTGTCAAATTATTTAAGGAATTGCTGAATATCGTAATATGAGGGCTGGTTTGGGCTTGTTTTTTGAAGTAAGGAGACATAGGAAAGTGTAGAACCAAAGGCAATGGGGATTAACCTTTCAATTAACGAAACACCCATAGGCACAGTTATCATTTTTATTTTTTTTGAATAGTCATATGTAAGTTTTAAAAGTGTAAATAAGTGTTTTTCTGAATTTATTTTTGTTGCAATCTTTACAAAATCTGTTTCTTTCTTTTTCCCTTTATTTAAAATTTTTTTAAGGATTTTATAATCAGGTGTTTTTTTGAAGTTATGATATGAAAGTATTATTTTTTTATTTTTACTTTTTGCAATTTCAATAACATTCTCACATATCTTGCTTTTTATTTCAACATCAATTAAATCAACATAATCACTTATTTTTCTATAAATTTCAAGTCTTTTTTTATCAGGAATATAGAATGGGTTTTCTCCTGCCTCTTTATACCATCTTACTGTTCCTATTATTTCATTTCTTCCTATCATTCTTACCTTTTTTATCCATTCAATAAGTCCATCTTCAGTATAATTTCTTAAAAACTCATCTATCCTCAATTCAGCATATTTTACATCATTTAAAACATTTACCAATTCACTATCATTTTCTCTTCCAACAAGAACAACTGCAATCTTATCTTGTAAGTATCTACTAAACCCCATTAGTTATCTC